>CAZGVV010000026.1:272-7741 GCA_964529155.1 uncultured Rickettsiales bacterium
TGGCGAGTGTCAGAAGTAATAAGCACCGTGCCCACGGATGCACCATTGTTTAAAATGCCTTGGATAACCGTAAGCATGTCCGGCTTTGGTTCGGCCTGGGTCGTTTGTGGGGGGCAATGATCGGATGCTTCTGCTTCATAACCGGCGAATAATAGACCACGCGTATCGTATATGCAGGCGACGCGAATAGAAGGGTTGAGCCGGAAGATGTCCAGATTTTTACGCGCTCTGTCATCGTCGAGGAATAAAAGCGCAGCGGAATTACGGTCGCCGGTGATAGCGGCGGTTACACCGAGCTCCTGGGCCGTACTTTTGCGCATATCATAAATCAAATACGTCATGATCGCCGAAACGGTGAGAACCACCGCGGCGATGCTAATACCCATAATAGTGAGGGTGAGCTTATGTTTAATCGACATCGTTTTATGTAGCGAGCACGCTAATACCCCTGATTAATAGAAAGAATATGGCTGATTCTAGGGGGCGTAGATTAAGAATCGCCTAAAATTAAGCTAAAAACTTATTTAAATTGCAACCGCCAGCGAAGGCCTGGGGTGGATTTTCTGAATATCGGCGTCATATATGGAAGGAAGATACTCATGAAATACAATGGCTTCTTTGATCGGTGGGTGTGCAGCCTCTGGGCCAAATAACGTAATAAGGGCCCCGTTTTGGTTGAGTGCTTTCCACTGTGCACAAAAGGCCGGGTAATTATCGGCACGCTGTTCAGGTTGCGGCTGGCCAGTGCAGCGGGCGAGGGAAGCGATCACGCGCCATAAATCCGCTTCCGAGCCCGGGACTCGGTCGTCCCAATATTCACTCTGCAGGGGGGCCAGTGCCAGCCCATGTTTGATTGCAGCCCGCTGAAATGCGCGTTCTTTGAGGAGTCGTGCTTCGCGTTGCTCAGGGGTAATGCTTGCGCCCGTATAATCGCGGTGATTAATTTTCATATCTAGATTATCAAAGCGCTCAATTTCACGACCTTCGGAATCTACAAGTGAACTATCCACTGCCAGCGCCCGGTTATGGGCGCTTTTGCCCGGTGCAGCGAGTAAGCCGTCCGCCAGCCATTGGGGGTCAGCATCGTTTATTAGCCGTTCAGTGGCGTTTACGGTGCGCAGTCCATCATAGACCCGAAGTCTTAGGCGGTGGTCAGGGTTATGATGATATAAATCGACCGCTGCATCCACCACCACATCGGCTAATTGCTTATGCAGCAGCAACGGCATGTTAGAGGCATAGGCCTTGCCAAATTTATTTACACGATCATTCATCGGTGTGGCATCATATGTCGCGGCATCTGCCTCGATAATGCGGTTATCGGAAGTGTAGACCAGGGAGTTTTGCGCATAGGCAACTACGGTTTCCAGTGGGTCGATTCCATTGCAGCGCGCGATGCGTTCTTCGCGGCGATAGGTCTCCAGCGGCACGAGCTGGGCATCCATCGGTGGACCCAAGCCCAGTATACGCAATACCCGCGAAAAAACGTTGTTACTCATTATTTCGCCAGATTATCCAGTGTGCTGGATCGGTATTCGCGGCGGTGGGTTACATACACCACCCAGGCAGTTGCGCCAATGAACGCCAATGGATGAATAAACCACCCAAGCGCCGCCAGCCCGAAATAATATGCCCGTAACCCGTTATTGAAATGCCGCGCCGCATTGGCCACCAACGCCGCGCCTTTTTGTGCAATGCGCTCATGTTCTGACACACGGTCATGGGCACTGGGTGCGGCGGTGATAAAAATACCGGCATAATTATATTGCCGCATGGACCAGGTGTATTTGAAAAACGAATAGATAAAAATCAGGATCAGCAGGAAGATTTTTACTTCCCACAAAAATCCGCTGGCTTGGGTCGCAAACGGAATCGCGTCGATAATTGCGCTGGCACGGTCATGGTAGCCGAGCATGGTCATAAGACCAAGCAGGATAAAGATGGTGGTGTTGGCAAAAAACGTGATACTGCGCGAAAGGTTGCCGACCATGATAGCATCCATCGTCCGCTGCTCACGCTTGAGCATTTCCCGCATCCACTCCAACCGGTAACGGCTGGTGGCAGCCAGCAAATTGGATTGCCCGGGACGGTCGGCATAGCGCGTATAAGCAGTCCACGACGCGACAAAAAACAGGAAGGCGACGAGGTCTAGCCAATGGGTGAAAAGAAGATCCATGGGAAGAAATTTAGAATAAAAAAATACGCAAGGGAAGAGAAACTATAGATTTTATCAGCAATATTAATTCTCCAGTAACCGCTTTGTCGCCTCTGCCACATCCGATTGCCGCATCAGGCTTTCGCCCACAAGGAAGCTGGTAATGCCGTGGCTGGAGAGGTGTGTCATATCGTCATGCGTGAAAATGCCGCTTTCGCTGACGACGTGGATGGCTGGCGGTAACAGGCGCGCTAAATATTCCGAGGTCTTTAGCGATACCTCAAACGTACGCAGATTGCGGTTATTGATGCCGATCATCTTGGCATCCGGCAGATGCGTAAGCGCCCGGTCCAGTTCACGTTCGTCATGTACTTCAATCAGCACATCGAGCATCAGGCTTTGTGCCGCGTGAAAAAGCTCAGCGGCCTGGGCGTCGGATAGCGCGGCCATGATGAGGAGAATACAGTCTGCTTCCAATGCGCGTGATTCGATAATTTGATACGGCTCGAGCATAAAATCCTTGCGTAAACACGGCAAGTCGCATGCGGCGCGTGCTTGGTGCAGATACTCATCCGCACCTTGAAAATACGGTACATCCGTCAACACGGATAAACACGCCGCGCCGCCGGTTGCATAGGCTTCCGCCAGATATTCAGGCTGAAAATCTATGCGGATAATGCCTTTGCTGGGACTTGCTTTTTTGATTTCAGCAATTAAACCAAACCCGCCTGTTTTGCGTTTGGCTTCTAATGCTCGTTGAAAACCACGTGGCGCGGGCATGGAATGGGCATCTGCCAGCAGCGAGCTTTCGCTGCGCTGTTGTTTGCGGCGGCGGATATGGTCACGCTTGTGGGCGCAGATTTCAGAGAGAACGTCAGCCATGCGCTGTTGTCCCGCCTATTTATTTACTTGTCAACCAGCGCAAAGCTGCTATCTCCATATTTATGTTAAAAATTGAGAATTCCGTAGTTCAATCTATCCGAGATGGCATCCCGCCAATTCACCGCGCCGGCTGGCCATTTATCGCGCTGTTTGCGGGAGTGAGTCTGCTATTGGCCTTGTTCTGGGCGCCATTTGGCTGGATAGGGTTAGTGCTAACGCTTTGGTGTGTCTATTTCTTCCGTGACCCATACCGAGTTACTCCAATCCGTGAAGGGCTGGTGGTCAGCCCCGGGGACGGGATAGTTTCCAACATTACCTCCGTAGTTCCGCCTGCGGAAATGGAAATCGGCACGGCAGAACGCGTACGAGTCAGCATTTTTCTTAGCGTATTCAATGTGCACGTGAACCGCATTCCCCATGAAGGCAGCATAGCGAAATTGCATTATGTGCCAGGTACGTTCGTTAATGCTTCGCTGGATAAAGCCAGTGAGGACAATGAACGCCAGCTGATCCGCATTACCATGCCAGATGGCCGTGATCTGGGAGTGGTTTTAATCGCAGGGTTGGTGGCGCGCCGCATCGTGTGCGACCTGAAAGAAGGCCAGAGTGTGAAAACCGGCGAGCGTCTGGGGATTATACGCTTTGGTAGTCGGGTGGATGTATATCTGCCACCGGGCGTCGTGCCGCAAGTGATGGTAGGTCAGGTGATGGTGGGGGGTGAAACCATATTGGCCGATTTGAGCAGCACGGAAGCGGCCCGTGTCGGAGTGCGGCATTAGCATGCCCCGCTTCCGCGAAGAAAACGAACGACAAACCCGGCGTTTCCGGCGCACACAGCCCTTATCCAGACTTTTTCCTAATTTAATAACCATCGCAGGTCTCTGCTGCGGCCTGTCTGCCGTCCGGTTTGCGTTGGCAGAAAAATGGGAATTCTCTGTGGCGTTTATACTTGCTGCCGCCATCATTGACGGCATGGATGGCCGTATTGCGCGGTTACTGGGTGCGACTTCCATTTTTGGCGCGCAGTTGGATTCATTGTCCGATTTTGTATGTTTCGGCGTGTCCCCGGCGTTGGTAATGTATTTGTGGCAACTGCATGACATCAAAGGCATTGGTTGGGCGGTCGTGTTGTTTTATGCCATATGCTGCGCCTTGCGTTTGGCGCGGTTTAACACCGGCATCATGGAAAACAAACAGGCCAGCTGGCAAAAACAATTTTTTACCGGTGTTCCGTCACCTGCTGGTGGAATCTTATGTTTGTTGCCGCTGGTAGCCTATTTACATTTTGAAGGCGATTTAGCGTTGCCGACCTGGTTGGTGGCACTGCACGTATTCGTCATGGCAGGACTCATGGCCAGCCGCATTCCAACGTTTGCCGCTAAACATATCCGCATTAAGCCAGAATTGATTTTGCCGGTAACCGTTATCTGCGCAGGGCTTGTGGCATTATTTATCATTGAGCCATGGGGCACAGTATGTGGCCTTGGAATGTTATATTTGATTTCTATTCCGCTAGGCGTTGCTTATTACCGCAAACTCAGCCGCAACGCAGCTTCATAACCAGAATAGTTGCGGCTAACATAAAAGTAATAAGATTGGCCAGTAAAAGCGCCATACTGCCAATCATCCAGCCATAAATCGCCCATAGGGCAAGACCGGTAACAATGGCAACATACATGCCGAGTGATAAGCTTGATGTATCTCGTGTTCGTAATGTCTTTACCGCTTGCGGCACATATGCAAGCGTCGTAAGTGTGCCGGCGACAGCACTGATCCATTCGGGATTAAGGGCCATAATTACACCGCTATCGCCACCGGTTTGCGGTCCGGCCCGATGGCTACGAATACGAAGCGGCCTTCTGTGACCTGTTCCTGCTTGTGGCTTTCTTTACGCTCGACAATCGCCTCGATTTTTACCGTAATGCTGGTGCGCCCTATTTTTTCAATGGTTGCATAGCAAACAAGGCAATCGCCTACAAACACCGGCTGGTGAAAAACAAAATTATCGATGGCTACCGTCACCACCTTGTTCGTCGTTACTTTGCGTGCGTGCAAATACGCGGCTAAATCCATCTGGCTCAAAATCCAGCCACCAAACATATCGCCGTCCGGGTTAGTATCCCCCGGCATCGCCACTACTTTAATCACCAGTTCCTTTTGTCCTGTAATCATGCGGCGCGCTTAATATCCAGTCGCTCGAAAATCCAGGCCAGTGCACGCGTAAGCTCCACCATCATCTCACTGGTGTGTTGCGGTGTGGGCGTTACGCGCAAACGCTCCAGCCCGCGCGGAACGGTGGGGTAATTGATCGGCTGCACGTAAATATCAAAATTATGCAGCAACATGTCCGATGCCTGCCGCGCAAGTGTGGCATCACCCACCAGAATCGGAATGATATGGCTTTCCGTATGCATTACCGGAATATGCGTACGATATAGCATGTCTTTGAGCACGCTGACATTATGCTGCTGTTCTTTGCGCTCCGCATCGGATTCCATTAAATAACGAATAGCCGCGATGGCGCCGGCGGCGAGTACGGGGGGGATGGTGGTGGTAAAAATAAATCCCGGTGCATAGGAGCGAATGGCATCCACAAAGGCGCGGCTGCCGGTGATATATCCGCCCATTACGCCATACGCTTTGGCCAGCGTACCTTGAATAATGGTGACGCGGTCCATCACTCCCTCGCGCTCCGCAATACCTGCTCCCCGGGCACCATACATGCCTACGGCATGTACTTCGTCCAGATAGGTGATCGCATTATAACGGGCGGCCAGATCGCAATAAGCAGCAATCGGCGCGATGTCGCCTTCCATGGAATAGACCGATTCAAAAGCGATGATTTTAGGGCGCGTTGGGTCAGTGGCGGCGAGCAATTCCTCCAGATGAGCCAAATCATTGTGCCGGAAAATATGCTTCTCCGCCTGGCTATGACGAATGCCGTGGATCATCGATGCATGGTTGCACGCGTCGGAAAAAATAACCGGGTTAGGCAAAATCGCGCTTAAGGTAGAAAGCGTGGCGTCATTGGCGACATAACCAGAGGTAAATACCAGCGCGGCTTGCTTGCGATGTAAATCCGCAAGCAGTGCTTCAAGTTCCACCATTAAATGATGGGTTCCTGAAATATTACGAGTCCCACCTGCGCCTGCACCGTAACGGGCAAGGGCGTCATGCATGGCGGCCATCACCTCCGCATTGTGGCCCATGCCAAGGTAATCATTGCTGCACCACACGGTAACATTGCGGCCTGTGACATGGCTGCGTGCCTGAGGGTGAAAGCCAACGCGGCGCTCCAAATCATTGAACACCCGGTAACGCCCTTCCGCTTTAATGCGGTCAATAGCAATGGCGAAATGCTGTTCGTAATCAACGGGGAGTGGCTTGATGAGCGTCAGCGGCATGGCATAGTCCATGTAAGGCGGTTACCGTTAAGGCAAACAAAACAAGGCCGGTGCATTGATGCGCAAGTGCCAGAAAAAGCGGCGCTTGCAGCAGCAGTGTCATGATGCCAAGTCCAACCTGCAATAATGCGACCAGCGGCAACGCAACCAGTACCGTACCAAGCATGCCTTTCATAGCATAAAGCTTCCCGGCAAACCACCAGAAACCATAGCTGAGAATGATTATCACCGCCAGCCAGCGGTGGAGGAATTGAATGGTGGCAATGTTGTGCAAAAAGGGTGCTTGCAATGCTTCCTCAGGGAGAAATACCCCGTTCATGGTTGGAAAAGTATTATAAATCAATCCTCCATGCAGCCCCGCGAGGAATGCGCCCAGAACAATCTGCAGGCAGAGCAGGGTAAGAATAATAGCCAGAGGGGTGCGCGTTTTTGGGTTTGGGGTGGTATTTTTCAACCCCCTCACATCCAGCGCACTCCATAGCAAAAGGGCGAATAAGGCAAACGCCAGGCTTAAATGCAGTGCCAGCCGGAGGTGGCTGACATACGGGTCATTCACCAGCCCGCTTTTTACCATGTACCACCCCATGACGCCCTGCAAACCGCCAAGCGCAAAGATAGCCAGCAGGCGAACGCCAAATTTTCGTGAAAAAGTGCGGCGCAGGGCAAATCCTACAAATGGAAGAAAAAATACGATCCCCACCGTTCGACCTAGCAAACGATGCAGAAATTCCGGCCAGAAAATCTCCTGAAATGTGAGCATATTCATATCAGGGTTAATTTTAGCAAATTGGGGCGTGGCGCGATACGCGGCGAATTCTTCTTCCCATGCCATATGAGACAGCGGGGGTATTATCCCATGCAGCGGTTTCCAGCTGGTGATGGAAAGCCCGGACCCTGACAGGCGCGTATAGCCGCCCACCGCCACCATCAACGCCACCAGCAAGGCGCAAAGCAGGAGCCAGCGGCTGACGGCTTTTGCCTGCGTGGGGTTGAGCATTGTGTTTGTGTGCATCATGGGATAATTCTTG
>CAZGVV010000026.1:7751-12493 GCA_964529155.1 uncultured Rickettsiales bacterium
TAGCAAACCCTCGATCAAAACAAAACCACTTTCCCGCCTATGGTTATTCGCCGGTGTCGGTGCATTGGCCTTAGCCGGTTTGCTGGCTATCATTTTGGTGATTGCGCGCACGCCGTCACTGTCTGCATTGCCTTTATTTGCAAGCCTATTTCATACCGCATTAGTGGCGCATGTCGATCTTTCCGTATTAGTATGGTTTCTTGCCATCGCCTGCATGTTGTGGAGTACAGAAGCGGCACGCGGCACGCCCTGGCTGCGGATTCCTTATGTGGAAACGGCCGCATTGATAAGCTTTTCATTGGGGGCGGTGGGTATTGCGTTATCGCCGTTTACTGGCGCGGAAGCATTGATGAGCAATTACATTCCCGTTATCGCCAGCCCGCTATTTTTCGTGAGTCTTCTGTTGGTTGGATGTGGCGTTGCATTGCAATTGCTGCATTATTTTTTGCAGACGGCAAATGCCCGCGGGGCGTTCGGCGTTGGATTATACAGCACCGCCATCATTACGCTTATTGCCCTGGTATGCTTTGCCTGGTCAGCCCCGTTGATGCCGCATGTGATCGAGGGGCAGCAATATTATGACATGCTGTTCTGGGGCGGCGGCCATGTGCTGCAATTGGCATACGGGCAATTGGCCATTGTTGCGTGGCTGGTGTTGGTGTGCTTGCTGCGCCCTGGCACGGTTCCCGGAAAATGGGTCAGCGCGGCCTTTGCCATTAGCTTTCTGGCCGCACTGGCTGCACCGATTATTTACATGATGCACGGCATCGCCACGCCGGAATTTCGGCTGTGGTTTACCCGTGGGGTAATGAGTATCGGCGGCGTGGGACCGGCACTGGGATGTTTATGGGTGATTCGTCATCTTGCCATTCCTGCCTCGCGTGAGCGGGCGCTATTTACCTCATTGGTGGTATCGCTGGCGTTGTTTATTTATGGTGGTGTACTGGGGGTAATGATTTCCGGCCAGAACGTCACCATTCCTGCGCATTATCACGGTGAAATAGTGGCTATTACCATTGCATTTATGGGGCTGGCCTATGTCTATTTGCCACGGTTTGGTTATGCGGATATGGCAGGCACCCGCCTGGCCCGGTGGCAGCCCGTAGTGCTTGGAATCGGACAGGCGCTACACATTAGCGGGCTTGCCTGGAGCGGCGGTTACGGAGTGCTGCGCAAAACACCCGGTGCGCTGGAAGGTGGGCTTAACGCGGCTCGTGCCGCTATGGGATTAATGGGCCTTGGTGGTTTACTCGCCATTATCGGCGGGCTTATGTTCGTGATCGCTGTATTGCGCTCCGTGTGGCCGAAACGCGCTAAACCGCTTTAAGCTCGCCGCTTTTATAATAATGCGTGCAGCCAAGGCGCGTGGCCTCTTCCGGGCTTGCGCCAAATTCGCTAAGAGCAATCAGTGTAATAAACCCAGCATCCTGCAACGAGGCAACTTCCGGCACTTCGGCGTCACCTGCCACCAACACGCGTTTGGGTGATTGGTATGGCGGCAACAAACCGCGCAATGCGTCAATATAGAGCGTTGCACCCGTTGCTTCCTCACCGGTTTCTAAACGATACCGCCCACCGCGTCCCAGCTCTTTGTCTGCGGTGAGGAATGAGAAGGTAATGCCGGTATGGTATTCCAGTCCGCGTGCATCGGCAGGGTCTACACTAATCACAATGCCGTCGCGCTCCAGCGGTGCTAGCAGCTTAATAACTTGCGTCAATTGATTGGCCAGCTCGCGCAATTCTTTTGGTAATTTGAGGCGCGCAATCGCTTCAAGCGCTTCCTGTGCAGGTGCTGCGATTTCCACCAAAGCGGCTAGTTGCGGGCCGTGGCTCAGTTTCATTTTCCGCAGTCCATCGGCATCCTTATAAGCAATGGCGCTGTAAATTTCCGCTGCCCGCTCGGGGTCCGTCGCTTCTTCGATGCATAGGGCAGAGGCGAGGATTGGCAGATTCAAATCAATCGTAAACGCGCCGATTTCCGCCCGACGTAAGGCATCCACGGACACGCGAATCACCTCGGCATCCGCTTCCGCCGAAGCTGCGCCAATTAATTCGATGCCGGCCTGGCGCAATTGCCGTGTGTTGCGCGGCGCTTTAGGCTGCATACGCAAAATACTGCCCGCATAGCATAAGCGTAAGGGCCGTGGAGCTGCTGCTAAGCGCGTGCCAGCAATACGGGCGATCTGCATGGTTAAATCCGCACGCAGGCCCATCACTTTATGAGCGTTAGGGTCCATTACACGAAAGACCTGGCTGGAAAGTGCAGCCCCACGCCCGGCAAGCAAACTGTCAGTAAATTCCAACAAAGGAGGGGCGACCTGCACATACCCAAATGCCTCAAACGTCCCAAGCAATGTCATCTGCAGCGCCATGTCCTGGTGGGCATAAGGCGGCAGTAAATCATAACATCCGGAGGGAAGAAGCGGTTTAGGCATGGTTTCTTCTAGAAGATTGGGGCAGGGGGGTCAACTGGCAGGTTCACTTCTATTTTACATCCACATACCTGTAAAAAGCCACTGGCTGGAACAAAATCTAATGACGTCTAAAGCAATCGAATATTTTGGCTGGGTATTTACTGTATATTTTTAGCAAGTTTGTGGAAATGCCATTCTCTCTGCATGCGCGTAGGATTTCTTTATTACCAAGCCGAGTACTCCTCCATCCCGCCGTGCTGGCCCCGCCCAAACGCATCCTCACTAATATCTCAGGAAAATGTCTGTAACGAATATTCGTACGTACAAATGCCCTGACAATAAAATCAAAGTCTGCAGCAATTTTGTAATCCGTTTTATAGTCGCCAATTTTTTTATAAACCTCACGATTAAGGAACAATGCAGGATGTGCAGGAGCCCAGCCAGGGCATTTTTTCAGGAGAAAAGCGACCAGAATCATATCGGCATATTATTTTATCGGGGACTCCATCATGAAACCAGCTGCTTGGTATTTTTTTGGTAATAATAGTGATTTGCCGTAGTAAAATATTGCAATGTTAATTTCCAAAATAGTTGTTTATGGCATGGATGATGACGTCTTGATTTTCGGCAGATAGCCCCGGGTAACTCGGTAGGCAGATTACAGAATCTGCCAGCGCCACACTGTTCGGGTTAGCTGCGCCACCATGTGCCTTGTACATCGGCATTTGCGACATAACGCCAAACCCTGGGCGCGTTTCAATTCCTTGTTCTGCTAGAACCGCTGTGAGGCGCTCTGATTGGCCTTTATCGGGTACTATAAAACAGCATAGCCAGTGGCTTGGTGTAGTATCTTCTGCAAAGTGCTGAGGTATCAATGGAGTTTTGGCAAGATGTTCAACATAACGTGACCATATGTTTTTTTTCGCATGGAGTATGGAATCTAATTTAGCTAATTGCGCACAGCCGATGGCGCAAGCAACATTCGTCATCCTGTAGTTATAGGCCACGATGTCATGAATATAGCGATGTCCCTCCATCACTCCCTGATTCTTCAGTCGCCTGACAAGCTGTATATATTCGGCGGAAGTGCTGACCACCATACCGCCTTCTCCCGTGGTAATGGTTTTGTTGCCAAAAAAACTAAACGCAGATAATTCGCCTATACTGCCTACATGGTTCCCTTGGTACTTACTGCCGATCGCTTCTGCGCAATCTTCAATAAGTTTCAGCCCGTTTTTATCTGCCAGGTTACGCAATGCGTTCATGGGGGCAACGCCGCCATAGGTATGAACCGCTATTATTGCTTTTGTGCGCGGAGTGATGCAATTTGCCGCACTTGCGGGACAAATTTGCCAGGTTTCCAGATCCACATCGCAGAATACGGGTTTTGCTCCAGCATGCACAACGGTGTTGGCAACCGATATATATCCAAAATCCGGGACAATCACCTCATCTCCGGAACCAATACCTAAGGCGCAAATGGCAAGATGAAGTGCTACCGTTCCGTTGGTGCAGCTTGTGGCATGAGGAATGGCTACCGCATGTGAGAATTCTTTTTCAAACTGATCGACAAATGCACCTCGTGATGAAATCCACCCACTATCAAGTGCGGCAACAACATTGCGCTTCTCAGATTCATCCAGCAGAGGTTCATAAATGGGGATAAACACGGTTTGCCCATTAGTTAGGTTGTTCTAATATTCATCTGTGCACGCGCCCACGAAATCAGTTGCGAAGCGGCGCCAAGCAAACAGTCCGGAACCCAGCCCACAGGATAGCGCTGAGCATAGACTTTAATGTGAGGGGGGGAATCAAATCTTTTAAGAATTTTCATTGGTCTCTCCCAAACAATGCGCTGACACCAGTCTTATGTGGCTTTTACTGAAACGCCCTAAAGACCAAGAAAAAGGCGCAGGGAGGGTTTCGATTGCATGTGCATGTAAATGCTCTGAAGTTTCTTTGTATAACAGCTATATACCACCTGTATCCAAGTACCTAGGACGCCAGAACTGACAGTAAAAAGTAGCGTTGTCAATATAGAACTGGCCTATGTTAGGGCAACTAATCCTGCATGTGGTTGCAGATTGAGCTCATTATCACTTCCTTGAATAGGGGGAGGATATATTTAAAAATTAGGGTCAAATAGGAGAAGAAATAACAAGGCAAAAAGCTTGTGCATACGTAAGGCGGAAGCCGATAAGCATAATTTCAAGTGTATCTGAGCCAAGAAAAGCGTAAAAAAGTGAGAGAATTGACGTGTAAGTCTTGCTGGTTTAGGCGGCAATCAAATGCGCCCGTCATTATATTGCTTGCTGATCGGCTACTTGT
>CAZGVV010000026.1:12503-14694 GCA_964529155.1 uncultured Rickettsiales bacterium
TATATTCCTAATTTTGCAAGAGTTTTTACAATTAAAGGCCAGTTAGGCTGGTGCAGGTTTATTTCAGTGTGCTTATATAAAAAGTAACATATTTCCCCATGAGTCTTTCTATTAAACCAGTGATTTTATGCGGAGGAAGCGGTACACGGTTGTGGCCACTTTCACGCACCGATCTGCCTAAGCAATTCTTAAATATATTTGGCAACAAAAGTTTCTTCCAGTTAGCTGCCGAGCGTTTGCTCAAATACGGCGATTCTCTTGTGGTCGGAAATGAGGATCACCGTTTTATAATTATGCAGCAGCTCCAAGATGCCGGGATTAATGCGGATGCGATACTACTTGAGCCATGCGGAAAGAACACGGCACCCGCACTGACGCTGGCTGCGTTGGCGGCATCAGAAAACAGCGCAGATCCCATACTTGTAGTCACGCCTGCTGATCAAATAATATTAGATAATGAAGCATTTATACAGACCATCACGCGGGCAATAAGCTTAGCTAATGATGGAGCGATATGCCTTCTTGGCATTACACCAAATGCCCCGGAAACAGGATATGGATATATTAAAGCCTCCGATGGCGTCGTAGATGCGTTTGTAGAAAAGCCAGATATCAAAACCGCCCTTAATTACCTCCAGGAAGGCGGATATTTCTGGAATAGTGGAATTTTTGTACTTAGAGCTTCGTTGTGGCTTGCTGCAATAGCAAGATTTTGCCCGGATATTTTAGAGGAAGTAAGTCATTCCTGGGCAAAGCGCACAATCGATCAGGCGTTCATTCGGCCTGATGAAGCTTCTTTTGCGCATGTTCCTGCCGAATCCATAGACTATGCGGTAATGGAGAAGTGCGTGGGAGTGTTTGATTTACGCGTCATTCCTCTTGCATCTGGCTGGAGTGACCTTGGTTCATGGGAATCTGTGTGGCAATATGCAGACAAAGATGCAGCAGGAAATGCTATTATTGGGGATGGTTTGGTAAAGAACGGAGAAAATGTATTTATCTACAGCAGTAACCGTCTGGTAAGCGTGGTCGGGTTATCTAATATTGCTGTGATAGAGACGGCAGATGCGGTACTTGCTATTGATAAATCTCGCAGTCAGGAAGTGAAACAAGCCGTTGCTGAGTTGAAAGGCCGGGCGCGGGAAGAGCATATACGGCACCGGAAAGTCCATCGCCCCTGGGGGTGGTATGATAGTATTGATGAGGGATCAGGCTTTAAGGTAAAGCGAATCATGGTGCGCGCGCATGCGTCTCTTTCCTTGCAAAAGCATAAATACCGTGCAGAACATTGGGTCGTGGTTTCTGGTACGGCAGAAGTAACATGCAAGGATAAAATAATTATGCTGCATGAAAATCAGAGCACCTATATACCACTGGGCGAAATTCATCGCGTTGCTAATCCCGGAGATAAGCCGCTAGAGATCATAGAAGTGCAATCAGGCAGCTATCTAGGTGAGGACGATATCACGCGATTGGAAGATAATTATGGTAGAAAAAATGTCTAAAACAGCGCTTATCACCGGAGTTACAGGGCAGGACGGCGCCTATCTTGCCGAGTTTCTATTAAGTAAGGGGTATGTAGTCCATGGCATTAAGCGTCGTGCGTCGTTGTTTAACACAGGGCGTATTGACCATCTGTATCAAGATCCGCACGAAAAGAAGCAGCGCTTTATTTTGCATCATGGCGATCTAACTGATAGCTCATGTCTTATCCGGATTATTCAGCAAGTGCAGCCAGATGAGATTTATAACCTGGCGGCGCAAAGCCATGTGGCAGTGTCGTTTGAAGAACCGGAATATACCGCAAACTCCGATGCACTGGGTGCATTAAGGATATTGGAGGCAATCCGTATCCTGGGGCTCGAAAAGAAGACGCGGTTCTATCAAGCCAGTACCTCAGAGCTTTATGGCTTGGTTCAGGAAACACCGCAAAAAGAAACCACGCCATTTTATCCGCGCAGCCCTTATGCCGCGGCAAAGCTTTATGCATACTGGATTACTGTGAATTACCGTGAGGCCTATGGAATTTATGCGTGTAATGGCATTTTATTTAATCACGAATCGCCTGTTCGTGGCGAAACATTTGTAACGAGCAAAATCACCAGAGCGCTGGCGCGAATTAAGCTTGGGCTTCAGGACTGTCTCTATCTTGGGAATATCAACGCCAAGCGCGATTGGGGGCATGCGCGGG
>CAZGVV010000026.1:14704-18952 GCA_964529155.1 uncultured Rickettsiales bacterium
GCCCAGTGGCTAATGCTACAACAAGAAGTGCCGGAAGATTTTGTGATTGCCTCTGGCAAGCAATATAGTGTGCGTCAGTTTATCGAAGCGGCTGCAACGGTGCTGGACATAAAAATCACCTGGAAAGGCAGCGATGTTGATGAAGTGGGATATGACGGCACTGGGAAAGCTATTGTGCGGATTGACCCGCGTTATTTCCGCCCCACAGAAGTAGAAACGTTGCTAGGCGATGCCAGCAAAGCCAGAAAAAAATTGGGTTGGGAGCCAAAAACCAGCTTTGAAGCATTGGTGCGTGAAATGGCAGAGGAAGACTTTAAAGCCGCGCAGCGAGATGAGTTGGTGAAGAAGCATGGCTTTTCCACTTATGATTACCATGAGTGACCTATGCATAAGAACGCCAAAATTTATATTGCCGGGCATCGTGGATTGGTGGGCTCAGCTATTGCGCAAGCATTTACAGCACAGGGCTATACTAATCTTATTACGCGTACGCGAACAGAGCTAAACGTAACTCGCCAGTCAGAAGTAGAACAGTTCTTTGCCGCAGAAAAGCCGGAATATGTATTTTTAGCTGCTGCCAAAGTGGGGGGCATTCATGCGAACAGCACCTATCCGGCAGAATTTATTTATGAAAATCTTGCGATTCAGGCTAACGTTATTCACAGCGCCTATCTTCATGGCGTCAAGCGACTTTTATTTTTAGGATCCAGCTGTATTTATCCCAAATTGGCCCCTCAGCCCATGAAGGAAGAATATTTGCTTACCGGTCCGTTAGAGCCTTCTAACCGGCCATACGCAGTAGCTAAAATTGCCGGCATAGAAATGTGCTGGAGTTATAATAGGCAATATAAAACGCAATATCTGGCAGTGATGCCTACCAATCTTTATGGCCCTGGAGATAATTATCATGCGCAAAATTCTCATGTGATTCCAGCGCTAATACGTAAATTCTGCGAAGCAGCCAGGCGGGGTGATAAAGAAGTAGTGGTATGGGGCAGTGGTACACCACGAAGAGAGTTTATGCATAGTAGCGATCTTGCTTCTGCCTGTCTGTTTCTAATGAATCTGCCAGATCATAAATTTGCTGCGCTTCTAAGTAATTCCTCCCCGCAAAGTGCAGGTACTCAGCCCCCACTTATTAATATCGGTGTTGGTTATGATGTAACGATTAGAGAATTGGCTGAATTGATAAAAGAAATAAGTGGTTTTTCCGGCAATATAATATTCGATCAGTCTAAACCCGATGGCACGCCCCAAAAACTACTGGATATTAGCCAAATAAAATCTCTGGGCTGGGAGTCGCACACCTCCCTGCAGGAAGGGATAACAGATGCCATAAGGGATTTTTTGACACGAGATGATGTCTCTTAAAATGATGTGTTTATGGCTGAGAAATGGTTACACAACCCCCATGCAGGTGATATCCTGAAACAGGAATTCTTGGACGAACTGCCCCTATCTGCCCACACGAAAGCCGACGAAACCTTCAATTATACGCTGTCAGTCTTGCTTGGCTTAACATCAAAGGCAGCGGAATGTTTTGCCCGTGCCAATATTGAGCAAAAACGTAAACTGATTACCCTGTTATGTGCGAACTTGGATATGCAGGGCGCAACGCTTTTCTATTCCTTGCGAAAACCCTTCGACGTACTGGCGAAAATACCCCAGTGTACAGAATGGCGTGCCCAGAGGGATTCGAACCCCCGACCTACGGCTTAGAAGGCCGTTGCTCTATCCAGCTGAGCTATGGGCACATGGTATAGACTTTACTTTAGTAGCGTTTACGCATTATAAAAGCTATCCTTTGATGAGGAATAGTTTATGCATCGGCGCACTTTTCTTCGGTTGATGGGGGCTTGTGCTAGTCTATTGATTTTAAGTAAATTTATCCGTATTCCGGCGGCCATTTCGGCCGAAGCCATCAAAAAAATTACTTTATCAGATGCCGCATGGCGGAAAAAACTCACTACGGAACAATATGCTGTGCTGCGCCAGGAGGCCACGGAAGCGCCCTTTGCCAGTGCATTAAATGCAGAAAAACGTAGCGGAATGTTTGTATGCGTCGGGTGCGATTTGCCGTTATTTCCTTCTATTTATAAATTTGATAGTGGCACAGGCTGGCCAAGTTTTTTCGACGTACTGCCAGGGCATATTGAAACCACGACGGATTATAAATTAATCGCCCCACGCACAGAATATCATTGCGCGCAATGTGGTGGACATCATGGGCATGTATTTAATGACGGTCCAGCACCCACGGGCTTACGTTATTGCAATAATGGAGCAGCATTGCGGTTCATTCCTGGGAAATAATATTCCCCCGATTTGAAAAGCGCTGCATTTTAAGCCGCGCTTGCTTTGTGAAAATGCCTATATATGATAGGCGCATGAGCATATCCGAAAGTTTTTCTCAGTTTTATCATCAAAAACATATCGCTAATCTGTATCCGACTGAATTTGTTATTCGGACCTTTCTGGGGCAATACCCAAAATTAACGTTGGATAAAAGCGCCTATCCCGGCAGTAACGTGCTTGACCTGGGGTTTGGAGACGGCCGTAATTTTCCTTTGTTGCACGACATGGGAATGCACATTCACGGAACTGAGATCAGCGAAGCAATGGTCAAAGCGGCTCAAGAACGATTCGAACATATCCCACTGACGCTTGCGCTAGGCTCCAATTCGTCTATTCCCTTTGAGGATGCTTGTTTTGAGTATGTTCTTGCATGCCATTCTTGTTATTATGTGAACAGCGGAGAATGTTTTAATGATAATCTCAAAGAAATCGCCCGTGTGCTGAAGCCGGGTGGCCAGCTGATTTTCTCTATACCAAAAACAAAAAGCTATTTATTTGAAGGCGCTGTTTCGCGTGGAAACGGCCATTATGAGATTCGCAATGACCCTTATAAATTGCGTAATGGGAATGTGTTATGTGCCTTCTCTTCAGAGCAGGAAGTGATTTCTGCCTTATCACCTTATTTTGAAAAGTGTCGGCTGGGTTCCTGCGAGGATGATTTTTACGGCATATTCAATTGCGTATGGATTGGCGTGGCGTCGGTAAAATAAACGCTAATGTAACGCGTCTCAACGAAAGCATAAATTATGAATCTCGTAGAAATCGGCCTGTCATTTGTGGAAGGCCTGGCGTTAATTGCATCCCCCTGTATTTTGCCGGTATTACCGTTGATACTTTCTACCTCGGCGGAAGGCGGCAGGAAACGCCCTTTCGGAATTATTTTAGGATTTGTACTGGCGTTTAGCGCGTTTGCTATGCTTTCGCGCAAATTAGTCGGGGCGCTGCACATTGATTTAGACTGGATAAAATTTGCCTCCCTCATATTGCTTGCAGTATTTGGGGTGGTGCTCATATGGGAGCCTCTCTCCAGGCGCTTTAGCCAATGGACGCAAGGCGCGGCAAATGTAGGCAGCACCATTTCTGCGGGTGGCAAAGATGGGTTCTTGAGTGGCATCGTTATTGGTGGGTTGATCGGCCTGGTGTGGACGCCCTGCGCCGGGCCGATTCTTGCTGCCGTATTGGTTCAGGTTATTCGTCAGCAAAATGACCTGGCGGGGCTTTTTATTGTATTGGCATTTGCGTTTGGTGCTGGGCTTCCTATGCTTTTTATTGCGTTAATGGGAAGAAAAATTATGGGCAAACTTGGTTTTTTTACTAAACATGCGGAAGCGGTGCGTAAGGCCTTTGGTATTATCATCCTGCTTGCTGTTGCTTTTATTGCCTCAGGCACGGACGTCAACGCGCTTTTTGCACGCCATACCGAAACGCCGCATGCGCAAGCAGACGGGCCCCTCATGTTGCAGCATGGCCTGGATACAACGTATGACGCGCCTGAAATCGTCGGCATTGAAAGCTGGATCAATTCAGCGCCGCTTACTATGCAATCGCTGCGCGGGAAAGTGGTGCTGGTAGATTTCTGGACCTATTCCTGCATCAATTGCATTCGCACGTTGCCGTATCTCACGGCGTGGGATGCAAAATACCGTGACCAGGGACTGGTGATCGTGGGCGTGCATGCACCGGAATTTGAGTTTGAAAAAAAGCTGGAAAACGTGAAAGCAGCGGTGGCTGAACGTGGTATTCAGTATCCCGTGGCATTGGATAGCGGGTTAAACACCTGGGTGAATTTTCGCAACCTTTATTGGCCTGCGCATTACCTAATTGATCGTAATGGTAAGGTGGTTTATACGCATTTTGGTGAAGGCGAATATGATGTAACGGAAAACAATATTC
>CAZGVV010000026.1:18962-19258 GCA_964529155.1 uncultured Rickettsiales bacterium
GCTTGGTCTAACAGATAAAGCAGAAGCCGGAATCCCAGCGGAAACATTCGCTGCGGATCAGACGGCGGAAACGTATCTTGGCTACAGCCGTGCAACTTCCTACCAGGGCGTTGATCCGGTGTTGCGCGATGCGGAAGCACCCTACCATTTTCCGCCAACCTTGGCCACGGACGCATGGGCATTAGATGGAAAATGGAAAGTGGAAGCAGAAAAAATCACTGCGCTTGAAAAAGATGCCGCGCTTCGGCTCCATTTCCGCGGTAAAAAAGTATTTTTGGTGCTGGGTACATTAAGTG
>CAZGVV010000026.1:19268-26136 GCA_964529155.1 uncultured Rickettsiales bacterium
ATTTCTGTTTCGTTGATAGTCAATGGAGTGCCTGCAGCCAATATTACGGTAGACCGCAATACGTTATACACGGTAGCAGATCAGTCTTCCGCTGGGTCAGGAGTGGTGGAAATTCAGGCAAAAGCCCCGGGCTTAGAGGCGTACGCATTTACGTTTGGAAATTAATAAGCCCTCTTATCAAGGGCTTATCATTGCGGGCATAAACAAGGCATCACACTTCTCGTGGTCATGTAACACCGCGCTCACACCCGCAACAGGCAAAATTTACTGATAAACCAGTAAATAGCAACCGCATATATCATTTTATCTCATAAATATGACGTTTACCAATCCTAACCCTAAGTGCGGCATGTGTTAATATAGTTATTTCAATTTAACATTATACATAGACGAACATAGTGTTTTCGAGAACCGGAGCGCAGCGTACAGGTGTACGTGAGCACCGGAAGCGCAGAAAACACTCTTTGCAGCCATGTATAATGGTAAAGTGGAATAACTATAGGTAGAAGATGATACGTATTAATAAGCCTGTATTTGGTAATAAAAACAAAAAGTGCATTAAGGATTAATCTGACCATAGCGTTATAAATAGCTATGTTCAGGTTGCAATATAGTCCCTTATCCGTATGCTCAACATATCTTCTATCGTCAGTGAAATAGCGACTGCATGTTTGATCTGCGAGAATTTTTTTCTTCCGAAGATTTTATGCCCCATGGGCATTGTTTCCTATGGGAACCGTCGATTTTATGGACGCATGTCATTTCGGACGCGCTAATTGCATTGGCATATTATTCCATTCCCTTCGTGCTGGTCTATTTTGCACGCAAACGTCCGGATATGCCGTTTCGTCATATTCTGGTGCTATTCGGTGCTTTTATTTTACTATGTGGTACCACGCACGTTATTAGCATATGGGTTTTGTGGCACCCGGATTATGGGGTTGAGGGAATTGTAAAAGCGTTGACTGCGGCAACATCGCTTTTTACAGGGTTTGTTATGTGGCGAATTCTTCCGCAGTTATTAACTTTGCCAAGCCCACGCCAATTGCAGCATGTAAATCAACAATTGCAAAGCACCTACAGGGAAGTGGAAGAGCGCGTAAAAGAGCGAACCGCTGCCTTAGCCCAAGCCAATACGCAATTAGAACTTGCCTATTCCGAAGCAGAAAAAGCCAACCAAGCCAAGCGGGAATTTCTGGCTAATATGAGTCACGAAATCCGTACACCAATGAATGCGATCATTGGCATCACCAGCTTACTGGACAGCGCGAGTATTTCGCCCGAAAAACAGCGTGAATTTATCAAAACCATGCGAAACAGTGCCGAGTCCATGCTCGCCTTGATTAATGATTTGCTTGATATTGCTAAAATCGAAAGTGAAACCATCACCTTGGATAGCATCACCTTTGATCTAAAGGCGCTAACGCAAGAAGTGATTTCCATTCTTGCCATCAATGCGAAGGAAAAGAGCATTGCCTTGAATTTTGTCTACGCTCCAGGCATGCATACCCACTATATCGGTGACCCCAAGCGTGTGCGTCAGATTCTGATGAATACCATCAGTAATGCTATCAAATTCACCGAGCAAGGCAGCGTGAATGTTGCGATCAGCAGCAAATTATCCGAAGTCACGACGGAAGAAAATATCTGTATCAGCATTACAGATACCGGCATTGGAATCCCGCTTGAGCATCAGGAAGAAATTTTCAATAAATTCATGCAAAGCGACAGTTCCATCACGCGAAAATATGGTGGTACAGGGCTTGGTCTGGCCATTACCAGAGCCTTGGTAGAATTAATGGATGGCATGATTACGCTCTTTAGTGAGTTAGGAAAAGGCTCCGTATTCACCCTTTACCTGCCGTTAGTACGCGCCGACGCAGCACGTGATGAAAGCAGCCCTTGCATTGACGGAGGTATTACACCAGAAAAAAGCCAAGAATTTACCAAGAAAACGCCATTAATTTTATTAGTAGAAGATAATCAACCGAACATATTGGTCGCCACAACCATTTTGGAGCAACTGGGTTTTCATTACGAGGTGGCGCATAATGGTGAGGAAGCCATCGCTAAAGCAGCCCAGCAATCATTCGATTTAATCATGATGGATGTGCACATGCCGGTAATGGATGGCTACCGTGCCACCCAGCTTATACGCAAACAAGAAGGCCAATCCGGCGGCGTACGCACGCCTATTATTGGTATAACGGCCTATGCATTGGCTGGTGACCGCGAAAAATGCCTGATTTGCGGTATGGATGATTATATTTCCAAACCATTTAAGACAGACCATCTGCAGCAAAAGATTTTTACGTTGCTGGGGAAGGGAAAATAGTCTAATATTTTGGCAAATAAAGATATTTCTTTCCAGTTGCGGCTAAAATTTAAAGCCCTTTATTTTTATTTGATAAGTATGTGCATGCTGTTGCTATGGAATTGCCGGCAATAGTCGCCACCTTATCTCCTTAGTTTAAGACTTTATTATCTCTTTGTTTTCAGAATAATACAGGCATGTATCGCAAACGTAAACCACGCCGCAATCGCCGATGGGTCGCCCTGTTTTTCCTGCTGGTATTCGCTGGAGCAGGCTGGCTATGGGGTGGTGCGTTCTTTCCTGCTGAACACATGCGTGATGTGGCTGTAAATCAACTCAACCGTATTACAGGTCAGCAGCTTACTGTTAAAGGCGCGCCATATTTTACCTTATGTCCTACCCCTACGCTTACCTTGCCACTGATAGAAATTATTCCGCAAGGCACAGGCGCTGAGCAAGCACCACACTTGCGGGCCGAAAATTTAGTGCTCGGATTTTCCTGGGGAAGCATTGTAAACGGCGAGCCAGTACTAACGTCGTTAGCGTTAAATGGTCCTGCGCTGGAATTAATACGTGCGGAAGATGCACTTCCTGTCATCGGCTGGTTAAGTGCGGGAGCAGATATTACGGGTTTGTCGCAATTTAATTCGTTTATCATCAATAATGGCCGCATTGTTCTTTCGGATGCTAGCCGTGAAGCATCTGAGCGCATTGAGCAATTTACTCTGGTCGGCAAACGTGATGGGGAAGGATTTGTCTTACACGGCCAAGGCCGTTATCGTGCTATCCCCCTGCAATGGGAGGCCAATGTTCATGGTGCTAAATTAGAAGCAAGCATTGCGCATGACGCACAAACCTTCCTGCATTTCGCGGGCAATTGGCAAGGCCATGGCGAAGCGCTGGTACTGGCCGGTGCGCTGAATGCCGCAATTGCTGATGCGGCATTGCTAAGCGCAGCTCCAGCACCGGAGAAAACAGCAAATTCAGCGCATACACCTGCGTATCCTGTTGGATTTAACGGCACATTGCATTTCTCGCGTGCTGAAAATATATTGCATATAAGCGACATTGCATTCACCACGGCAGATGGCACAGGGAAGGGTGATGTTGGCATCGCACTTGGTCAGCGTGCCAATGTATTGCTCAGCTTGTCCTTCTCCAAACTCGCCGTGCCGATTGAATGGCTGAGTTTGTTATTTTCCTCACCTGCTACCAGCCCAGAGCATGGCGGAAAAAATGTGTATGCCACGGAAGAAAAAGCATTGCCTGCGGATTATGATGTAACCTTGGACGTAACCGCGGATACGCTGTCCATGGAACGCCGCAATGTCGCCAAATTTGCACTCAAAACGGTGCTTAAAGAAGGTAAGCTCACGGTCAATCAGCTTAATTTCGCATTGCCTGGAAATGGGGATGTTGCCATGCAAGGTGAAATCATTGACACGGCCAATGGCCAGGGTGAGAGCTTGCGCAACTTACTTGCATTATTTGACCCCGCTGCCAATAGCCTGCCTGAACAAAGCTTTGGTAAATTTTCCATCGCTTCCAATATGTTCATTTCCTCCGGCCAATTGCGGCTATCTGAAGCTAACGTGATGCTAGGCGAATTAAATCTGCAAGGTGGATTAGTTACCTATTTTGAAAACAAACCGCGCGTTGAAGCTGATATATTGCTTAAAGACATCAACCTCGATTATTTTCGCAACGCCTGGCGCGGGGAACAGCAGCGCAAAGGCACACATGATTTTATTTTCCGCGTAAACAGCAACGTGGATTTCAACTGGCTGCGCCAACTAACTCCCCTCATAGACCTGAAAATTCGCCTGCACAATTTCACGTTCCTGGACCGGCGTGGTGATACTGCTTCCATGCGCTTATACGCGCAGCAAAACCAATTGGGCTTGCGTGATATCGACATGCATTATCCCGAGGGCAATGTAAAAGGCAGCATTGCGATCACCCTGCAAGAAGCAGCAGACATTGCCATACAATTGGAGACGCCATTTTTTGACACGGGCTATTTCTCAGAAAATGAAACCGTTGCTACCACGCCGCTGGTCAACACGGCAGATGCACAGCATCGCTGGTCAGATAAGTTGTTTGATTTTGGTTGGATGATTGGTGTGGCCGGAAAAATCAATCTAAAAGCCGCTGAATTTATCCACCAAGGTGTGCGATACGGGCATCTGGCGCTAGAGGGCGATTTAAAAAATGAGCGTTTCCAGTGCTCCAAACTCAGTTTTGAGCATTTTGGCGGGCGCATTGATGCAACGGGAACCTTGCTCGGTGGAAAGGTGCCCGGTCTATCGGCCAGCTTTACTTTATACAATGCCGGTCTTTCTGAGCTCTTATCCAGCTTCAGTAACCTAAGTGAACCTAACGGCCGCATTAGTATCAGCGGCACGGTAGTAACTTCCGGTATTCATTTCCTGTCCTGGATTGAACAGGCCGATGCTAAACTCATCATCGCTGCGCGTGGTGTCAGCGTTCCGCATTTTAATTTGCAAGGTGTGGTAAATGCGGTGAATACCTCTAGCTCTGTGGCGCAAGTAGTGAATAATGTAGAACGTATCCTTCCCTCCGGTAACACTGAGATGAGCATAGATGGCAATATCAACCTGCTGCAAGGCATACTCAATGCGCCAAGCTTGAAATTGCGGGCAGGGCCGGCAGTTGGGACGCTCGCCGGTGAATGGCGACTGATTCCCTGGAGCCTACGCTTAACCACGCTCTGGCAATTGCCGCAATTGGCATCGGAAACGGTTCCCACACTCACACTCGACGTGGCGGGAACGCCGGAAGCGCATGTGCTGAAAACTGACACTTCCGCACTGGAAGCGTATGTTGCCAAGCGCATCGTAGGTGAATAATATGGAATCTTCCTGGTACGACCAAGGATTGCCACATATCTGGCTTCCCTACACTCAAATGCAGATCGCCCCGCCACCGCTTCCGGTGGTAAACACAGAAGGGTGCCGCATTCGCCTTGCCGATGGTCGTGAATTAATAGATGGCGTTGCCTCCTGGTGGAGCGCTTGCCACGGCTATAACCACCCGCACATTCGCCAAGCGGTAGCCAAGCAATTGCAGCAGATGCCGCATATTATGTTCGGCGGCTTGGTTCACGAGCCTGCACTCACGCTTGCCAAGCGCTTATCTCATATCGCTCCATCCGGGTTAAGCCGGGTTTTCTTTGCTGATTCTGGCTCAGTGGCCGTGGAAGTGGCGCTGAAAATCGCCCTGCAATATTGGCGTAATATCGGCAAAACCGGCAAAGACCGTTTTCTGTGCTTTACCCATGGCTACCACGGCGACACGCTGGGTGCGATGTCCGTCTCCGACCCTGCGCGCTCCATGCATAAAGCTTTTCGTCATGCGGTCATCCCGCATTACGTGGTGGATATTCCTGCCGACGAATATGCATTTGCGGAGCTGGATGCCTTGCTTACCAGCATCGGCAAAGAAGTGGCCGGTATGATTATTGAGCCGTTGGTGCAGGGGGCAGGTGGGTTTAAATTCCATAGCGCCGACATACTGGCTGCTTTGCATGCCCTGGCCGCCAAACATCACATCCTGTTTATCGCCGACGAAATTGCCACCGGCTTTGGTCGCACTGGTAATATGTTCGCCTGCAATGAAGCAGGCATTACCCCAGATATTATGTGCATAGGAAAAGCCCTGACCGGTGGCACCATGACCATGGGCGCCACACTCACCCGGGAAGATATTTTTACCGCCTTCCTAAGCGACAGCCGGGATGCGGCTCTCATGCACGGCCCTACCTACATGGCCAATCCGCTGGCTTGTGCTGCGGCTAATGCGTCACTGGATATTTTTGAACAGGAGCTGCGGCTGGCGCAGGTTGAGGCTATAGAAACACAACTGCGCGAAGGGCTGTCCCCCGTGCGCCAATTTCCCCATGTGGTTGATGTACGTGTAAAAGGTGCGCTCGGTGTAGTGCAATTAGCCGAAGGATACGATGTCCACGCCCTGCGTCCGCAATTCATCGAACGTGGGTGCTGGATTCGGCCTTTTGAAGATGTAGTCTACCTGGCCCCGGCCTTTACTATCAGCCAGCAGGAATTAGCGCAGTTGATAGAGGCGGTAATTGAGGTGGTACGCCTTGCATAATATTCCAGATAAATACACCTTATGGCTGGCACTGGCTGACTTGTTTTTTCTAGATACTGAACCGGATGAAGAAGATTATCAACGTGTGGCTGACGTATTAAAAACGGCTGGCTGGAATAAAGAATATACCAAATCCGCGCTTATACTGATTGCACCGTCCGTAAAAGCAAATCTGGGGGGTGTAATATATTCTGTAATCGGGAATTGGTCAGGGTTTGATAAGGAAAGTCTCGGGAAGAGGATTGAAAGGAGGGAGTCATTGAGAGAAAAATATCCGAATTGGTATTTTTTTCTTCAGGACGTGCATTCAAAATGGATGCTTAAAAAGCTAGGGATGCAGCGTTTGTTAGATAAATTATAGAAGGAGGATATAGTTATTTCAATTTAACATTATACGTAGGCGAAAATAGTGTTTTCGAGAAC
>CAZGVV010000027.1:0-14216 GCA_964529155.1 uncultured Rickettsiales bacterium
CGAAGGCGGCCGTACCATCGGCGCAGGCGTCGTCGCGAAAATTGTGGAGTAGTTATGAAAAATCAGAAAATTCGTATTTGGGTGAAAGCCTTCGATCACCGCGTGCTGGATCAGTCCGTTGGTGAAATCGTAAATACCGCGAAGCGTACTGGCGCACGCGTGGCTGGCCCGATTCCATTGCCGCGCCGCATTCAGCGTTTCACGGTGAATCGTTCGCCGCACATCGATAAAAAATCGCGTGAGCAATTCGAAATCCGCACGCACAAACGCGTGTTGGACATTGTTGAACCCACTCCACAAACCGTAGACGCGCTGATGAAGCTCGATCTGTCGGCGGGCGTGGATATTAAAATCAAAGCGGGAGTGTAGCCATGCGTACCGGGCTGATCGCCAAAAAAATCGGCATGACCACCATCTATGATGAAGATGGCGTGGAAGTCGGCGTGACTGTAATGCACGTTGAACAATGCCAAATCATCGCGCGCAAAACCAAAGAAAAAGACGGCTATAGTGCTGTTCAGGTTGGTGTCGGCACGCGTAAGGCTAAAAACGTATCAAAGGCGTTGCGTGGCCATTTTGCTAAAGCAAAAGTAGAGCCAAAGCGCGTACTTGCTGAATTCCGCATTGAAGACGATGTGACGTTAGATGTGGGTGCAGAAATTCTCGCCAGCCACTTTGTGCCAGGTCAATGGGTTGATGTGCAAGGCACAACAATCGGTAAAGGCTTTGCCGGTGCAATGAAGCGCTGGAACTTCGCCGGTTTGGAAGCTACGCACGGTGTGTCCGTATCGCACCGCTCGCACGGTTCCACTGGTCAGCGCCAAGATCCAGGCCGGACGTTCAAAGGTAAGAAAATGGCCGGGCATCTGGGCGTGGAAACCGTCACCGTGCAGAATTTGAAAGTGATTTCCGTTGATGAAGCACAAAACCTCATCACGCTGCAAGGCGCAGTTCCAGGGGCCGCGGGTAGCTATATCCGTATTTCCGATTCTGTGAAGCGCGGCTTGCCGGCGAATGCGCCGTATCCTGCCGGTCTTCGCAAAACCGATGCGCCGACATCACCAGAACCGCAGCCTGAAGAAAATAAGGCGGCATAAGGATCGTTATGAAAGCAAAAGTCATCAATTTACAAAACAAAGCCGCTGGCGAGATCGAATTGGCTGATGCCATTTTTGGCCTGCCAGTGCGTAAAGATATCCTGGCTCGTTGCGTGCAATGGCAGCGCGATAAAGCGCGTGCCGGTACGCATAAAACCAAGGGCATTTCCGAAATCAGCGGCACCAGCAAAAAGCCTTTCAAACAAAAAGGCACCGGTAGCGCACGTCAAGGCTCGCTCCGCTCCGCGCAAATGCGCGGTGGTGCGACGATCTTTGGCCCAGTGGTTCGTAGCCACGGCTACTCGCTGCCAAAGAAAGTACGCAAGCTGGCTTTGAAAACCGCGCTTTCCGCCAAGCAAGCCGATGGCAGCTTACGGATTCTGGATGCAGCGGTGTTTAAGGATGCTAAAGACGGCAAAACCAAAGCGATTGCTAACATGTTCAAGGAATTGGGCTGGAAGCACACGCTCATCATTGACGGACAGACACCGGATGAAGTGTTCATTCGTGCAGTTCGCAACTTGAAGCATATTGACCTGCTGCCGAGCCAAGGTGCAAATGTCTATGACATCCTGCGCCACAAACAGCTCGTGCTGACCAAAGCAGCCGTCGAGCAATTAGAGGAGCGCTTGAAATGAAATTAGGCAAAAAAGCAAAAGCTAAAAAGGCCGATCAGCCTGAAATTCGCTTGGAATATTACGACATCATTCGCACCCCGGTCATCACGGAAAAATCCACTGCGGCTTCCAGCCAGAATAAAGTGGTATTCAATGTGTCTGACGATGCACGTAAAGACACAATCAAAGCCGCAGTGGAAGCATTGTTCGGCGTGAAAGTGGTCAAAGTCAACACGCTAAACCGCAAAGGCAAAACCAAAACGTCCCGCGGGAATAACGGTCGTCAATCCGATGTGAAAAAAGCCACGGTAACGCTAGCCGCCGGCCAAAGCATCGATTTTGCAGCAGGAGTGAGATAACATGGCGCTCAAGCATTATAATCCCACCACCGCCTCCCAGCGCCAACTGGTGACGGTTGACCGCAGCGAGCTGTGGAAAGGCAAGCCCGTTAAGCAATTGACGGAAGGTGCAAGCAAATCTGGTGGCCGTAACCATCATGGTCATTTGACGGCGTTCCGTACGGGCGGCGGTCATAAGCGCAGCTATCGTATCATCGATTTCAAGCGCCGCAAGTTTGACATGCCTGCTACAGTTGAGCGTTTGGAATATGATCCTAACCGTTCAGCATTCATCGCGCTGATTAAGTATGCGGACGGTGAATTGGCTTACATTCTGGCTCCACAGCGTTTGGCTGCTGGTGATACCGTGATTTCCGGCGAACGCGCCGACATTAAGCCCGGTAACGCCATGTTGCTGAAAAATATCCCTGTGGGTACGCTGGTGCACAATATTGAATTAAAGCTTGGTAAAGGTGGCCAGTTTGCTCGTGCAGCAGGCTCTTATGCCCAGCTGATCGGTAAAGACGGTGGCTATGCCCAGCTTCGTCTGCGTTCGGGCGAGCTTCGTCTGGTGCTGGCGGATTGCATGGCGACCATCGGTGCTGTGTCCAACCCGGATCATCAAAACACCGTTATCGGTAAAGCAGGCCGCTCGCGTTGGCTTGGTAAACGTCCTGTAGTGCGTGGTGTGGCCATGAACCCGGTTGACCATCCACATGGTGGCGGTGAAGGCAAAACCTCCGGTGGCCGTCACCCTGTGACGCCATGGGGCAAATGCACCAAGGGTAAAAAGACCCGCTCTCCGAAAAAGAGCAATAAATACATCCTGCGTAACAGACACGCGAAATAGAGGTAGACAGTTATGGCACGTGCAGTTTGGAAAGGCCCATTCGTTGATGGGTATCTCTTTAAGAAGGCAGATTCCGCCCGTTCGAGCGGTCGTCACCAGATTATTAAGACCTGGTCACGCCGTTCCACCATCATTCCCCAGTTTGTGGGCTTGACATTTGGTGTCTATAACGGCAAGAAGTTCATCCCCGTTTCCGTCAACGAGGACATGATCGGCCATAAGCTTGGTGAATTCGCGCCCACGCGCACGTTCAACGGTCACACGCCGGCGGATAAAAAAGCGAAGCAGGACAAATAGTTATGAGCAAACAGGCCAACCCAAAACAACTCGCGGACAATGAAGCCCGCTCTGTCGTGCGTCGCTTACGCGTCAGCCCGCGGAAACTGAACCTGGTTGCGGGACTTATCCGTGGCATGAATATCAGTAACGCTTTGACGCAATTGACTTTTTCTAACAAGCGCATTGCGCAGGATGTGAAAAAAGCATTGCAGTCTGCCGTTGCCAACGCAGAAAACAATCATAACCTCAACGTAGACGCACTCTATGTGAAAGAGGCGTTTGTCGGTAAAAATCTGGTGATGAAACGCATGCATACGCGCGGCCGTGGCCGTTCGGCACGCATTGAAAAGCCGTTTGCTAACCTCACCATCGTGTTGAAAGAGAAGGGCGAGTAATATGGGTCAGAAAGTTAACCCCATCGGGCTTCGGCTCGGCATCAACCGTACGTGGGATTCCCGCTGGTTCGCAGATGCGGAATACGCCACACGGTTGCATGAAGACATCAAGATTCATGACTACCTGAAAAAGCACTTAGCTGCAGCAGGCGTTTCGCGCATTATCATTGAGCGTCCGAGCAAAAAAGTACACGTCTCCATTCACGCGGCTCGCCCGGGTGTGGTGATCGGTAAAAAAGGTGCGGATATTGATAAAATCCGCAAAGACCTTGGTAAATTCACCAAGGATGAAGTGAGCATTAACATTGTGTCCGTGCCGAAACCGGAGCTGGATGCACAGCTGGTTGCTGAATCGATTGCACAGCAACTGGAAAAACGTGCTTCGTTCCGCCGTTCTATGAAGCGCGCCGTGCAGTCCTGCCTGCGCCTTGGTGCGCTGGGTATTCGCGTGAATGTCAGCGGCCGCTTAGGTGGTTCTGAAATCGCCCGTATGGAATGGTATCGCGAAGGCCGTGTGCCATTGCACACGCTGCGCGGGGATGTGGATTACGCATTAGCGGAAGCGCACACTGCTTATGGCATCATCGGCGTAAAAGTTTGGATTTTCAAAGGTGAGTTACTCGGCAAGCAAAATCCGCATGCTTTGGGTGGCAAACCAACAGGCGGTGAATCCACCAGCCTGGAAGCGGCATAGAGGATAGAACCATGTTAAGCCCTAAAAAAACAAAATACCGCAAAATGCATAAGGGCCGTATCCACGGCAATGCAAAAGGTGGCTACACGCTCACCTTCGGCGAATATGGCTTGAAAGCCCTTGAGCCAGAGCGTATTACTGCTCGCCAGATCGAGGCATCGCGCCGTGCGATTTCTCGTTATGTAAAGCGCGTCGGTCGCTTGTGGATTCGTGTGTTCCCGGACGTGCCTGTTACCCGTAAACCTGCGGAAGTGCGCATGGGCAGTGGTAAGGGTTCAGTGGAATTCTGGGCAGCACGCGTGAAACCGGGCCGTATCCTGTTTGAAATTGACGGCGTAAGTGAAGCCATTGCTCGCGAAGCCATGGAGCGCGCTTCCGCCAAGCTGCCGATCAAAACCAAATTTGTCGCGCGGCTGAAGGAAGGGGAATAATATGAAATACAAAGAAATTGCAAAGAAAAGCGGCGCTGAGTTGAAAGACATCGTGCGTGACGCAAAAAAAGAAAATTTCAACCTGCGCCTTCAGGCGTCGAACGGTGAAATGGTCAATGCAAAACGCCCACGCGAATTGCGTAAAAACATTGCTCGCGCCAAAACCGCGTTGAGCGTACAGAAGAAAGAGCAGAGGGGATAATTATGCCGAAGCGTATATTACAAGGTGTTGTTGTCAGCGATAAGGCGGATAAAACCGTCACTGTCAGCGTGGTTCGCCGCGTCTCGCACCCTATTTACAAGAAAACCATTCACCGCTCCAAAAAATATGCGGCGCATGACGAAGAAAATCGTTTCAAGATTGGCGATGCAGTACGCATTGAGGAATCTCGTCCGATGTCTAAGAGCAAGCGCTGGATAGTGGTGTACTAGAAATTAAGGATCAAGGGTTATGATACAGCAACAAAGTAGATTGGAAGTGGCCGACAATTCAGGTGCACGCAGCGTGATGTGCATTAAGGTGCTCGGTGGCTCCATGCGCAAAACCGCCACGGTGGGTGACGTAATCGTCGTTTCCATCAAAGAAGCGATTCCGCGCGGTAAAGTCAAAAAGGGCGAAGTGCATCGTGCCGTGATCGTGCGTACGCGCCGCGATATTCATCGCGCTGATGGGAGCACCATTCGCTTTGACCGCAATGCCGCTGTGTTGCTGACCAAGCAAAATGAACCCATCGGTACACGTATTTTCGGACCTGTGACCCGCGAATTACGCGCGAAGCAATTCATGAAAATCGTCTCGCTGGCGCCGGAAGTGTTATAAGGAATAATGGCAATGACCCAAGCAAAATTAAAAATCAAAAAAGGCGACCAGGTGCTGGTGATTACCGGCAAGGACAAAGGCAAAAAGGGCGATGTGCTTAAAGTGCTGCCTGAAGAACGCCGCGTGATCGTGTCCGGCATCAATGTGCTTACACATTATAACAAGCCTTCGCGCACGTCCCCACAGGGTGGCATCGAAAAGAAAGAAGCATCCATTCATATCTCCAACGTGTCGTTGGTGGATGCGAAATCCGGCAAACCCACCCGCGTGGGCTACAAAATTGAAAAAGACGGCAGCAAAGTGCGTATTGCACGCAGCACCGGGGAGAAGATCTAATGGCTAAGACATCCGCAGCAAAGCAAGAAGGCGGTTATATTCCGCGCTTGCAGGGCTTATACGAAAAGGAAGTGCGTGCTGCTTTGCAGAAGCAATTCAATTACAAAAACGTGATGCAAATTCCGCGTCTGGAAAAGATCGTCATCAACATGGGTGTTGGTGAAACCGTGAATGACAGCAAAATCATCAATGCTGCAGTGAGCGATTTGACACAGATCTCTGGTCAGAAGCCGCAGATCACACAGTCCAAAAAATCCATCGCGTCGTTTAAATTGCGCGAAAACATGCCGATCGGTTGCAAAGTTACGCTCCGTAAACAGCGCATGTATGAATTTCTGGATCGTCTGATCAACGTAGCATTGCCACGTGTACGTGATTTCCGTGGCGTGCCCACTAAAAGCTTCGATGGTCGCGGCAATTATGCCATGGGCCTGAAAGAGCAATTAGTGTTCGCTGAAATCAATTACGATAAGGTGGACATGGTGCGCGGTATGGATATCATCATCGTGACGTCTGCTCCGACTGATGATGAAGCGCGCGCGCTGCTGACTGCCTTTAACATGCCGTTCATGAAATAACGAGGAAACCATGTCCAAACTCAGCTCAATCGAAAAAAACAACAAGCGTGGTCGCATGATCAAGCAGCAATCGGCAAAGCGTGCGCGCTTGAAAGCCGTGGTGATGAACAAAGAATTGTCCATCGAAGACCGCGTGCAAGCACAGATGGCGCTTTCTGCGTTGCCGCGTAATGGCGCTGCTAACCGCTACCGCAACCGTTGTGAGCTGACGGGACGTGCACGTGGTGTATATCGTAAATTTAAACTCTCGCGTATTAAATTGCGCGAACTTGGTTCGTTCGGTCGTATTCCGGGCCTCACCAAGTCAAGCTGGTAGGAGCATCTTATGTCAATGAATGATACGCTTTCCGATATGATCACGCGCTTGCGCAACGGCCAGCGCGCCAGTCTGCACCAGATCCGCGTTCCTGCATCGCGCCTGATTCAGGCGGTATTGAATGTATTGAAAGAAGAAGGCTACATCCAGGATTACGTCAGCGAAACCATTTCGCCAGGCCGTAGTGAATTGGTTGTGACCTTGAAATATTACGAAGGCGAAGCAGTTATTAAGGAGATCAAGCGTGTCTCCAAGCCTGGTCGTCGCGTTTATGAAAGTATTGCTAATCTGCCGCTGGTGCGTAATGGCCTCGGTATCGCAGTGCTGTCTACTTCAAAGGGCGTGCTTTCGGACAACGAAGCGCGTCGCGTGAAGCAGGGCGGCGAAATTTTGTGCGAAGTGTATTAAGGAAAAGGAAGCAGTCATGTCACGCGTAGGAAAATTACCGGTTGCTATCCCCTCTGGCGTTACGGTTAACGTCAATGCCGGGGAAGTTGCGGTGAAAGGCAGCAAAGGCGAGCTCAAGCAACGCTTTGGCAATGAAGTCAATATTGAAGTAAAAGACGGCAAGGTTATCATTCTGCCACGTGATAAAACCAACGCGCGTTCACGTGCGATGTGGGGCATGTCACGCAATCTGATTCGCAACATGGTGGAAGGCGTTTCGCAAGGCTACAATAAACGCCTGGAAATTAATGGTGTGGGTTACCGTGCGTCTTCCGATAAAAATATTCTGACATTGGTGCTGGGTTTCAGCCACGAAATAAAATATTCCATCCCCGCCGGGATTGAAATCAAATGTGAGAAGCCGACATTGATCGTGGTGTCTGGCTATGATAAGCGCTTGGTCGGGCAGGTTTCGTCCGAAATTCGCGCCCTGCGTAAGCCTGAGCCATATAAAGGCAAAGGCGTACGTTATGAAGGTGAATATGTAAGACAAAAAGAGGGTAAAAAGAAATAATGGCTAAGCTAATCAAACTTTTTGAGCGGCGTAAACGTCGCGTGCGCCACCAGATCCGCAGCCAGCGGCACGGTCGCATTCGTCTTTCCGTGTTCCGCTCAGGCAAGCATATTTATGCTCAGCTGATCGATGACGCCAACGGTGTTACGCTTGCAGCTGCCTCCACTCTGGATGCTTCGCTGAAAGGTAAGAAATCCGGCAGTGGCATTGATGCGGCGAAGGAAGTGGGAGCTTTGATCGCGCAGCGCGGTAAAGAAGCCAAAATTTCCAGCGTGGTATTTGACCGCGGCGGGTATCTTTTTCATGGTCGTGTTAAAGCGCTCGCTGATGCTGCGCGCGAACACGGTTTGCAATTTTAACGCTTGAGTTTACGAATTTAATTTAAAGGATTATTATGGCACGTGCAGAGCGTAATGAAGCCCGCGAAGAGGGCAGTGACCTGGTAGAAAAACTGGTTGCCATCAACCGCGTAGCAAAAGTGGTAAAAGGCGGACGCCGTTTCGGTTTTGCTGCGTTGATGGTGGTTGGTGATGGCAAAGGTCGCGTGGGTTTCGGCGCAGGCAAGGCAAAAGAAGTGCCGGATGCGATGCGTAAAGCGCTGGATGCTGCAAAAAAATCCATGATGCGCATTCCCTTACGCGAAGGCCGCACATTGCACCATGATCTTTATGGATCGTATGGTGCTGGTAAAGTTATCATTCGTTCGGCACCTGCTGGTACGGGTATCATTGCCGGTGGCCCGATGCGTGCGATTTTTGAAGCGCTGGGCGTAAAAGACGTGGTGGCCAAATCGGTCGGCACTTCCAATCCGCACAACATGTTGAAAGCTACCCTCGTTGCGTTGAAAGACATGCGTTCGCCACGTGCGATTGCTGCTAAACGTGGCAAGAAGGTTGGTGAGATCGTGGCGCGCCGTGAAGGTGAAAAAGCTGAGAAAACTGCTGCATAAGCTGCATTACAGAGGTAATTATGACTGAGAAAAAATCCCCGGAAAAAGCTGAGAAAAAAATCGCTCCTGCGAAAGCGGCGGCTAAAACAGTTGCGAACAAACCTGCTGCAAAAACGGTGGCAAAAAAACCAACCGCAGCAAAGCCTGCCAAGTCAGCAAAGCCTGCGTTAAGCGGCGCTACTGTAAAAGTTATGCAAATCGGCAGTCCGATTGGCCGTCGTAAAGATCAACGTGGCACTTTGGTCGGGCTTGGTCTGAATAAAATCAACCGTAGCCGTGAATTACAGGATACACCTGAAGTGCGTGGCATGATCGAAAAAGTGAAGCATCTAGTGAAGGTAGTAGGGTAGTAGTTATGCAGCTCAACGAAATTAAAGACAACGATGGTGCGCGCAAACGGCGCATGCGTATCGGCCGTGGCATTGGTTCCGGCAAAGGTAAAACCGGTGGTCGCGGCGGTAAAGGTCAGACGGCCCGTACCGGTGTGCGTATTAATGGTTTCGAAGGTGGTCAGACACCTATCCATCGCCGCTTGCCGAAGCGTGGTTTCAACAATATTCATCGTGTGGAGTATCCCGTTGTTAACCTTGGTTCGCTGCAAAAAGCAGTGGACGAAGGACGCCTGGATGCAAAAAAGCCGGTGACCATTGCTGCGCTTATCGAAAGTGGTTTGTTGCGCAACCGCTCCAAAGCGGTAAAGCTATTGGCAAAAGGTAAACTTACTGCAGCTTTGTCGCTCGAAGTAAACTATGCTTCGAAAGCAGCAGTGGAAGCTGTGGAAAAAGCAGGCGGAAAAGTAGCCATCGGCGCATAAGTCTCGAGTGACTTGTGCGTATTGATATGCTACTTCTTTGCCGTACGAACATTTACTCTATGCTGTGCAAAGACGTTTTGTTTGCGGTTTAGCGTGGATATTCATACGATCAACACCATCCACCAACCCCCAAGTCATCGTATATGCAAAAATCTCCTTCAGAACGACTCGCTTCCAGCATGGATTGGAGCGTGCTTTCACGCGCCAAGGATCTCAAAAAACGCTTCTTGTTTATGGTGGCCGCGCTTTGCGTGTATCGTCTAGGCACGTATATTCCGGTTCCCGGTATTGACCCGCGTATATTGCAGGAAATTTTCGAGCGTCAAATGGGCGGCGTGCTCGGGGTGTTCAACATGTTCTCCGGCGGAGCGCTACAGCGTATGACGATTTTCGCGCTGGCGGTAATGCCATATATCTCGGCTTCGATTATTATTCAGGTATTGACGGTCGCTATTCCTTCACTTGCAGCGATGAAAAAAGAAGGTGAGAGCGGACGCCGTAAGCTTAATCAATATACACGCTATGGGACGGTCGTGCTTGCTGCCTTGCAAGGGTATGGAATTGCGGTGGGCTTGGAGAGCATGAGTGGACATAGTGGTTCCGCCGTATTGGAAAGTGGTATGTTTTTCCGTTTTACCACCATGGTAACATTGGTTGGTGGCACCATGTTCCTGATGTGGCTGGGTGAGCAAATTACCCAGCGTGGTATTGGTAATGGTGTTTCATTGATTATTTTTTCCGGTATCGTCGCTAATTTGCCAAATGCATTGGGTCGTACGCTGGAACTGGGCCGAACCGGTGCATTAAATACCGCTCTTATCCTGGTGATTTGTTTGATTGCGCTCGGTTTGATTGCGTTTATCGTATTTATGGAGCGCGCGCAGCGGCGTATATTAGTGCAGTTTCCCAAGCGGCAAATGGGCAATCGCATGTTCGGCGGCGAATCTACGCATATTCCGCTTAAATTGAATACCGCTGGCGTGATTCCTCCCATCTTTGCAAGCTCCTTGTTGCTTTTCCCCTTAACGATTGCAGGGTTTAATGCACAGGCGGGTGGGCCATCATGGTTAAGAGCGATTACGACGTATCTGGCGCATGGTCAGCCAGTTTATATCATATTTTATGTCAGTTTGATCATCTTCTTCTCATTTTTCTACACCTCCGTTATGTTTAATCCAGTTGAGACAGCGGATAATTTGAAGAAAAACGGGGGATTTATCGCAGGCAAGCGTCCTGGTCTGCAAACAGCCGAATACCTGGATTATGTGCTGACCCGCTTAACATTGATCGGCTCCTTATACCTGGCGTTTGTGTGCGTGATGCCTGAAGTATTTATTGCGAAATACTCGGTTCCCTTTCAATTAGGCGGTACGGGTCTTTTGATTGTGGTGAACGTGGTAATGGATTTTGTTGCGCAGGTGCAGTCGCATCTTTACGCGCATCAATATGAAGGGCTCATCAAAAAAGCACGGTTGAAAGGAAGAATGAAATGAACCTCATCCTCCTAGGCCCGCCAGGTGCGGGCAAGGGCACGCAAGCAGACCATTTGCAACGCGTCTATGGGTTGGCTAAGCTTTCTACCGGTGATATGCTACGTGCTGCCAGTGCCAGCGGTTCCGAGCTTGGTGGGCAGGTCCAGGCGATTATGTCGGCCGGGCAGCTGGTGCCCGATGAAGTAATGATCAGCCTGATTCGTCACCGCATACGTCAGGCGGACTGCAATCCAGGGTTTATCTTGGATGGGTTTCCCCGTACTATCCCGCAAGCAGAAGCATTGGATGCAATGCTTGCTGCAGAAAAAAAGCAGCTTACTTGTGTCATTGAGCTGGCCGTAGACGATCAGGCACTGATCGAACGGATTGCAGGGCGATACTCATGTTCGCAATGCGGTGCTGGGTATCATGACCGCTTCAAGCGCCCGGCACGGGAAAATACATGCGATAGCTGTGGTAATGAGCAGTTTACGCGGCGTGCGGATGATAAGGCGGAGACGGTCGGCAAGCGACTGGAAGCCTATCATCATTCCACTGCGCCATTGCTGCCATATTACCGTGCGCGTGGTATATTGCGGACGGTAGATGGTATGGCGGAGATCGATGAGGTGACTCGCCAGATCAATGTGTTGTTAAAATCCTGTGAAAAAGGATTGACGGGCACTTAAAACTGCTTATAATTGCGATTCATTTTTAATATTTTTCATAAAACGTAATTTTATTTCAATAGGTTAAGGGGAAAAGCGTGGCACGTATCGCAGGCGTCAATATTCCAACCGCAAAGCGCATCGACATTGCACTGACATATATTCATGGCATTGGTGATGTGAAAGCTGCAGAAATCTGTGAAAAAACAGGTATCTTGCCAGCTACTCGTGTAAACAAGCTGACAGAAAGCGAAGTCAGTAAAATTCGCGAAACGATCGACCGTGATTATGTGGTGGAGGGTGATCTGCGCCGCGAAGTGACGATGAATATTAAACGCCTGGTGGATCTTGGCTGCTATCGCGGCCTGCGCCATCGCAAAAAATTACCTGTTCGCGGTCAACGCACGCATACCAATGCGCGCACCCGTAAAGGTAAGGCCAAGGCGATTGCTGGCAAAAAAATGGTGACCAAATAAGGAGTAATGGATAATGGCTGCTGCCAAAGAAGCAACGGGCGCGCGCCTCAAGAAGCGTGAGCGTAAAAATATCACTACCGGCGTGGCGCATGTAAACGCCAGCTTCAACAATACTATCGTGACCATCACGGATACACAGGGAAATACAGTTGCCTGGTCCTCCGCTGGTTCGCATGGTTTTAAAGGCTCGCGCAAATCGACGCCGTATGCTGCGCAGGTTACTGCCGAAGCAGCAGGCCGCAAAGCACAAGAGCACGGCATTCGTACTGTGGCTGTGTTGGTAAAAGGCCCTGGCGTGGGGCGCGAATCTGCGTTGCGTGCATTGCAAGCCGTTGGTTTTATGGTCACCGCGATTAAAGACGTAACGCCGGTGCCGCACAATGGTTGCCGCCCACCGAAACGCCGCCGGGTATAATGAAATTAATAATGCATCGCTAAGTATTCAATACGCATAGCAATTGTTAGGAGCAAAACGTGTTAGCAAAAAATTGGCAGGATCTGATTAAACCGAATAAGTTGGATGTTCAGGCATCCAAAAATCTTCCTAATCAAGCCACCGTTGTGGCTGAGCCGCTTGAACGTGGCTTTGGTCATACGCTCGGTGTCGCGCTTCGTCGCGTGCTGCTGTCTTCATTGCAGGGTGCTGCGGTGACGGCGATCAAAATCGATGGCGTGTTGCATGAATTCTCCTCCATCCCAGGCGTTCGCGAAGATGTGACGGAAATCGTACTCAACATTAAAGAAATGCGCTTGAAAGCCGGCGGTTCTGAAAAGAAACGCATGACCATTTCCGCGACCGGACCTGTTGAAGTAACCGCAGGCATGGTGCAAACCACTGGTGATGTGGAAATTCTGAATAAAGACCTGGTGCTCTGCACACTGGACAAAGGCGCAAAGCTCAATGTTGAGCTAACGGTGGAAACCGGCAAAGGTTATGTGCGTGCACAACGCCCTGCTGAAGCACCAATCGGCCTTATTCCGGTGGATGCATTGTTCTCGCCTGTAACCAAAGTAGCGTATAAGGTGGAAAATGCACGCGTTGGTCAAGTAACTGACTATGATAAACTTTCGCTTACGCTGGAAACCGATGGTTCTGTGCGTCCGGAAGATGCAGTGGCATTGGCTGCTCGTATTCTTCAGGATCAGCTGCAGCTCTTCATCAATTTTGAAGAAGCCCGCGTTGAACGCAAGAGCGATGATAAGCCAGACCTGCCATTCAGCCCTTGGTTGCTGAAGAAGGTCTATGATTTGGACGAATTGTCAGTGCGCGCAACAAACTGCCTGAAAAACGACAACATCGTTTATGTGGGTGATTTGGTGCAGAAAACGGAAGCAGAAATGCTGAAGACCCCGAATTTCGGCCGCAAATCGCTGAATGAAATCAAGGAGAAACTGTCCAAGATCGGTCTGCGTTTCGGCATGGAAGTTCCAGGTTGGCCGCCTGAAAACATCGAGGATCTGGCGAAAAAATACGAAGATCCATTTTGATTATTGTTACCACACTACCAAAGGCGAAAGATCTCCGCCCGATCGTAGAAAAGTTGGTGACGCTCGGTAAGCAAGGTGGTCTGCATAAGCGCCGCCAGGCATTGTCTGTGTTGAAAGACACCGGTCTTGCTGAAAAATTGTTTACCACGCTGGCTGACCGTTATAAGAACCGCTCAGGTGGATATATTCGTGTTATGAAAGCAGGTTTTCGTTATGGTGATAATGCGCCGATGGCGATTATCGAATTCGTAGACCGTGATGAAACCGCCCGTGGCAAAGATTCAGGCCCCGTTCAGGTGCATGAGCACGAAGAAGCGCCGGTTGCGGCTGCGGGGTAGTTTAAAGGCACTAAGATGAGTAATTATAGGATGATATGGCGTAATTTTATTACCCTATCATCCTATTTTCGTTTATAGTTCATCTTCCTATGTATATTTTAAAACACGCGATTTTTCTTATGCTTTGCCTGACCTTGTGTTCAGGCATTAAAAGCGGTTATGCGGCTAATGCATCGGCAACTGATGCAGCCATGGCATTTGTACCTGCCATCAAAAAAGCGATGCCATCCGTGGTCAATATTTATACCAAGCGCGTTGTGCGTGAGCAGGTGATGGTTTCGCCCCTTATGGCTGATCCC
>CAZGVV010000027.1:14226-25798 GCA_964529155.1 uncultured Rickettsiales bacterium
AATTCTTTGGAAACAATCCCGGCATGCCAGGCCAGGTGCGTGAGCGCGTAGAACGCTCATTGGGTTCAGGGGTGATTATTAAATCCGATGGGTTGATTGTGACGTCCTATCATGTGATTAAAGACGCGCAGGCTGTGACGGTGGTGTTGTCCGATCGCCGTGAATTTGACGCAACGCTTATCAAGCGTGATGCGCAGAGCGATTTGGCTTTTTTACAAATCGCTGCAAAGGAACAGCTGCCGGTGTTGCCGCTACGTAGTTCTGATACCTTAGAAATTGGGGAAGTAGTATTGGCCATTGGTAACCCATTTGGCGTAGGACAAACAGTTACGCATGGCATTATTTCCGCATTGGCGCGCTCTGCGGCGGGGGCATCGGATTATCAATTTTTTATACAGACTGATGCTGCGATTAACCCGGGCAATTCCGGCGGTGCACTGGTGGATGCGCAGGGGAATTTGATTGGTATTAATACGGCGATTTACTCAACCTCCGGCGGATCAAATGGTATTGGTTTTGCTATCCCGGCAAATATGGTGAAGGCAGCACAGGCAAGCACCGCCGAGGGGGGGCAGGTGGTGCACCCGTGGATCGGATTGCAAGGGCAGGCGGTGACATCAGAGATTGCAGAATCTTTAGGTCTTGGCGTGCCACAAGGCGTTATTATTCGCAAAGTAATTCCTGGCGGGCCAGCGGAGAAGGCAGGCTTGAGAACAGGTGATATTGTAACCCATGTGGGGGATACGCCCATCGATAACGAGCGCGCACTGGCATACCATGTGAATACGGCAAATATAGGCGGCGTTCTGGCACTCAAAATATTACGGCAAGGCAAGAAGACATCGCCGCAGACAGTGACGGTGACATTGCAAGCGGCACCAAAAATGACTGATGAATCAAAAATATTAAAAGGTGACCATCCATTTTCTGGCATTGAAGTAGCAGGGCTTACGCCTGCCTTTGCTGCGGAGATGAATGTGGAAGGCGCGCAGGCAGGTGGTGTGATTGTAATCGGCGGTGCGCCCACCACACAAGCCGGACAAGCATTTCAGAAAGGCGATATTATTTTGCAAGTGAACGGGAAGAAAATTAATAGTGTGAGTGAGTTGGAAAAAATACTTTCTGCTAAAGCTCGCGGTTGGGAAGTCGTGTTTCGGCGCGGTAATAATGTGCTGACGCTAACGGTACGCCTGTGAGCGCTGCATCCAAAAAACAGGTGGAAATCCAGGAGGCCGACGAAGGCATACGCCTAGACCGTTGGTTTGCCAGGCATTATGAAAACGTGCCGCATGCATTGCTGCAGAAATATCTGCGTAAAGGCTTGGTACGGGTAGATAATGCAAAAGCAACGACCGCACTTCGCGTGCAGTCAGGGCAGCAGATTACAATGCCCACGGAATTTGCCGAGATTGCCAAGGCGCCTAAGCGTCCGCTGAAATTAAATCCGGCAGATGAAAAACTGATTGCAGAATTGCAGGCGCGCATTCTGTATCGGGATGCGGATATGCTGATCCTCAACAAACCCGCGGGACTTTCCGTGCAGGGAGGTAGTGGGCAGGTTCGCCATATTGACGGTGTTCTGGATAGTTTACGGTTTGATGCAACGGAGCGGCCACGTTTAGTGCATCGGCTGGATAAGGATACCAGCGGCGTGTTGATTCTGGCCCGTAACGCAAAAGCAGCTGCGGAACTTACCAAGCGCTTTGCTTCGCGTGAAATTGAAAAAGAATACCATGCTCTGGTGCTTGGTATGCCAAAACCGACATTCGGCAGTATTCGCTTGCCACTGGCTAAGCAGAGTGGGGGGTATGAGACAATGATGGTGGCGGAGAAAGGCATGGTCGCTTTGCCGTCTACTACCGATTACCGGGTGGCTGAGTCATTGGCGGGGAGTTTGAGCTGGATGGAATTAAAGCCAGTAACGGGCCGCACCCACCAATTGCGTGTGCATATGGCGGCCATTGGTCATCCCATTATCGGAGATGGTAAATACGGCGGAAAGGATGCCTATGTGAGCGGCATGGATCTGCCAAAGCAGCTGCATCTGCATGCCTACCGTATTCGAATTCCTAACTGGAAGCGAAAAAATATCGAAGTTACCGCCCCATTGCCAGAGCACATGCGGGAGAGTCGTAAATTATTGGGTATGGATGCGATGAAATAGCTATGGCAAAAGCAGAAATTATTCAGGACGAACAAGGGTGGAAATTGCAATTAGACGGTAAGCCGTTGCATACGCCTCGGCGTGCACCACTTGCATTGCCGACGGAAACCTTAGCCAATGCATTGGCTGCGGAATGGCGCAATACCAAAAAATTTACCCCCAGTGCCATGCCGATGAACGCTATTGCCTATACAGCAGTGGATGTAATGTCCGAGCATGCGCAGCGCATGGTTGAAGCGATGCTTGCCTTTGCAGATACGGATCTCTTGATTTACCGTTCAGAAACACCAGGTTTGCGCGCCCGTCAGGATGCGGGGTGGAACCCGATTATTGCTTGGTTGGGTGAATATGCAGGTGTGGAACCTACGGTGACTGAAGGGGTGATGCCTATTAATCAGCCGCCGGAATTACTGGCAGCGTTGCGCGATGAATTGAGTGGCTATACGCCATTTGTCATGGCGGCTTTTAGTGTGCTTACTCAAAATCTCGGCTCGCTGTTCCTGGCGCTGGCGGTGAAAGAAAGGCGGCTTGCGGCAGCGCATGCGTTTACTTTGTCGCGTATTGATGAGGATTATCAGTCCGAGCAATGGGGAGAAGACAGCGTAACGATTGGCCGGGCGCGTGAAATTGAACGCGATGTAGTAGCGGCCGCGGCGTTTTTGGAATGTTTGTAAATTCTATAGTCATTGCACTTCACTGCTCGAAAACACAATGTGTGCATAGGCATAAGCGTAAATGACTATATTTATTGGTCGTTATTAAGGCGCCTTGCCAAATCTGGTAAGATCTGTTTTTAGCGCTTTAAAATCCACGGTATTGGAAAGTGTAAAACTATCGCCCAGTGTTTCGGTGGGGCGATAAATCTCTATTTCAGGACTATGAGGAGCAATATCATTACGATTATATGCGGCAGCAATTTGTAGAAATGCATTTTTGACGTCTTGGGATATCCCGTGGGCAATGAGCATTTTGGGATGTTTAGCATCTAATCTGTTATCTGTAGCAATAGTGTTTAAAATAAGCCTTTTTGCCTGTTCCATGATCGCAGGAGAATAGTCAAAGGCATAGATTCTGTTGTCTTCAAGATCCTTTAATCCATACTCATCAAGTGTCCTGCTATCAATTGATCGTATGTCTTTTTCTGCTTTAATTCTCAGGGCGTTTATTCTGTCGAAAAATGCCATAATCCTCTCTCCATCGCTTCCATAATACTATGCTATTTATATTAACTTTTGTCAATATTTTATATAAATAAAGCGTAAAATTTATTAAAGTATTCGGACTGTTCACTTAATCGGTTGACACAAGCAAAATCAGCCTCTAAGGTGATTCTCGAAAGGAATCGCCTATGAACATCATCCAAATCTATCGCCAGTTCCCCACGCAGGAAGCGTGCATCCGGCATCTTGAGAAAGCCCGCTGGGGAGAAACCCCGATCTGCGGGTATTGCGGCTCGACGAACACCTACTCGCTCAAGGGTGAGTTGCGTCACCACTGCAACGCCTGCCGGAAGTCGTTTTCCGTTACCATCGGGACGATCTTCTTTGACACGCGGCTTCCGATGCAAAAATGGTTTCTGGCTATCTCGCTGATTCTGAATGCCAAGAAGGGCATCTCCAGCCGCCAGCTTGCGAGGGATTTGGAATTGCCCGTTAAGACTGCGTGGTCGGTCGGACACCGCATCCGTAAGGCCATGAAGGATGACGGTACGCTGCTTACCGGCGTAGTTGAAATGGATGAAACCTATATCGGCGGCTCGCCTCGCAAGAGCAATGACCAAAACGATGATGACGCTCCCCGTGGCCGTGGCACGAGCAAAACGCCAGTGGTTGGCATGGTGGAACGCAAAAGCAAGGTGAAGGCTCGGAAGGCCGATAGGCTGGGCTTCGCGGACCTCTCGGCTTTGGTGCGGGGCAACGTCGATCTGGGCCAGTCCCTGCTGCTCACGGACGAATACCGTGGATATAACGGCATGAAGGCTTTGCTGGCCCATAAGACGATCAACCACAGCAAGTCTTACGTCGATTGCCTGGTCCACACCAACACCATCGAAAGCTTCTGGGCGATTCTGAAACGCGGGATTGTAGGCCAGTTCCACAAAGTTTCCGCGAAATACCTGGACGCTTACCTTGATGAATTCTGCTATCGGTACAACGGTAGGAAGGCTGACGGGCGGGTCATGTTTGATCTGACAGTTTGCAAAATGCTTGCAATGTGAGATAAGGAGGAACCTGAAACGAGAAAGGCCGAAATGTCTAGCTCCAGCCTTTCGTTAATAACAAAATCAAGCGACCAGTAGTTATCAGGGTTCCCAAGTGGGGCAGTACCGCTGGTTTTAGGAGGCCAGAAAATGCCGGATGAATCCATAATTGCGGCGCAACATTCGCAATCCATAGATGATAGAATTAACAGAGCCGCCACTGAAGCAGCTCAAAAGGTTATGGATAATGCGGCTAATCTTGATGCTGACATCGTTCTCGCGTTGGCCATCATTTCTGACTTACTATGTCGTGCGCACGCTTTGCCAAGAGAGACACTAGTCTCGCTCCTTCGCACTGCTCACGAAGCAAGGCATTCTGCATGGAAGAACGGATACACTCCTCTAGGCTTGCTTGCAGATTGGATTCAGCTGGCTGGACAGTCTGGCGCTCCTTCCGATACCAAGCCCTCCGCTTCATGGTTGCGAGAGGTGATAGAAGGCGGCCTTTCCAATAGGCCAACCAATTCCTCCGAGTGACACCCACCCGGCTCTTCGCTATGGTGTGATTGCTTACGTCAACTACCATAGGAGGAATCTATGTTTGAAATGCCAGATATCAGCGGCCCGAATCTCAAGGACATCCCCACATTGCAAGACCACCTCAAGCCCGTCATTGCGGCTGTCCTGGCTGGGGCGATGCTTCAGAAATCGGAAGTTCCCCAAGGTGATGAGCTAAAGTTTCTGCTGGATCAGTTTCAGAGGTTCCGGAAAATACTTTGAGCAAAACCAAGTAAATATAGTTGAGCGTGAGGCGAATGGCTCTGATGTCGTCCGCCATCGCCGCGATATCCGGCTCAGCCGCCCCGCTCAACCGATTAGGTGAACATTCCGAAAGTATTGATGGCTTGTGTGTAAATAATAAAGAAGTTCAATGAGATATGCGGATGCATATGAGCTTAATTAACATTTGTGGAATGTGTATTGCCGGGCATTACTAGCCAAAGGGCTAAAATAATGTTTGGCATACTGCATAAAATTATGCAGCAGAAGCGGCGTCTTAAGCAGTAAAAAAAGATATTATTTTTTTCAGGCATTTTCGCTCTCTATAAATCGCTTGGTTAACGGCAGAGGATTTGCTACAGACGAAGCCTATCTTATCAGGGGGCTAAAATTTATGCAGCCGCACAGCATCATTACTGAATTGGAACACAAGCGCGACCAGGCTCGTCAGGGCGGTGGGCCGCAGCGCGTCGAAGCGCAACACGCCAAGGGTAAACTCTCCGCACGTGAACGCATTGAAGTGTTGCTCGATCCGGATTCATTTGAAGAATACGATATGTTCGTGGAGCACCGTTGCACGAATTTCGGCATGGAAAATAACCGCACTCCAGGTGACGGCTGCGTAACCGGTCACGGTACGATCAATGGCCGCATTGTCTTTGTGTATAGCCAGGATTTCACGATTTACGGTGGTTCCTTGTCGGAAACCAACGCGAATAAAATTTGCAAGATCATGGATATGGCGATGAAAGTAGGAGCGCCAGTGATCGGCCTGCTGGATTCGGGCGGGGCACGAATTCAGGAAGGCGTAGATTCGCTTTCCGGATTTGCTGAAATTTTCCAACGTAATGTGCTGGCTTCCGGCGTGGTGCCGCAAATTTCGGTTATTCTTGGCCCATGTGCCGGTGGTGCGGTGTATTCGCCTGCGTTAACGGATTTTATCATTATGACACGTGGCACAAGTTACATGTTTGTAACCGGCCCGGAAGTCGTGAAAACCGTTACGCATGAAGTCGTGAGCCAGGAAGATTTGGGCGGAGCCGATGTGCATACCCATAAAACCGGTGTAGCAGATCTGGCGTATAACAATGATATTGAGGCGTTACTGCAGGTGCGGCGATTATTCAATTTTCTTCCGCTCAATAATCGTGACGGTGCGCCGTACCGCCCGACGCCTGATCCATCTGACCGCGTCGAGATGTCGCTTAATACACTGGTGCCGGACAATGCCAACAAAGCCTACAACATGAAAGAATTGTTGGAACGCGTGGTTGATGAAGGGGATTTCTTCGAAATTCAGCCAGATTACGCAAAAAATATTCTGATAGGCTTTGGGCGTATGGAAGGCCGGACCGTTGGTTTTGTGGCTAACCAGCCGACACAGCTTGCCGGTTGTTTAGATATTGATTCTTCGCGTAAAGCAGCGCGTTTTGTGCGTTTTTGCGACGCATTTAATATTCCACTTGTTACCTTTGTTGACGTGCCTGGCTTCCTGCCTGGAACTGCACAGGAACATGGTGGCGTGATTAAGCATGGAGCAAAATTGCTTTATGCCTACGCCGAAGCTACGGTTCCAAAAATCACGGTGATTACACGCAAAGCCTATGGTGGTGCTTATGACGTGATGAGCAGCAAGCATTTGCGTGGTGACGTGAATTATGCGTGGCCAAGTGCTGAGATTGCGGTAATGGGACCAAAAGGTGCGGTGGAAATTATTTTCCGGGGAAAATATGAAAACGAAGAGCAGATGCAAAGCCTGATCGATGATTACAAGCAAAAATTTGCTTCACCGTTCGTAGCGGCGTCACGCGGGTATATTGATGATGTCATCCGTCCGCAAAATACCCGTTGGCGTATTTGTCGCTCATTGGCGATCCTGCGGAATAAAAAGCTGGAGAATCCATGGAAGAAGCATGATAATTTGCCGCTTTAGTAATAAGTGAAACTTATGATTAAACTCATTTTATGCGCGCTTCTGATAATAGTGATCACAGCCACATTGGTTTATCGGAGTCGTTTAACAGCATCCGGGAAAATAGCATTACCTAGCTATCGGGAATCACAGCTTACGGAAGGGGTTATTTCCAGTAAAGAAGAGAAAAGTGATGCGTTAGGTGCTAAGATATTATGGATTACCTATCATTATAGAGACGCTGGAGGAAAACCACACGAAGCGGGGGAAGCTATAAAAGACCGCGAAGTATGGGACGGACTTTATGTGGGACAAGAAGTTGAGGTGGCTTATAACCTGCATGATAGTGTATTACTGTTGAAAAATAAGATGCGCTAGGATTCCCGCTTGATATTAACCGCTGCTATGGATTAAGACTGCACTCTATGTTTCAAAAAATTCTCATTGCCAATCGTGGCGAAATCGCCGTGCGGATCATGAAGACCGCGCGAAAGATGGGTATCAAAACAGTTGCTGTGTATTCTGAGGCGGATCATGCGGCGCTACACGTAAAAGAAGCCGATGAGGCGGTCTACATCGGACCAAGCCCTTCGGTAAAAAGTTATCTTAATATTGAAAATATTTTATCCGCGGTGGACCAAAGCGGCGCAGATGCCGTGCATCCCGGGTATGGATTTTTGTCTGAAAACGCGGAATTTGCAAAGCGCCTGAAGCGCGCGGGCGTAAAACTCATCGGCCCAAGCCCGGAAGCGGTGCATTTAATGGGCGATAAGATCGAGTCCAAAAAAATTGCAGTGAAGGCCGGTGTTTCTACTGTACCTGGTACGCTTGATGTCGTGAAAACGGATAAAGAAGCGCTGGCGATTGCCAAAGAGATCGGCTACCCGCTGATGATTAAAGCGGCGGCTGGTGGCGGCGGCAAAGGCATGCGTGTGGCGCGTGATGAGAAAGAATTGCGCGATGGCATCCGCTACGCAGCGTCAGAAGCCGGTTCAAGCTTTAATGACAGCCGCGTGTTTATTGAAAAATATTTTGAAAACCCACGCCATATTGAAATACAGGTGTTAGGCGATACGCATGGGAATATTGTGTGGCTAGGTGAGCGTGAATGCTCCATCCAGCGCCGTCACCAGAAAATTATCGAAGAAGCGCCGTCCACATTTTTAGATGATGCGACGCGTAAAGCCATGGGCGAACAGGCGGTAGCACTGGCCCGTGAAGTGGGGTATTATTCAGCAGGCACGGTGGAATTCATTGTCGATGAAGACCGCAAATTTTATTTCCTGGAAATGAACACACGCCTGCAAGTAGAGCACCGGGTGACGGAATTGGTCACCGGGATTGACTTGGTGGAGCAGATGATTCGCGTCGCGGCTGGCGAAAAACTGGAATTTGAGCAAAAGGACATTCACACCCGTGGCTGGGCATTAGAAGCGCGCGTGTATGCCGAAGACCCTAAGCGCGGCTTTTTGCCATCCACGGGCCGTATCACTCGGTATGCCGAACCGGAGCATGTGCATGATGTGTTGATCGACACCGGTGTCTACGAAGGTGGCGAAGTCAGCATGTTTTATGACCCAATGATCGCCAAAGTGTGCACTTTTGCTGATACGCGTGAACGGGCTATTACGCATATGCAACAGGCATTGTCGGCGTTTGTGGTGCGTGGTATTGAGCATAATATGAGCTTCCTCGAAGCCATTCTGGCCAACCCGCGTTTTACCAGCGGTGATATTACCACCCGCTTTATTGAGCAGGAATATCCTACCGGCTTTGGCGGTGCAGACCTGACTAATGAATCGGCGCGTGTATTTATCGGTACGGCGATCACCATTTATTTGCGTGACGCGGAGCGTGCCGCCAAGATCAGCAACCAGCTTCCGGGCCGTCAACGGGCGATCGGTGCGCGCTGGGTGGTGTTTGTGGAAGACCAGCATTTCCCGGTGTATGTTCGTATCCGTGATGAAGGCTATGAGGTGATGTTTGAGCGCGAGCTTATTACCATCCATACATCATGGAAATTAGGCCGGCGCTTGTTCCAGGCTATCATCAATGGCAAAGCCGTTAGCGTACAGATCAGGCCGCTGGATGAGGGCTATATTCTTACCTATGGCGGCTCAGATGTTGCGGTAAAAGTCCGTACCCCGCGTACTGCGGAATTAGCGGGTTATATGCCCAAGAATCATCGCCGTGACCGTAAAGATAGGCTCCTCGCGCCGATTTCTGGCCTGATCGTTTCCCTGCGGGTAAAAGAGGGTGACCGGGTGAAGGTGGGGCAGGAATTAGTGGTGCTGGAGGCCATGAAAATGGAAAACGTCATACACGCTGAGCACGAAGTCACCATCAAAAAAATCCTGGTTCAACCGAAGGATAGTGTGCAGGTGGAGCAGGTGTTGATGGAGTTTGAGGTGTAGTTTGTTACACCTTTGTCACATTCGTCTTCCATAAACCTTCACTGTTACTGAACTGCTAAGATACCGTATACTCAGTACATATCCTGAGGAGAGAAATGTATGTCGGTAACTGCTGCAAAAAAAGAATATTTAGCTTCCAAATACCATGGCATTGAACTTAATTTAAAGCGCCGGGTTGAGCAGGCCAGTAACCCGTTTTGGGGTGGCACATTTACCGGAATTGCCACTATGCTTAATTCTGTTGTTCGGCCCTTTAAAGTGACTAAGGGCTTGTTCATAGGCTCCAATGTGGACCCTGAGGCAGTGCAACGTCTGGCGGAAGTGCCAAAGGATTTGGCGCATACCATGTTGGGTGAAAATTTAGAAAAATCACGCGAATTAGAACGCTCGGCGGCGAAGCAGAGAGCGGAAGCCATAGGAGATTTTTGTTGGTTGGACTTTTCCGGAGGATTTCGCAAAATGCGGGCGGCTGATCATGAGCAAGCCCATGAACATAAAACGGTTATGGTTGATGATAAGCACAATGCATTGGTGTCTACTGGAATTACTGCTCTTGGGGCGAGTTTGCATATGGGGCTTCCGGTATTGTTAAAAGCCGCGAATGGGAATGCAGGCCAGCTAGGTAATCTAAGCCCATCCGCTATGCCAATCGATACAATGGCAATGCTAATGCCCTCTGGTTTATCCGGAGCAATGTAAGATCATTTAAAAGGAATAGAATATGAGCAAGCAGGCTGCCGTTAACGCTTACCGCGATTCGTTGTATAATGCGCTTGAATACCAACAGGAGGCGCGCATTGGCAGCCGCTCTGTTCCTATTGTCGGCGGGTTATGGCCGGCATTGAAAATAATTGGGAATGTGTTGTTCCGGCCTGTCAAAATTGGCGGGGCATTATTGTTTGGCGGAAGCGAGGACCAGGCTGCGCCTGAAAAACCTGTCATGCCAAGCTTGCCTGAAGAATTCAAAGGTACACAGCTGGGAAAAGATTTAGAAGAAAGCTGGAAACTACGTACTACCAATGTGGAAACGCGCACCGAGGCGTTTAGCAAATTGGTGGATTTGGATATTGGTGGGTGGTGGAGAAAAGCAAGCGTTGCCCAGCATAATGAAGCAATAGACCGTCATCGTATTATGCCGGAAGAAGGCGAGGCTATGCAACGCGCTGCTTCGGGTAACGATCACCGCTGGACGTCACGCGTCGCCGGAGATTTGGCGGCTAAGGCGATTACCGGGATGCTTGGCAGATAAGTGTGCTATTGCGCGCCGAGTAACACGGACGCATGTTTTTTTAGCACCCCATCGAACTCATTCAATGTTGTTTTTATTCCCAGGTCTGCAAGCGACGTAACCCCAAACTCGCGGATACCGCACGGCACAATGCCACTATAATGCGCTAAATCTGGGTGCACGTTGATGCACACACCGTGAAATGCTACCCAGCGCCGTACCCGCACGCCGATGGCGGCGATTTTCGACTCGCTGGAAAGAGGGGATGACGGATAGTGGAGGGCAGATGGTGAGGAGGAGAATTTCGTCATCCGGCCACTATCATCCGCCATTTCCACCCATACTCCCACACGTCCTTCCCGCACATGCCCCTCAATGCCAAATTCAGCCAGACTGGTGATGACCCATTGCTCCAGGCGTTTAATATAAGCCCGTAAGTCGGGGGCGGCGGGGGTGAAGAGTTGTTTGAGGTCGAGCATGACGTAGGCCACTCGCTGGCCGGGGCCGTGATAGGTATATTGCCCGCCGCGGCCGGTGGCGTATACCGGCAGGGTGTTAGCGTCTAGCAAATCCGCCGGTTGCGCCCCGGAGCCTGCCGTATAGAGAGGAGGGTGCTCCAAAAGCCATATACACGGCCCGGCTTCACCGCGGTGGATGGCCTCTACCCGTGCCTCCATCCAGGCTACCGCCTCGGGGTAGGCGACGGGAGTATTGCTAACCCGCCATTCGATCTGTTCTAAATAATATACCATTCCCCTTGCTAGCATGCTTCAGTTTTGCTATCTACTGCCTTCCCGTTAAAAACGTCAGGGATTTGCGGCCATGGCGGAATTGGTAGACGCACTACCTTGAGGTGGTAGCGCCGCAAGGCGTG
>CAZGVV010000028.1:0-18716 GCA_964529155.1 uncultured Rickettsiales bacterium
GCCTGCAAGGCTGGCTCTACCCGCGTGATTTTCGCGAGGTAAATATTGCCTTTTACTTGTTTTTTAGCGGCTGTGGTAAAATCAAAATCAAAAATCTGGCGTTCATCGGCAATTACCACCCGTGTTTCTTCCGGGTGAAGGGCGTCGATCAGCATACGTCTGGTCATGGGAATTCGGTCCTTTCGATTGCGGACCGGCTGTGTTCCCACCGCCACCGCGGGGGAATAAATTGTTCTGTGTCAATGCGTTAATGGGCATGGGGAACTATAAGCCGGTATCCAAAAGTTTAAGCCAAAACCGCTGGTGCAGGCGCTGGATTCATTGGTGTTTCCGGCGCAACTACCCCACAGCGGGATATTTCATCTCTTACTATAGGGCGAATCGCTTTTCGGCACAATGGAAATATCCGCTCGTATTTTAGTATTTCAATACAACGGGCTAGGCGCTAAGCCATGTAGTTCGGCAGCCATGCTTCGTGGCGTGCGCGTAACTCCGTAATGTTTACGGATAATGTTCCGCTTATTTCCAGTGTCTCGGACTGAGTTACACCAATACAAGCGATTGGTATTTCATATTTTTTTGCCTCCGCCAGCAGGCTTGCTGCCTGGGCTTGCGGCACGGCCACCACATAACGCGCCTGATCTTCACCAAACCAGAACCCCGCGTCACCCTGCACCTCTAATTTAACGCCCATACCGCGCGGCAGGCACATCTCCGCTATGGCGACCAACAATCCACCGTCTGACACATCGTGGCAGGCCGACACACGCCCTGCCTGAATCCATCCCCGCACGAAATCGCCATGTTTACGTTCCGTTGGCAGATCAACCGGCGGCGGCGCACCGTCTTCGCGTTTAAGTAATTCACGGGCATAGAGTGAGCATGACAACCACCCTTTGGTATCACCAATAACCATCACCGCCTCGCCTGCCTGCGCAAACGCACTACCGACGCGTGCGTTAATGTCTTTCAGCAGCCCCACCCCGCCGATAGCGGGTGTTGGCTGGATGCATTTTCCGTTGGTTTCATTGTATAACGACACGTTGCCAGACACCACAGGGTAGTCCAGGGCCTTACAGGCCTCGCCCATGCCTTGCAATGCGCCGACAATCTGGCCCATGACTTCCGGTTGCTGCGGATTACCGAAATTGAGGCAATTGGTAATGGCCAGCGGCGTCGCCCCCACCGCCGTCAGATTCCGCCATGATTCCACCACCGCCTGCTTGCCGCCCTCTATGGGGTCCGCGTAACAATAGCGCGGGGTGCAATCGGTGGTAATAGCCAATGCCTTTTGTGTGCCATGCACGCGTACGACTGCGGAATCTCCGCCGGGACGCGCCACGGTGTCATTGCCGACCATGTGGTCATATTGCTCCCAAATCCAACGCTTGGAGCATAAATCAGGGCTGGAAATCAGGCTAAGCAGGGCCGCACCTACATCACAGCCTTCTACCGCTTGCTTCTCGACAGCGGTGAGCTGCATGCTATGTGCACTGCGCTTAATCTCATAAGGCCGGTCATACATTGGTGCGTCTACCGAGATCGGACCTACCGGCATATCCGCCACCACCTGGCCATGCTCCGTCAGCACCAGGCGGCCCGTATCCGTGATTTCACCGATAACGGCGAAAGACAATTCCCATTTCTCAAAAATAGCGCGCGCCATGGCTTCCTTGCCGGGCTTCAGCACCATCAGCATGCGTTCCTGCGATTCGGAGAGCATAATTTCATACGGCGTCATGGCGGTTTCGCGCACTGGCACCTTGTCCATATGCAACTCAATCCCGCAGCCACCCTTGCCTGCCATTTCCAGTGAGCTGGAGGTAAGACCAGCCGCCCCCATGTCCTGAATAGCTACGATCGCATCGGTTGCCATCAACTCCAGGCATGCTTCGATCAACAATTTTTCGGTGAACGGGTCACCCACCTGGACGGTTGGACGCTTTTCTTCCGAGCCTTCGCCAAAACCCGCCGAGGCCATAGTCGCACCATGAATACCATCACGCCCGGTTTTGCTGCCAACATAGACCACACTGTTACCGATGCCTGCCGCCGCGGAATAAAAGATTTTATCCGTGGGCGCAATACCGACGGTCATAGCGTTCACCAGTATATTCCCGTTATAGGACGAGTGGAAAATACATTCCCCCCCTACGGTTGGCACGCCTACGCAATTGCCATAGCTGCCGATACCAGCCACCACACCTGCCACCAAATGCCGGGTTTTAGGATGTGAAGGGTCACCGAAACGCAGGGCATTCATGTTGGCAATTGGGCGCGCACCCATGGTAAATACGTCGCGCAGAATCCCCCCCACCCCGGTTGCCGCCCCCTGAAACGGTTCGATGTAGCTTGGGTGGTTATGGGATTCCATTTTAAAAATAGCCGCTTGGCCGTTGCCAATATCGATCACACCGGCGTTTTCGCCCGGTCCGCAAATCACCCATGGGGCTTCGGTTGGCAGGTTGCGCAAATGCCTTCGGGTGGTTTTGTAGGAACAATGCTCGCTCCACATCACCGAAAAAATGCCTAATTCCACCAGATTAGGCTCGCGCCCCATGATGGCCAGCACACGCTGGTATTCCTCCTCAGTCAGCCCATGTTCGGCGACAAGTGCGGGGGTGATGGCAGTTTTTTTGGCAGACAGACTAGACATGCCCCTGTGTTAGCAAAGACGGCGCGGTTTACAAGGGGTAAATTTGGTATCTATGCACAGCACAGCTGATTTACCCTTACTTCGCTTGCGCCTTCAGAGGAACTTCATCAACCCTCTCATATTCATAAATTTGGTCAGGCAGTTTGCTGCCTGGGTCAATTTCCAGGATTTGCTTGATAATACCGTCGTTCATGCCGTAAACCCAGCCATGGAGGTACGGACGCTGGTATTTTTGCCAGCAATGCTGGATGAGCGGGGTTTTGGCCAAGTTATACAGCTGCTCTTTAATATTCCATTCCACCAGGCGGTTTACGCGGTCCTCTTCCGTGGACGCGGCGTCCACATGCGGCTGGTGCAGGCGGTAGACGTCTTTAATGTGGCGCAGCCAGGTGTCGATGATACCAAACGATTTATTGCCCAATGCCGCTTGCACGCCACCGCAATTGTAATGGCCGCAGACAATGACGTGGTTGATTTCCAACACTTCCACCGCATATTGCATCACGCTGAGCAGGTTCAAATCTGTATGCACCACCAGATTCGCCACATTGCGGTGAATGAAAATCTCACCTGGATTGGTTTGAGTAATTTCACTCGGGGAAACGCGGCTATCGGAACAGCCGATCCACAGAATATCTGGCTTCTGGCGCTTCGCATGGCGCGTGAAGAAGGCGGGATCAGAGGAAACTTTTTCTGATGCCCAGGCTTTATTCTCTAATAAAATTTGGTCATGCCGCTTCATGGATGCTCTCTATTTGTTTGTTAACTTGTGCGTCTACATTATTCTTCACGGTTACTTTGATCTGCTTGAATGCCGCGCCAATAACAAAGTCGTTGATGATTTCCACATTATCCAAATCAATGAAATGCGCGCGCGATAAGTCGAGCAGCAAGGATGAATTTGCCGGTATATTATCAAGCACTTTTTTCAATTCATATTTATGGATAAAAAATAAATCCTTCTTGGCACGCACCAGATAATTACTGCCATCGGCAATCAGCAAAATGGCCGAACGGAAATTTTGCAGCAATACATAGACCAATCCCACGACTACGCCAACACCGATACCGATCAGCAAATCACTGAGTAAAATCGCAGCGATAGTAATAATAAACGGCACGAAATGCCCCCAACCCTTGCCAAGCTTTTCTAAATATATGGCTGGCTTGGTGAGCTTATACCCCACGGCGATCAGCACAGCAGCGAGCGCGGCAAGCGGCACGTAATTCAGTAGGTTTGGCAACGCAACCACACACACCATTAACAATACGCCATGGGTGATAGTAGAAAGCCGGGTACGTGCGCCCGATGTTGCATTAGCGGAGCTGCGCACAATCACTGAGGTTACCGGCAAGCCCCCCAAAAAGCCGGAGATCATATTACCAGCACCCTGCGCCAATAATTCACGGCTGGTGGGGGTGACGCGCTTATAAGGGTCCAACTTATCGATAGCTTCAATGCTGAGCAATGTCTCAATACTGGCCACCAACGCAATCGTTAGCGCCGTGATCCAAATGGCCTGCTCTCCGATGCGGCTGAAATCCGGGCGCACGAACTGGCCCAGGAATGCATCAAATGAGTTGGCCATGGGCACAGCAACCAATCCTTGCGCGCCAATTGCCATGGCGGGGAAAAATGCATGGAACAAGGCATTCATGCCTGCCCCAAACGCTACCACAATCAATGGACCAGGCACTAAGCGCAGCCAGCCGGAAAATTTGGGTTGACGTTTATCCCACCAGAATAAAAACGCCAGCGATACGGTAGAAATTACAATCGCACCCAGCATGAAATGCTGCTGGAACATGACCCAAAGCGAAGAAAAGGTGTTTTGTCCGTCGGGCTGCCAGAATGTTTCGCTGCCCTCATAATCCCCGTCATACCCTACGGCATGCGGCAATTGTTTGAGGATAAGAATAATACCGATGGCGGCCAGCATTCCCTTGATCACGGAAGACGGGATAAAATCCCCGATGACACCGGCCCGCGCAATGCCAAGCACAACCTGCATCGCGCCGGCCAGACATACTGCTAATAAAAACGCAGGAAATGACCCTAATTGATGAATAGCATCCAACACAATCACCGTTAAACCGGCGGCTGGACCGCTAACGCTTAAAGGTGATTTGCTGAGCATACCCACCACAACACCACCCACCACGCCTGCGACAAGGCCAGAAAACAGCGGCGCGCCGGAAGCCAGCGCCACACCCAGGCATAGCGGCAATGCAACCAGCATTACCACAACGGAAGCGGGCAGATCATAACGCCAGTTAGCCCACATAGATAAGGAATTTTTTTCTATTTCTGTCATATATCCCATAGTGTTATTTGGTTAATTTGCCACCTGGCAATGGCATAAGCCAGCGGCATTTTTATTTCACAGTATAATTTTGCGAATCATTCGCATTATCTTTTAAAGCAACACCACACATACGTCAAGTAATTTTCCTTGCTATCGCCCTGTAATCACTTTAATTTATAACTTAGAATTTATGTTTTATTATCTTAAGGACCGCTTATGACCGAATCTCCTGTATTTACCCGTATCCGCCAGGATCTGGCTGATAATGATGTTGTGCTGTTTATGAAAGGCACAAAAAAAATCCCACAATGCGGTTTCTCGGCTACGGTTGCGCAGGTGATGGAGCGACTGGGTGTGGATTTTAAAGATGTGAACGTGCTGGCAGACCAGGAAATCCGCCAGGGCATCAAAGAATTCACCGATTGGCCTACCATCCCACAACTTTATATCAAAGGCGAATTCGTCGGTGGATGTGACATTGTGCGTGAGATGTATACGTCCGGCGAATTGGCAACGCTGCTAAAAGAAAAAGGCGTTGCCTGCGCTCCACAAGCGGCATAATCACCCCTGCTCTCCACTTACGGCTTCGCAGTTCCCAGCCGCTTAATCTCCCACTCCAAATCCACCCCGCTATGGGCCAACACACGCGCCCTTACCTCTTCGCCTAGTCCTTCTAAATCTGCTGCCGTTGCATTTCCGGTATTGATAAGAAAATTGCAATGCTGCTGCGAAACCTGTGCGCCTCCGCGCATACGCCCACGGCAACCAGCCGCATCAATCAATTCCCATGCTTTGCGGCCACCGCTGATGTCCGGCGCCGGGTTTTTAAACGTGCTCCCACCGGTGCGGCTGCGAATGGGTTGTGTGGCTTCACGTCCGGCGCGGATTTCATCCATACGTGCGGTAATGGCGGCACTCTCACTCAGGGCACCTTGCAGCGTAGCACTTACCACAATCGCCCCGGCAGGAAGCATACTATGGCGATACGTGAATCCCAATTCAGCGCCAGACAACGTGCGCTGCGTGCCGTCGACTTCCACGACATCCGCGCTTACTAATACCTGTGCCATGTCGCTGCCATAGGCCCCGGCATTCATCATCACCGCGCCACCTATGGTACCGGGAATGCCGCATAAAAATTCAAGCCCGGCGATATCATGATCACGCGCAAAGGCGGCAGCGTGAATGTCCAAACATCCCGCACCTACATGCACAAGCGCACCGTCATGCGTCATCTGCGTAAAGCCACGCCCGAGCCGAATCACCACACCGGGAATGCCCCCATCACGCACCAATATATTTGAACCTACACCTATAATGGTAACAGGCAGATCATTCGGCTTTTCTTGCAAAAATGCCGCTAGATCCTGTGCATCCTGTGGCTTGAACAGATATTCCGCGGGCCCACCCACCTGAAACCAGGTATTACGCGCGATGTCCGCGTTGTGGCGGCAACGGGAGAGCCATGGATTAGATGATGAAGGAGGCGATTGCATAAACCAGCCTATCTTTCCGTCCGCAGCGCCTCCAACTGCCCCGGCAGTGCATTGGCCCATTTGCTGATGCTTCCGGCGCCCAGACATACCACCATGTCACCCGGCTGGCCGATTTCGGCCACCATTTTGGCCAGTTCACCTTCGGAGGGTAATTTCACGGCGTGGCGGTGTCCGGCGCGCCATAGGCTTTCTACCAATGCGTCGCCGTTGACGCCGTCGATCGGTTCTTCCCCGGCGCTGTAGACATCGGTCACGATAACGGTGTCGGCATCGTTGCAGCAGGTGCAGAATTGATCGAATAAATCCCGCAATCGTGTGTAACGGTGCGGCTGCAATACAGCAATCACGCGGCCGCCGCTTTCTTCCTGCGCGCTGCGTGCGGCTTTCAGCGTTGCCGCAATTTCTACCGGATGATGGCCGTAATCATCAATGATGGTAAGCCCGCGCGCTTCACCGGTTTTGGTGAAACGGCGTTTTACGCCGCTGAAATTATGGAACGATTGCGCAATGCCTTTTTCATCCATGCCAAGCTCAAGCGCAACGCTTATCGCCGCCAGTGAATTACGGATATTATGCATGCCGTACATGGGTAAAAATACATCGGTCAAAGTGCGTGCTTCACGGTGGTGCGTAGCCGCCAGCTCCACATCATACCGTTGCCCGCCATTTTCATGACGGATGTTTACTGCGCGCACATCAGCCTGCGGACTCGTGCCATAAGTTACAATGCGGCGATCACTCACTTGCGACGCCAATGCCTGCACTTCCGGGTGGTCGATGCACAGCACCGCAAAACCATAAAATGGCAGGTTGGTAATGAAGGTGTGGAATGCGCGGCGAACACCGTCAAACGAGCCATAATGTTCCAAATGCTCAGGGTCGATGTTCGTCACAATACCAATCGTTGCTGGCAAGCGCGTGAACGTGCCGTCGGATTCATCGGCTTCCACTACCATCCAATCACCTACGCCGAGATACGCATTGGTGCCGCGGGCATTGATGATGCCGCCATTGATGACGGTGGGATTTAATCCCGCGCCCTCAAACAACGCGGCTGTCATGGCCGTGGTCGTGGTTTTGCCATGGGTTCCGGCAATGGCTACGGTCATTTTCAAACGCACCAGCTCGGCCAGCATTTCCGCACGCTTCACCACCGGAATGCGCATTTCACGCGCCACTAATACTTCGGGATTATCCGCTTTCACTGCCGATGAAATTACTACCACGGCCGCGCCATCTAAATTTGCTGCATTATGGCCGATGAATACGCCCACACCAAGCTTACGCAACCGCTCCGTATTAGCGCTTTCCGACACGTCACTGCCTTGCACCCGGTAACCCAGATTATGCAGCACTTCAGCAATGCCGCTCATACCAATACCGCCGATACCAACAAAATGAATTGGCCCGACATTGAGCGGTAGATTGCGGGCGATGGGCAGGGCGCGCATAGCAGTTTTTTTCACGGACTGGGCGGTCATACGGCAATCTCCATTACGGCGTTGGCGAGTTTTTCTGCGGCATCAGGGCGGCCGAAATCACGGGCTTTCTCCGCCGCGCGAATAAGGGTGGAAGGTGCACTGAGCAATGTTTCCAAACGAGCCGAGAGCGCGCTGGCGGTAAAACCTTCTTGCGTCATCACCCACCCGCCCCCAGCATCTTCAAACGCATTGGCATTAAAATATTGATGGTTGTCCATCGCCTGCGGATAGGGCACGAGCAACGCAGGCCGACCGGCCGCCGCAAGCTCAGTCACCGTGGAAGCACCGGAACGGGCGATGACTAGATGTGCTGCAGCAAGGCGCGCGGGAATATCGGTAAAAAAACTGGAGAGATGCGCGCTCACCCCAAGTTGGGCATAGGCCGCGCGTGTGGCTTCCAAATCCGCTTCCCGGCATTGCTGGTCCAGGCGCAGGCGCGCACGCAATGTGGCGGGTAGTGACGCCAATGCCGCAGGCAGAATTTGGCTGAATACCGTCGCACCCTGGCTACCGCCGGTAATCAGGATTTGCATGATGCCATCGGGCGGCAACGCTGCATAGGGCAGATCCCGCACCGCGCGAATCGCCGCGCGCACCGGGTTGCCGGTCAACAAGACTTTTGCTTGATCGGCGGCGCTTAACATGAGCGTAGCGGGAAAGGTGGTGGCAATGCGTGTTACACGGCGCGCCAGAAACCGGTTTACCCGGCCCAGCACTGCGTTTTGCTCATGAATTAATGTCGGAATATGCATCCGCGTGGCGGCAAGCATGGTAGGAAATGACGGGTATCCGCCAAAACCCGCCACCGCTTTGGGTTTAAGTGTCCATAAGTGATACGCCGCTTGCAGTGTGCCCAGCATAATATTCACCGCGCCGAGCGCTTTTTTGCGCATACCACCGCTTAAGCTACCCGAGCGCAGGGTACGCAACTCAATTCCAGATAATGCCCCGGTTTTAAACCCGGCGAAACGCTTGTCCGTCAACAATACCACACGCTCCCCGCGCGCCAGCAGAATTTCTGCCAAAGCCTCTGCAGGAAAAATATGCCCACCGGTTCCCCCGGCAGCAAGAATGATTGGGCGTGTGCGCATGAATCCTGTTGTATAGCAAGGCGGAGAGCCAGGTTCAAGTACGCGTTGATGCAGCATTTTGGAAGTAGCCGTTTAGAAAACGGTTCGAATCCGCTCCAGTCAAAGATTGGCGCTGGTTCTAACTTTCAGAATCTCGCTGACACCAATGTCAAACGTAGATTGCAGGAAATAATAAAATACAACCGGATGAGCGGTTCTAACTGACAAGCTGCTATCGAGCTTGTCTCAGACGCTGTGTCATTAGTTCGTTAACAATACGCATAAGATACACGGATTAATCTTATCACAACGATATGAAAATAAACCATTTAAATCAGAGTATTATGGCGTCAACTTAAGCTGGCAAGCCTGAGGTCAGGTTCTTCCCAATTTGGTAACAATGCAAGGCGCAAGGAAAATGCCTAATGGTTATACCATCTACCCTTGTTTCACTGTTCAAGGTTCGTGTTGTTGCTCCTACCTGTACAGGAAATTTTTCCTTCTTGCTGGCTAACGCAATCAGACCCCTTAACTCTCCCGGCTGGTCAACATATCGATCAGACCACTTAATTTCGTATGCCCATACGGACCTTAGTGTTGCCGGGTCAACTTTTACCAAATCAACCTCCAAATCTGTTCGACCGGATTTCCAGCGTGCATAATGCAGATGCCTAATTTCTTCGGAATGGAACCACTGGCTAAAGATAGCAGTTTCAGCAAGATTACCCATTGCGCCGTCATCTGCACCAACTGGTGCAAACAATGCAGAGCGCATGGATGGGTTCGTTAAATATACTTTAAACGTACGCATGCGCTGGAAGGTTTGACCGGCATTATCTACACGTGTGACCCTAACAATAAGAAAGGCTGCTTCTAAATATTCCAAATACCTGGAGATCGTATTTTTTGCGACACCCGAGCTAGAAGCAAGCTTTTCTAAGCTGATTTCTTGGCCGGTATGGTAAGCGATGGTGGAAAAAAGACGGTTTAACTCTTGAATATCCTGAATGCCGTAAAGGCTTGGCAAATCTCTTAGCAGAACTTTATCTACGATATCTCTTCCTAGATACCTTTGGGTGTTGGTTCGTACTTCGGGGTTTAACACTGCTTCAGGGTAGCCACCGTAGTTAATGTAATCTACAAATGCATTATTGAGGGCAGTAATATCTCTCGCCTGATAGCGCTTGGTGCGTCCATTATACGTTTCGGAAATGAGTGTTTGCTCTAGTTGAGAGAAATCGAGAAATTCAGAAAAGGTCAAAGGCGGCAAAAAATAATCTGTAAATCGCCCAGCACCAGATTCCTGACTTTTAAGTCGCAACGCAGCTGCGGCAGAACCCGAAGCAACAAATCTGGTATTAGGAAACTGGTCCGTTAGAACTTTAAGATGAACCTCCCAATCTCTCAGATATTGTATTTCGTCAAAAATAATTAGTCGCCGACCATCAGGATCGCATCCGGTTTGCTTGTTAAATAAATCAAGCAACTTTTGAAGGGGCATGCCGCTGTAGAGTGGTGTATCAATGGATACGAATAATATGCTATTTGGAAGCACACCCTCTTTAATGGCATCAGAAATAAGTTGTTGTAGCATTACTGTTTTGCCAACGCGGCGAGGCCCCATTAGAATGATGGAACGTCGTACATTCCAATTGAAGGTTAGGTCGCGGAACCCTTTAAAATATGCACGACGATGAGGAAATTTCTTATCCATATCCATATTGGGGTTCATAGCCCACCAAGGGTTATCTCGCTCTAAACTATGAAGAATATCTTTTTCGGCAACTTCTAGCATACAGAAACCCACCGTTAGATTAGCATTAGACAACTAATCTTAATGCAACATCGGTGCGTTTTGCAAGTAAATTCCATAGCAACCGATGATTATTACCAATCAAAATTCTTTTCATCCAGCTTCAATGTGGAACTTAAATTGCCAATTTTCAAAAACCTCCATAAACTTCCAAAGCCGGTTCGAAGTTTTTCCGCGCTGGTGCACCAGTTTGGGAGTGGCATCTACGAAAACCGTTTGAATCCGGCTGCGACAAAGAGTGATGGCTGGTTCTATATTGTGAATATTGCTCGATACCCATTTTGATGCATAATAGTGATACGCAGTATCATTAAATCTTACAAAACCACTACACTTGCTAGAATCCGGTTCGAGATTTCTTCACCTTACCGCACCATCACGCCAAACGGCGCGAATATGTCCTGGCCCTTTACCCGCACCTGCACGAATAGCTTTGCAAATCCTGGTTCTTGCGGCATGAAGTGGAATTCCAGCAAGGGTCCGCCGCGCGCGTCTTTATCCGTTGGCTCTTCGCCCAGCGGATGCACGTGCAGCACGTTTAAGCGATTGGCCGGGAAAGCGACCACATGGGCAAATGCGCCCATTACCGGCTCCAGCTGGGTAAATGACAGGCCGTTTTGCTTCACGATCACCCGCCCCATCGCCATATCCCCCGCCTGCGGGACGGTATCAAACGACAAGGTAAATACCAATCCTTCTACTTCCACGCTGGTATTTAACACGGGATTGATGGTTTCCGGCTGCGTGCTGCCTTTAATATCCGCCACCGCATAGGCCTCGCCTTTCTGGCTAACCGGCATCACATTGGCCCACACCCGGTAATCACCCGGCTTATGGGGTGTGAAACGGGTAACGTATTGCCCTTCCACCGTGCCGGGGGTGGGGTGTAGGTGCTGATAGTCGGTGAGGGATGCATCCACCCCCAGCAGGTGAAATTTCTGCTCATGCATTATGCTTAGTGCTTCCGGCGGCAGGGGTTTACCAGTGCGGCTGTCGGTAAGGGCGAATGTCAGCAGCACTTCCTGCTCCGGCACTAATAGCGGCGGATTGACCACTTGCAAACGAACACCCTGCGCTGGACGCGCGTTTACAGGCAAAGCCAGGGTGACGGCATATAACGCCAACAGGCAAACAATCCATCTCATTTTAACCTCTTCACATAAAGCCCGACGATACTCGCCATCGTAATCATCAACCCCGAGGCGGCAAGCAGGGAAGATGAGAGATACCATTTCACGAACAACGGTATAAAAATACATGTTAACCCCACGCCACGCATGACGAGGTTCCATACATCGGTTTCCTTACACCAATGACGGCTTAAAGCGTAATGCGCGACACAATCGAGCGCGCTCCCGGCAATGGCCAATCCATTTAACTGGGTATCGGTCAAACACGTGGAAAAAACATCACTGGCACCCATCAGGATTTTCCTTGCTGCGCTACCCCGTAGCGCCGGCGCGTTAAGGCCAGCAGCATTCCCATGCCAAGCGCAATGGCAAGCACAGAAGAGCCGCCGTAACTTAAAAACGGCAAGGTCATTCCCTTGGCAGGCAGAATGCTCATCGCCACGCCCATATTTACAATCGCCTGCACGCCGAATTGCGCCGAAAGCCCGGCCACGGCCAACACCACAAACAAATCGCCCTCACGCCATACGCGCATCAATGAGCGCAGCACCACGGCAGCGAACAGGCTGACAATCACCAAACATACCAACATGCCGAATTCCTCTCCGGCGACTGAAAACACAAAATCCGTGTGGGAGTCAGGCAACACGCTCTTGACCGTGCCCTCACCTGGGCCGCGTCCGAATATACCACCATTTCCGAAAGCCTCCAAGGATTTGCCGACTTGATAATTATCACCTGCGGCAGGATCCAGAAATCCATCAATGCGTTTGGCAACGTGGGGAAAAAAGCGATACGCCCCGAAAATACCAACACCCCCGCCAATCGCCAGCAGCAACACCCAGAGCATGGGAAGACCGGCCAGAAAGAATTGAATACCCCACATGGCTGTGACTGTCATGGTCATGCCAAAATCCGGCTGCATCAACAGCAGCAGCACCACCAGCCCGTATAGCCCGAGCGCTATCTGGTGGCCAGGAAACCAGGCACGGCGGTGTTTTTCACTGCATACCCAGGCCATTACTACGGCAAAACACGGCTTCATAAATTCCGAGGGCTGCAAGGCAATAGGCCCAAGCGCCAGCCAGCGGTGCGCGCCTTTAATTTGCGTACCGGCAAACGGCACCAAGAGCATCAGCACGATGCTCAGTGCAAAACCGATCACTGCGAGCCTGCGCACTGCTACCGGTGGTAAAAGCGATACCGACACCATGGTAAATAATCCTGCCACCAAAAACAGCTGGTGACGCTTCACGAAATAAAACGGCGGAAGCCCGAGGCGATGCGCCACAGGCGGGCTGGCCGCCACTACCATCACTGCACCCAGGGCAATCAGGCCGATGAGTGCCAGCAACGTAACCCGGTCTACCGTCCACCACCAACGGCCGAGCAACCCGTTATCGGTACGATCAAGACGCATGGCTGCCCGCGGCAGATGCTGGAGGATGAAGAGCGGATGATGCCAAGCCTGCAACTAGGTTGCGGAAACAATCGCCGCGTTCTTCAAAATTTTTGAACTGGTCGAAAGATGCACACGCCGGGGAGAGCAAGACCACCGCGCCACGAGGAGCCATTTCTACCGCCGCATTCACAGCATTTTCCAGTGTTTGACAGCGCGTATATTTGACTTTTCCTTCCAGCGTCTGGGCGAATGCGTCTTCCGCGTCGCCGATTAAAAATGCATGTGTGATGCGCGGAAAAAATGCAGACAACGTTTCAATACCACCTGCCTTGGCTTTTCCACCGGCAATCCAATAAATATGGTCAAATGCGGCAAGCGCATGTTGCGTAGCATCCGCATTGGTCGCCTTGCTATCATTGATAAAACGCACGCCGTTTATTTCACCCACCAATTCCAGGCGGTGAGCAAGCCCCGGGAAACTGCGCATTGCCTGAATAATCGCCTCTCCTTTGCAACCCACCGCCTGGGCGATTGCATATGCCACGGCGGCGTTTTGCGCATTGTGACGCCCCGGCAATGTAGCAATGCCCGTAATATGGTCAAAAACGGGTCCATCTGCCGACACATCCACTACAAAAGGCAATTGCTGAGCAATGCGCTTGGTATGTTCATCATCCACTGCAATCACCGCCACATCACCTGCCTGTTGGCGCTCAAAAAGGTGCAGCTTTGCGGCAATATATCCTGCCATAGTGCCATGCCGGTCTAGGTGGTCCGGCGTAATATTCAGCAACGCCGCCACATTAAATCGTGTGCTGCGCACTAAATCCAGCTGGTAAGATGACAATTCCAGCACGTATATTTCCCCTGCTCCCAGCGGCTCCAATGCCAGTGCGGGCGTACCGAGATTGCCTCCCACTTCCACCCGCTTACCGCAGGCTTTTAGCACATGGGCGGTAAGTGTGGTGGTGGTGGATTTTCCATTGGTACCAGTAATGCCAACATAGGTCGCTTCAGGTTGCGCTTGAAAGAGTAATTCCACATCCCCGATCACCGGGCATTGTTTGCTGTGTGCTAACCGCACAGCCGGGTGCGGGGCTGGGTGAGTGAATGGCACGCCTGGCCCAAGTACTAGCGCCTTAAGCGTCTCCCATGGCCATTGCGCCACCGGCAATAGCCGGGCCTGAGGAAATTTTTTGCGCAATGCTTCACGGCTCGCTTCACCATCGTCCCAGGCAAATACCAGCGCGCCACCGGCAAGCAGTGATGCGACGGTGGCTTCACCCGCCTTGCCAAGGCCGAACACACCAAGCGCCTGGTCTTTGCAATGATGCAGCGTAATCATGCCTACCTCAATTTCAACGTCGAAAGCCCAATCAGCGCAAAAATGCAGGCAACAATCCAGAAACGTACCACGATGGTGGTTTCTTTCCAGCCGATCTTTTCAAAATGGTGATGAATCGGCGCCATTTTGAACACGCGTTTGCCAGTACGTTTGAAATACGCCACCTGGATGATGACGCTAGCGGCTTCGACCACGAATAATCCCCCGATAATCGCAAGTACGATTTCATGCTTAATAATGACACTGATAATGCCAAGTGCTCCACCCAGGGCCAGGCTGCCGGTGTCACCCATGAACACTTTGGCCGGTGGTGCATTAAACCACAAGAATCCCATCACCGCACCGATCAAGCTTGCGCAGAATACCGCAAGTTCACCGCTACCGGGCACATAATGCAGCTGTAAATAATTTGCGAAAATAGAATTTCCAACCAGATAGGTAATGAGGGCAAAACACCCCGCTACAATCGCTACCGGCACACTCACTAATCCATCGAGCCCATCCGTCAAGTTCACCGCATTTGATGCACCAACCACCACAAGCCATACGAATACGTAATAAAACAGTCCCAGATCAATGAGGTAATCTTTGAAAAAAGGCACGGCCATAAAGCCAGCCAACCCTAGCGGGGCGATGTGCTGTATAATGCAGGTTGCGATTAGCACAATAAGGGTTTGTATCAATATTTTCTTACGCCCGGACAACCCCTTGCTGTTGCGCTTGGTGAGTTTTAAATAATCATCACCTGCCCCTATCAACCCAAAACCAAGCGTTACAAATAAGGTGACCCAAATATAGACGTTATCTAAATCCGCCCATAGCACTGTGGACAGGGTAGAAGAAAGCAAAATCATCAACCCGCCCATGGTAGGTGTGCCTTTTTTGGTTTCCAAATGCGATGCAGGGCCGTCCTGACGGATAGGCTGGCCTTCACCTTGCCGGGATTTCAGCCAGCGAATGACTTTAGGCCCGATGATGAAACTAATAATCAGTGCGGTAAACACCGCGCCGCCGCTGCGGAACGTCAAATAGCGGAATAAATTAAAAAACCCGGCATGCTCTGCCAGAGGTGCGAGTAGATTATACAGCATGGGCGTGTGTCTCCTGTTCCGGCGCAAGTAACGCATGGGCAATATCATACATGTGGCTGCCGTGCGAGCCTTTAACCAATACGGTGTCGCCAGGTTTTAACGCCGCACGCAACAACGGCAATAGCGCCGCCGCATCCGGCGCATGGGCAGCACGCATAGCGGCGGGCACGGCGTCATAGAGCTGACGCATCAACGGGCCAGCCACAAAAAGCTGTGCCACCCCAGCAGCTTGCAATTCAGGTGCAAGGCCCGTATGCAGCACTGGCCCGCTCTCGCCTAATTCGCGCATATCACCAAGCGCTGCAATTAAACGCCCTTTCGCTACGCCGCTTTTTTTCAACTCACTTAACCGCACAAATGCAGCGCGCATCGCAGCAGGGCTGGCGTTGTAGCTATCATCCACCAGTAACGCCTGGCCACCGTTTACGGCAATTGGATGCAGGCTCCCGCGGCCCGGAAGCTCCTGCAACTTAGCAAGCGCAGTCGCTGTTTTTTGTATATCGAGCCCAAGTGCATGCGCCACCGCCAATGCCGAAAGCGAGGCCCGTGCCCAATGCAGCCCTACGGTTCCAAGCGTATAGCCAATCGGTTTACCCGCAATTTCTGCTACCACGGCGCTACCGCTGGCGCTGGGTTGATACTCTTTCAAGCAAACATCGCTTTTTGCATCCTGCCCGAAAGTAAGAATACGCTCAGCGTGTGCGGCTAGTTGATTAAATTGCGGATTATCACGGTTTAAAATCGCCGTGCCATTTGGCACCAGCCCTTCAAAAATTTCAGCTTTGGCTTCAGCAATTTGTTCTACCGAGTCAAAAAACTCCAGATGCACCGCTTCTACGGTGGTTATCAGCGCCACATGCGGCCGTACTTGCTTAGTGAGCGCACTGATTTCACCGGCATGGTTCATCCCAAGCTCAAATACGGCATATTCCGCAGACGGCGGAAAATTTGCCAGATTGAGCGGCGTGCCAATGTGGTTATTAAAATTTCCATGGCTGGCAAATGTTTCGCCATGCGCGCTTAACACCAGCTTCAACATTTCTTTTGCCGATGTTTTTCCTACACTGCCCGTTACCGCCACAATTTTTGCCTGAGCACGCGCACGCCCGGCGCAGCCTAATGCCTCAAGCGCATGCTGGACGTCTGGCACAATCAGTAATTTTGCAGGATCTACGCCTGCAATCATGTGCGTCACTAACGCCGCTGATGCACCGCGTTTTAACGCATCGGCTACAAATGCATGGCCATCAACCCGCTCGCCCGGCAAAGCCACAAATAATTCGCCGCCGGTAATAACCCGGCTATCAATCACCACCGCCCGCACGTTCCAATTTCCCGATGTTTTCCCATCGGTCGCCTGCGCCGCATCTGCTGCTGTCCACAGTATTTTATCCGCCACGCATGGCCTCCCTTGCTATGTTTGCATCGTCGAACGGATAGTCCACCCCGCCGATGGTTTGTGTATGTTCATGTCCTTTGCCTGCCAGTAACAGCACGTCACCTGGCTTGAGCATGTTGACCGCACCATAAATGGCGGCGCGGCGATCGGCAATTTCTTTTGCATGCGGAGCGTTAACTAATATTTCGGCGCGAATCTGGCTGGGATCTTCGCTGCGCGGATTATCATCGGTCACAATCGCCACATCCGCGAATTGCGCTGCCGCCGCGCCCATTTGCGGACGCTTGCCCTTATCACGGTCGCCACCACAGCCAAACACCACAATAAGCCGCGACGGTGTGTGAGGGCGCAGGGTTTGCAGTACATTGCCAAGTGCGGCAGGGGTATGGGCATAATCCACATAAATGGCCGCACCGTGATGCAGCCCTACCCGCTCCAGCCTTCCGGGCACACCGCTTAGTGTCGGCAACAGCGCAGCCAATGTTTGCGCATCGCCACCAAACGCAGTGAGCAATCCCAGCGCTGCGAGCATATTATACACTTGGAAGGTGCCCACATGCGGCAAAGTAAGGACATGTTCCTGGCCAAAAATACGTATATGCGCCCGTTGGCCTTCCGGCAGCGGCGTAGTGCTTATAATGCACAATTCCTCACCAGTGCGCCCATAGCTCCACACACGAATGCCGCGCGCCTCACAGCGGCTTTTCAGCACGGCGAATCGGGCGTCATCAGCGTTTAGCACGGCAGTTCCGTCTGCCGTTAGTAAATCTACAAATAAGCGGGCTTTAGCGGTGAAATAGGCTTCGTCCGTACCGTGATAATCCAAATGATCGCGCGTGAGGTTGGTAAACGCTGCCGCACGCACTTTTACGCCGTCCATGCGGAATTGATCCAAACCATGGCTGGACGCTTCCAGGCATGCATGCGTATAGCCGCCTGCAGCAAGCCGCGCGAGAATGGCATGTAGACGCACGGGGTCCGGCGTGGTCCTTCCGCCAGCAACCAATTCGCTACGCCCTTCTCCCAGCACGCCGAGCGTTCCGATAGAAGCCGCACGCCTGCCACTGGCTTCAGCCAGTTGCCGGAAAAATTCGGCGGTCGAGGTTTTACCATCGGTGCCGGTGACGGCGGCCATGTATTCCGGTTGTGCGCCATAAAAAGCGGCGGCAGCGTACGACAAGGCTTGCCGGGAATTTTTCACCACGATATGCGGAACTCCTACTGGCTTATCATACGCTTCTGAAATAACCGCCGCAGCGCCCTGAGCAAGGGCTTGAGGAATAAAATCCCTTCCGTCCGTACTCACGCCGGGAATGGCGACGAACAGAAACCCCGGCTCAACCACGCGGGAATCCATCGTAATACCGCGAATTTCGCACTCCGGCATGCCGGACGCGCTAGTGAGCTCGGTAAGTCGTCGCGTGGACATAGCGCGCCTCCAGACTTGGGGAAGACGTAGTGGGGTCGGCATTAACCCACTATTTACCGGCATCATCGGCACCTTCCATTACTGAGGAGACACTCATC
>CAZGVV010000028.1:18726-24713 GCA_964529155.1 uncultured Rickettsiales bacterium
CCCTCAAAGGCGCCATACGCGCAACACTCCGGCCCACTGCCGGTGCGGCCACCCCGCCGCCGGTTGCATTGCCATAGCTCGCAGCAATAGGTTTGGGCCCGTCTACCATGACCAACACCACATAACGCGGGTCATCCACTGGGAACGTGGCAACAAATGAGGCCATTTTGTTATTCTTACTATATCCGCCACCTTCGGCGCGTTCGGCCGTTCCTGTTTTTCCACCAATCCTATACCCCTGCACATCCGCTTTGCCACCCGTACCATGTAGCACCACCAGACGCATTAACCGGCGCATTTGCTGCGATGTTTCGGCGCTGATGATACGTGGTCCTTCTTCCCGGTCTTTATTGCCGTCTTTTATCAATGTCAAATGTGGTAACCGCCCACCCCCCACCAAGGTCGCAATCCCACGCACCAGATGCAGCGGCGTCACCGCAAGGCCATGCCCATAGGAGATGGTAATCGCATTAATTTCGCGCCATTCTTTAGGGTAAAGTGGCTGCGGATGCTCGGCAAGCTCGATTTCGATCGGCTTTAACATGCCAAGCTTATCCATAAACGATTTTTGTGCTTTCGCGCCCAAATCCAGAATCATCCGCGCTGCGCCGACGTTAGAGGAGTACGCATAAATTTCCGGCACGGACATCCAGCGCGGTTTGGGGTGTGAATCACTGATAGTAAAATTAGCAAAATGCAACGGCGCGGTCGTGTCATAGGTGCGCTTCAAACTGGCTGTGCCATTTTCCAGCGCCAGTGCCATGGTAAAACTTTTAAACGTCGAGCCCATTTCATACGTGCCCAAGGCCACACGGTCAAACCGCTGATCGTCGGTTGCCCGCGCCGGGGCATGCGGATCAAAATCCGGCAGCGATACCATGGAGAGTAATTCCCCGGTTTTCACATCTGCCACCACACCGATACCAGCTGTCGCATGAAATGTTTCAATAGCACGCAAGGTTTCCTGGCGCACAATATGCTGGACGCGTGCATCCAGAGAAAGAGTCAGCGGCTCGCGGCTTGCATCAGGGGCTGAAAGTTCCGCATTGGAAAATTTCTCGGTGCCGGAAAGCCCGCTATTATCTACCCCCACATACCCCACTGCATGAGCAAATAGATTGCCGTAGGGATAGATGCGGCGTTCTTCCGGCGCGAAATACACCCCCGGAATACCTAACGTATTCACCGCCTGCTGCTCTACAGGAGAGAGCCAGCGCTTAATCCACACGAAAGACCGACCGCTTTTCAACCGCTTGAGCAATGCATCCCGCGGCACGCCGGTAGCGCTGCTTAACCGCGAGGCGGCGGCATCTGCGTCATGAATTTCACGGGGATTAGCAAATGCCGATGAGGTCATCAGGCTGGTGGCAAGCAACATACCGTTGCGATCAACGATTTCGCCCCGGTGGAATACCGGCTCACCGGCACGCACCTCCGCATCTTCGGGATCAGCGGAAAGGCCTTGTGCCTGCGCACTTTCAGGGTGCGATGGCCGATGAATCATCATGCCGATCAAACGCACCTGCAGGCTTCCGAAACATAACGCCAGGAACATGCCGACACAAATCAAGCGCAAACGGCTCTCGCCAAGCACGCGGCTGGCGGTGCTTTCACGAACGATTACGTGTTTGCGGGCACGACTCATTCCTCTTCCCTGGGTGTAGCAACGGTAGTGTGCAGGGCCGCAGGCACCACCTGCACTGACGATACGGTGCGGTTAGGCTGCAAGCGGGTATCCAATCCTTTTATATCTGCGACTTGATTGGGCTGCATAGGCTGCAAATGCAGGTATTTTTCACTTAGCCGCTCTAAACGCTCGGGACGCGTAAGGTATGCCCACTCCGCAGCGGCAGCATGTAGATTTTCCCGCTCCTGCTGCAGGCTGCGCGTTGTTTGCGCAATTTCAGAACGGATGCTCAGCACCTGGTATTTCACGCGGTATAAGCCGTAAGACGCCACCACAAACATCAGCACCCAGGCCAGCATGATAAACCGTGGCTTCATAACACAGCCTCCGTACGAATAGCGGTGCGTAGCATGGCAGAACGGGCGCGTGGGTTATGCTCAGCTTCGGCGTCAGTCACGCCATATTTTTTCACACTCTCGCGGAAAAAAATGGGGGGATTGGTCACTGCCTGGTCAGCCAGATGGCCTTCCGGACGGTGGCGAAAATCCCCCCCAAGCTTACCGCAACGGGAGTGGGTAAAAAGTTTGACCATACGGTCTTCCAGGGAATGGAACGTCACCACCACCAACCGCCCACCGGGGGCAAGTAAGCGGGTGGCCGCCTCGAGGCCTTCTTCCAATTCACCGAGTTCGTCATTCACATAGATACGCAACGCTTGAAACGTGCGCGTCGCCGGATCGGTTTTTCCCGATTTCGGCACCACGCGGCGAACAATATCTGCCAATTCTGCTGTGGTCTGGATCGGCTGCAACGCACGCGCGCCAATAATCGCCTTGGCAATCCGGCGCGAAGCGCGTTCTTCGCCGTAATTATATAAAATGTCAGCCAGCTCCACTTCTTCCAGTGTATTCACCGCTTCCGCCGCCGTCATGCCCTCACGGCCCATGCGCATATCGAGCGGCCCGTCCGAACGGAAAGAAAACCCACGATCCGCCGTGTCCAGCTGCATGGAAGATACGCCAAGATCCAGCACAATCCCATTGACCGACTGCACGCCATGGGCCGCCAGCAATTCGCACATCTGCGAAAACCGGCCAACAATCAAGGCAAAACGCGCCGGGAATTCCTGCTCCAATGTTTTGGCAAATGCATACGCCCCAGCGTCGCGGTCCAGCGCGATGACGCGGCACTGCGCGGCGTTTAATATCGCCCGGCTATACCCGCCCGCGCCAAACGTACCGTCTACGTAAATATCGCCGTCTTGCGGCTTCAGCGCCGTGATCATTTCATTGAGCATGACGGGGATATGCGGCGCGTTCATGATTTGGCCTTTCCAAACATAGCACTCACGGCTTTGCGCGATTGCTTTGTATGCGCCTTCAACGCCGACGGCTCCCAAATCTCGAACACATCCCCTTTACCAACAAACGCCGCTTCATGGCTGATATTCGCCTGTTCAATTAATTGTTCCGGCAAACAGATGCGCCCCTCGCCATCGGCGGTGAGCACCACGGTTTCACCAAACAGCACCGTGGCATAGGCATCCCGCTCGGGCGAAAAGGGGTCCATACCGTCCAGTATGCCCTGCACTTTTTGAAAATAATTCGGGCCCCACCCCTGCACACAAGGCAGGTGTAACGAGGGCGCTAAATACAATTCCCCTGCCCCTTCCTTCGCCAGGACAGCACGAAACCCCGCCGGCACGGAGACGCGACCCTTTTTGTCTATCTTATTGATATAATTGGAGAAAAAATACATAGCCAACCGGACTTGGGAATTCATGGGATTATATGGGATGGTATGGGACAGACTGGGCCAAGTCAAGGCGTATTTAGCGCACGCAGGGTTGCGCCGGGCCTGTAATTGTGCTTTAGTTCGCTTATGAAAAAAGCCCTGTGCGCCCTTCTTTTTCTCACAGCCTGCAACAGCCACGGCGGCGTGACCGGTGAGGCCGATCCCCAGAAATACCTTGCTTCGCTAGACGGCCCGGACGTGCAAGGCATTGATGCCACCCTGCTGAAAAGCGCCCGCGCCAGTGAAGCCAATGACGATTTCGGACGCGCGGCAAATTATTACAAACAATTATCGGACAAAAATCCGGCCAAAATTGAATATAAGCTCGCCCTCGCCGAAGCCATCCGCCGCAGCGGTGAACCGGCTCAAGCGTTACCGTTTTATGACGCCGTTCTCGCCCAGCAACCCACACTTCCCGCCGCTCAGGAAGGCAAAGCCCTGGCCCTGATGGAGCGCGGCGATGCCGACGCCGCCGAGCGGATGTTTACGGCGCTTCGCACCTCCGGCACTGGCGGTTGGCGCACCTGTAATGCGCTTGGCATACTCACCGCCAGCCACCAATCGCCCAGCGCCGCGCTGCCCTATTTTGACGAAGCGTTGCACTTCAGCCCGGGCAATCCTTCCATTTTGAACAATCTAGGCCTAACACAAGCGCTGGATCGGCATTTTGATGTTGCCACCGCCAATCTACTAAAAGCCACGCAAGCCAGCGAAGCCAAACCCACTACTCGCCGCCAGATCGAACTGAATACGGCGCTGGTCTATGCCGCCAGCGGGCAAGTGGATAAGGCGGAAATCATCGCCAAGCGTTATTTTGAAGGGGCGGCGCTGCAAAACAACATGGCGTTTTACGCCCACATGGCGCAGGACGACCAACTCGCCCGCACCTATCTGGACATGGCGTTGTCGCAGAGCAAAACCTTTTACCAGCGCGCCTGGAACAACCTGCAAACCATGCCAAGCCGCAACGGCGCTGCCGCTCCCGGCCTTATGCCTCCGCAAAATATTTTTACCGCACCACCACCCGCCGCCGTCGTAACGCCCTTACCCGCATTGCCGCCCACCCCCACCAATACACGGATAGCCGCACCATCAGCGCCTATTACCCCGGCCCCGGCAGCCAGCCTACCCGTTTCGCCGCCACTGCAGACAGCCGCGCCCTCCGGCCTGATCCGCCCACCTGATGAACCCAATTCTACGCCTGCCACAGTCATTTACAGCAGCCCACCAGCAATTATTGAACGCATCCCGCCTTCCGCGCCGCTGCCTCATGCCTCTGCTCACCCAACCACCCCGGCCACCCTCACCCCCGAAGCTCGCCCCACCAACGGGTTCCAATCCATGGGCAATTGGATCGGCTCTTTAGTCGATTAGCCACCTTGCGCGATAATAAATAGGGTGTTAAGGACTAAGACTTGCTGTCCATTGCGCTAGCGCGCTGTGAGAATGCCGGTTTTCCCAGACCCGGAGCGCAGCGTACCCTTGTACGTGAGCACCGGAAGCTAGGAGAACTGGTATTCGCAACAAGCGATAGTAGCAATGGGCAATAAGTCAAGCGGGTGTGGCGAAATTGGCAGACGCACCAGATTTAGGTTCTGGCGCCGCAAGGCGTGGGGGTTCAAGTCCCTCCACCCGCACCACCCTTCGCCCTGCGGGCTTCGGGTGGCTTACGCTCTGGCAGCTCAATTATGACAATCCCGCAAAGGCTTGAATTTACAAGAGGATGCGTTGTCACATAAATTTCATACATAAGTAGGATAAGCTTATGATAGTGTTATTATATCAACTAGCAGGTGGTCTATGGGCGAAAATCTTTTAAATGCTGCTGAACAAAAATCAGTCCAGGAATGGACGGATAAGCACTTGCATGCGCAAGATAATAAGCTTGTACTGAGCAATATACGCAATCGCTTTGCTACAGAATATAAAACCAATCACTTAGGCGTTGAAAAAGGAACTCCTCTAAACGAAGTTCAAAAGAAAGATTTAGATACAGCCTTAGCTGACTTTGACAAACAAGCACAAGAACGCATTTTGCTTGGAGCAGGACAAGGCGCTAAACCTTCAGAATTAAACAAAAAATTAGAAGCTACTGAAACAAAAATGAAGCAAGGTCTTGCAGGTGCTTTAGATAAAGCAATCGGCTGGCTAACGGGTGGATTGAGCTGGGTTTGGGATTTGGTCAAAAGCCTGCCTGGTATTGGAGATATAGTAAGCAATGCAAGCGATTGGGTAATCGAGCAAACTTCCGGTAAAAAATCTAATGAACTTACTAGTGAAAAACGCGCTGCAGGTGCCGCATTAGCACTTAGCAGTGACTCCATTATTGCAGGCGGATATAGCTTTGATATCAACACAAAAGAAACCCAAGTATTAAATGCTCAATTTATTCAAGCACAAAAAGAAGGATTTAAAGCTCCTACTCCCCCTACAACTACCAATACGGCCCCAACCCAATCTGTGCCTAACGAGCCTAACCCAAATAAAGGGCTCCCAAGCCAGCCGCCCGCACAAGCCAAAGCGCGCCAATAACAATTCCCCTTGCCACTTCCGCCGCGTTGTGGTT
>CAZGVV010000029.1:0-10158 GCA_964529155.1 uncultured Rickettsiales bacterium
CCCGGGTAATTTTGACGGGATTATCTTGCGCCGGAACCAGTGCCGCTAAAGACAGCGTAAGTCGTATGACCGATACGAATGAGACGTTATGCTTATCAAAAACATCTACCATACGCGCAAAGTCATGCAGAGAACGTGACAGACGGTCTACTTTATAGACCACTATCACATCTATTCTTCCGACGCTGATATCCTCCAGCAATTTCCTCAGCGCCGGACGCTCCATATTGCCACCAGAGAATCCCCCATCATCATAGGCGGTGTTGATCAGTTGCCATCCTTCATGCTTCTGGCTTTTGATAAAAGCCTCGCAGGCTTCACGCTGCGCATGCAAGGAATTAAAATCCTGCTCAAGTCCTTCTTCAGAGGATTTGCGGGTGTAGATACACCAGCACTATCAGAAGAAATGGAAGTGACTGGCCCGATTAAGGTCATTCTTTACGTTTCCACCGATGCACCCTCAACGGATTTCACGGCAAACTGGTGGATGTGTATCCTGACGGCTCCGCCTACAATCTTTCCGATGGCATATTACGCCAGTCCTATAAAGCAGCTGGCAGCAATCAGCCCACCAAAATTGAAATCGAACTTTGGCCCACCAGCAATGTTTTCTTTAAGGGACATAAAATAAGGCTGGAAGTATCAAGCAGCAATTTCCCTCGTTATGACCGCAATCCCAATACGGGAGAATTCATACCTACGGCGACGAAAACACGCATTGCCAATCAGGTTTTATTCCATTCCGAGAAATATCCATCGCAGCTGGTATTGCCGGTTATTTCAAATACTCAAGAGATTGGCTTTAAGAAATAACATCTTTCACAGTTACGCGCCGTGAGTGAAGATACATACGAGCTTTTTTTGCTGCTTCTCGTCGCCTTTAGCCTTCGACTATCCATACCAACACCGTGCGTTGGCCTGGATTCTGTGGACAGCCTAGTAGTTAACTAAGTTGCCGTGGATCATCAGGTTGCGGGCCCGATGGTGTTTTGGGGTCTATGAGATTTACTGGTACAACTGGATAACGAGCGAGTTGCAGACCGTTAATATATTCATTCAGGCTATATTTTTCTGAATCAGGGAGCATGAAGACAGAGCGCTCCAGCGTATTTTGAGCTTTGCCTATGCTTCTATTTGTGTCTTTCTTGGCTGTTTCAACCAATTCCTTCACTCCAACCGCAAGTGTGCGCTGAGCCAGCAGCATTTCTGTTTCTGCCTTGGCAAATGATTTAGGATCAACGGTTTTTTCTGCAACGGTCTGCGCCTGTAAAGTAAGTAGTGTTTGCTCTTTTTCCTGTAGCTGCTGTGTAAGTCCGGTTAACTTCTTCTTTGCTGCTTCATCTATGAGCATTCCTGAAGTGCCTGCTTTTTCGGCATTGGCAAATAGCTGCATCGTTTCTTGCTGAAATGACCGCTTTGCTTCTTCTGCCCTGATAAGTCGGTATGCCATATTTTGCTGTTCCAACTTAGCGAAGGCCAACTGCAAACCAAAGATATCCCTTTCCATAAGCGTAATTTTGGCCTGCATATCAGGATCGTTATCTTTTGCTGGTTGTTCTTTAAGTTCGGCAAGCGTCTTCTGCTCGCGCGCCAGTGTTACGGATAAATTTTGTGTGGCAGCAGCATAGGTTAGCTCCTTACCGTCCTTATCACGGACGATTTCACCAGGTTTGGCATAGATGGGAGCATCGCCAACAGCTGTGCCAGTCAGCCTTTTATATTGGCCCTCTGCAAGTGCTGCATAGGGCTTTAATTCACCACTTACTTTCTTCATTTGCTCAAGAGCAGGCTTTAGTTCTGCCAGTTCTGCTATTGCGTGCGGCTGTAGCGTTGTCGGCGCAAACTCCCGCATCTTTGCCACATATTCTTCACGGCAGCGGCTTAAGGCCACATAGGTCAAGTCTTGGCGTTCTTCCAGTTTAGCTGCTTTAATGAATGCCTGATTACGTGCAAAATATGCCTCCTGATCGCCTAGACTCATTGCTTCGACGGCAGCGAATTCCTTTTGGAAGTTTTTCTTAATAAGCGCTTCAGTAAATGTACCCTTTAATGCTTTCTGGCCGCCAGCCACTTCAATAGCGTTTAACCGCATTACTTCCTTGACTATTGCATTGCCTTCCCTACCAAGTGCCGTTGCCATATCCAGTGGCGTATGCGCTCGCTGCAGGGTAACGTAAGTGTCACTCAGTGCTCTCAGCTGTTCAATCTGCGGTGCATAGTCTTTCTCTAGCGGCTTTAGTACCCGCTGATATTCCTCCACTCGCTCGGTATAACCGCGAATACCGTGACCAAAAGCGCCGCGCAGTTCCGCAACGGCTGCGGCACCCTTAATGCCCATCTGCTCAGCGGTATTGAGACGATCCATTGATTTACGTTCCTCGGCCTCAATATCAACGCCACTAATATTAATCATCTTAGCAAATTGGCCCAGCGCGCTATTGCCATAGGAAATGCTATCCAGCATCTTTTGCTGATTACGCGCAACATAGTCATTGCCCTTCCTACTAACACCAATCAGCTTTTTCTCCATATCCCTTGGCTGATTGCGCATGGCATCCAAGTCGATCTTAGGCCAGGTAGCTTTTCCAGCCGAATCGATCTGCATCTCACTGCCAAAACCATTTACTTTCAACTCTCGGCTAATTTCCCTTAAGCGCGCATATTCATGCATCTCGGGGTTTAATGGCAGACCAAAGTCACGGAAGCTTTCGGTAATGTTCGCTTGGTTAAGAGCGCTGTTTTGATTTCTGTAGTTTGCTATTTCCGCATCAAGCGCCGCCGACTGTTCGATATTCGCAAAAAGTTGCTGGCGTATCTGATAGCCCTGTACAATTACGCCAGCTGCTGCCGCTGACGTGCCAAGCACTTTAGCCGCTGTACCAAGTCTTGTAGCAACCGCAACTTCTGCTTCGGTTCCGGCTGCCTGTGATAGAGCTTGTGCTCTTAGGCCTAGATAAGAAGCTCCACCGCCCATTCCTGAATTGGCAGTATTAATACTGCTGAACACAATGCCCTGCGCATCGCGGTTATAGATGGCATGGCCAAGATTATACAGTCCGTCTATGGCGCCAACGGCACTGGTTCCTAAGCCAAATTTAAGGCCCACGTTCGACTTAGGATTATACATGTTTTTGAGGTCAATCGCTGCACCCGCAACGCCGCTTGTGGTATGCGTAGTGGCAAGGCCTAAGCGTATAGCATAGTCAACAGGCGACAGATCAGAATTATCCATTAATGCCTTGATTGAATTCAAGCCCTGTACCACGCCCAGTGTATTCGATGCCACAGACGCGTGTTGAGAGCGCATATGCGCCTTGAATTCTGAACTCACAGTCGGTTTCCCAAAGAGAGGTTTCATCAGCAATTCTCGCACACTCTGCATGCGTGTAGGAGCGACAACTGTAGCGACAGTTATCGGATCAGAAGGTTTTGAGAGAATTCGCAAATCTTCGTATTGCCTAGCTGCCTCAGGATCACGCGCTTGCAATCTTCGATATGCATCTTGCGCAACGTCAGCAGGCACTTCCGCCTGATGGAATCTGTTTTTAGCCAGATCAAGTGCTTTGGCAGGGTCTTTACGCGCGATGACACGGTAGGATTCTTCGATCAGCGCGCCGCACCAACTCCTATCTACCAATCTCGAATTTTGCAGAGACTCGAATACCCCCGAAGGATTGGTTTTAATGCTCGCCCGGTAAGCTTCTTCAAGTGCAGTATCAGCCCAAGGCTGCACATGCCACTTAACATCCGATGTCCATCCTTCTTGCAACACGGCTTCAGGAGCGCTCTTTAATGCCTTGCGGATAATTGCTTCCGCGTTGGGGATGTCGATGAATTTATCTGCATTATCGACCACAGATCGGGGATTACGCTGTGCTGTTTGCTCAATTAATTCGTTACCGGTAACGATCCGTTGAGAACCGAACCAGCCATTCACTATAAATTGTTTGCCTTTAATATGCTCTGCGATGTGTACGGCTGCGACGTTAGGGTGCCGCCGTACGGCTTTAACCGCATCAGAAAGTATCGATTCCGCCCAAGCGTGACGACCAAACTTTTCGCTATTTTCCAAGGCGGCGAATGGGAATTTTTTGGCCGCTGCCGTAATTATATCTTTGCCATAGTCCTCACTTGCGAATTGATCAGCATGTTCCAGAAGTATTGCAGGAGCTATATAATCACCATCGATCGAGAGCTTCATCGCAGCTTGCTTAACTCCAGCCAACAGCCAGGGTTCATACTTACTAACATTGCCATTTAGCAACCAGGGGCTATCTTCACTAATACTGGAGCGGCGATATTCTAAAACGCTAGCTGGTGAAACCTCTGCGGCTCGGTTCACTGCTTTTTCTATCACCGATGAAGCATAGGGCATATTTCCAAAATATTTTGCATTTTCCAAAACAGCATCTGGATGACTTTGCGTGGTGGTGCTCAGAATGCCTTCAGCCCATGATGCACCAGCAAACTTAGGAAAGTGAGAAAGCCCTTCAGGATTGGCTGCGACCGCGCGTGCAATAAGATCAGGAGCTGATTTTTGGTTAATAAACTTAGGGGTATTATGCAGAATACCGCCGGATTCTTGGGTGATAGTTTCTTCGATAAGCGCTTTTGCCCACGGGAAGTTCTGCAAGTGGTCGGCATTCTCTATAATGGCAAGACCTGCGGCGCTAGGGTTAGCATGACGTTCACGCTCACGGTGCAATTGAATAATCGCATCACGCGCCCACTCGCGATCCGCGTATTCAGCGAGTCTGTCTACGATTATATCGGCCGGAATAGCGAGAGGGAGATGCTCCATGACAGTTTTGGTCGCTATTTCTATAACTTCGCCAGCCCATGGCTGGTCAGTGAATTGGGATGTGTTTATGAAACACTCTTTAGGCGCTAATTTTGCCGCCGCGCTGAGTACCTCTTGTGCGAATGGCTCGTCTTTAAAACTGTAAAGATAATCGAATGCTACTTTAGGATGAGCATTTCTTACTGCATCTTCTAAAACACCTTTCAACCATGCCTTATCTTTAATAGCGAGAGGGTGATGCTCCATGACAGTTTTGGTCGCTATTTCTATAACTTCGCCAGCCCATGGCTGGTCAGTGAATTGGGATGTGTTTATGAAACACTCTTTAGGCGCTAATTTTGCCGCCGCGCTGAGTACCTCTTGTGCGAATGGCTCGTCTTTAAAACTGTAAAGATAATCGAATGCTACTTTAGGATGAGCATTTCTTGCTGCATCTTCTAAAACACCTTTCAACCATGCCTTATCTTTAAGGAGATAATTGACAGTAAGAGCTCTCCTCATAAAATCATTAGGAGCCGCTTTTGCAGCAGCCGCCACAATTTCCTCTGCATACGGCGCATTTTTAAATTCTCTACAGTAAGTTAATGCGACTTCAGGTGAGGCGCTGCGAGCTGCTGTTTCAATAACTTCATCTGTCCATGCCTGTCTTTCGGAGTCATACGCTTTTTCCAATACTTTATCAGGCGCTGCTTTTGCAGCAGCGAGCATAATATCCTTGGCATATGGCTTGTCTCGAAATTTCTTTAAATTATCCAAAACTTTTTCAACGGAAACATGCTTGTAAATTGTTTCCATGACAGCGTCTGTCCACGGCTGACCTGAAAAGGTGTACGATGCCTGTTCCAAGAATGTATCGGGTAACGCTGCTGCCGCAGCGACCATGACATCTTTCGCATAAGGCTCTTTATAAAATGGCTCGAAATGGCGCAGTACGGCTTCAGGAGAGGCTCGCCGGGCCGCTGACTCTATAATGCCGCTCGCCCATTTCTGTTCGGAATATTTACGTGCATGCTTTAAGGCCTCGTCAGGTTTTGCCTGGGCCGCGGCGGCAACCACTTCCTGTACATAGGAATCATCTCTATAATTATGCCAATATCTTAATGCAGCAGCAGGCTCTGCGTTTCTTGCAGCTATTTCTCGCACCTTATCTGCCCAAGGCAGCACAGCATATTTGTCTATATTAACCAGCGCAGTATTGGGCTTTGATTTAGCAGCAGCAGTAACCAATTCTTCTGACCATTCGTGTCCCATGACGACTAACAAGTACCTTGAATCGAAAGCAAGCTCCGGCATCTTTTGCGTTGCTTGCGCGATAAGGGCTTTGTCCGGCTCATAACCGAGACGCTGCTCGAAAATGGTATATTTCATCGCTAAATGCGGGTTTTGTGTGACCAGCGATTCGAGCATCGTTTTACGTGACAGGTCTAATTCTTTTGCCGCTGCTGTTACTTGTTCAAAGGTAGGTATTGCTCCCAGGCTCGATTTTTTTAGCTTTCTGAGATATGACTTTGCCATAGCGGTTTGATCATCGAATTTCGCCAATTCTCGCGTATATTCAGTATTCAATTCTTTTTGCCTGGCTGTTCTTTCTTCTCCATAATCCATCCCATCGGCAAGGCTTTGTATATCATAATGCTCCGTCAAAAACTCCTGGATTAAGCCCTGCCTAAAGCCCTTCATGCCGTCTAGGACATCTTCATGCGTCCACTTATCTTTAAGGGTTTGCCTTGTGAGTTCTCCATCCGCATAAAGACCGTCTCTGAGTTGAAACGTACCACTTTTTTGCTGATGCGTGGTCCTCACCCATTCCATTACCCCTTCTTGGAACGCTGCCTTTGCCTTGGGGGATAAGGTTTCTCTTCTACCCGAGGTATAATCATCCTTGCCGCCATATACCTTCCCAGGGATTAAAATCGCTTCTTTCGTATCTTCATTGACATAGGGCTTCAATAAAACCCGCGCTAGTGGCCGTCGCACTAACGGATCATCCTTTGCAGCAAGGTAGGCAACGAGCGTCCCCTCTTTGATATCAGCGTCTAAATATCGAAAGTTTATTCCGCTTTCTGACATGCAGGAAAACCAGGCCTGACCGCTGGACGACTCCCCGATACGCTGTGGATCGCGCGAAATAACGATATGCATGGAATTAAGATCGTATCCGTCCGCTTTGGTGCCAACCTCACCATAAGGTACGGTGGGGCTGTTCACCTGTCGAGATAAGGCCTTCATCGCCGCCTGACGGCTATCGGGAGTCGAGCCGAGATTATTATATTCATCGAGTAAGTCTTGTTGACCTACCTGATGCAGAAGGCCGCTGAGTTTACGTCCGGGCTTCCATGTGTCTTTACGCCTGTCATATTCCTCAAGCTGCTCTGATTCTTCTTTAATGCGTACTTGCATCTGGCTGGGGTCTTTGCCAATACTGAGCAGGGAACGATCTTGCGGCGACATCGTTTTCGCATCGCCCCGCATGATTTCTTGTAAGGCGTCAACGGTAATGCCACGTTCATTTGCCGCCTGTGTCAGGGCATGCTGATAGCGACCGTCCGCCTCCGCATTATGCGCGGCTATTACATCATCAATACGTTCCCGCATGGATTTGGCTTCAGCTGCTAGCGGAATGACAACATCATCGTCGTTGGGAAAAAACTGATCCCAGCGCGCCTCTTTGGCGCGCTCCTTACCCAAGCGTGCAAAGCGATCACGGGATTGCTGGGTAAGTTTATCAGAAATATTTTCTTCTAATACCTTAATCTCATCAGGATTTTTTCCTCCTAATGCATTAAAATTAATTGCTGTAGGATCAGCGCCGTGAGCAATATAGGTTGTAAAATAGTGACCAAGCGCTTGCTGAGTTTCGATACTCATACCAGGATGGTGCGTTTTACACTCAATTACTTGTTGGTATTGATCAGCTAGTTTCTTTTCTTCCAGTAGGTAATGCTGGAAGGCTGATAGATTTTCAGACTCTTTGGAATCGTTAGGTTGTGAGTCCGGCATAGGAATCTTACCTATCCAGCGTTTGCGCTTTTGGAATACGTGCGGCGTCCATATCGACCACTACATGTGTGTCAGGTGACATTGTGTCTAAATCAGCAATAATAGAACTTACCGCTCTTCCCATAGAATCGCTAAACCCAGTACGAATTACATTCGAATCCGTTTTAATGTCATAAGGCACTGGCAATTTGAAAAAACCAATTCCCGAATGTGTTTCCAGATCTCTTGCAATTTTTAGGATTTCCGATACCGGACGGGCAGTAGGCGAAAATAATGTATCGAGTAATGCAGCCGCCGATAACCGCCTGGGATCATCCGAATAAGATAGCGGTTCCTTCATTTCGTAATCCCAATCAGAATTAATTATTATCAATTAACTATACCGTACATATGTTAAGATATCATGACAGGGCACTGAAATATAATTTTCAGTTAATATTATATATTATGTCAATTATCAGACCTGACATTCTCTCCTGGCTCCTGATGTTACCCTGCTCAACTTCTCCGATTCCCTGACAGGCTCCCCCATTTCCGTGTTCTGATTTTAGGGAATTATTGCAAATATATGAGTTATTATAGATGGTTATAAAGTCCATTGCTCCCCTTAGGGGGTGTTTTTGCAAAAATTCCCTGTAAATACCCTGATAAACAGGGAAATCGCCCCGGAGAGCAGTTCAGGTCAGACTTCATCCACCACCACCCTACGCCTTCGGCTTCGGCTGGCTTACGCCAGTAAGACAACCAAAGGCGATCTAGGCGTAGGAGTACGCTACGAAGCTCCCGCAAGGAGCGAAGGAGGGCTGGTGCAGCAGGTTCTGAGCGTGCTCTAAAACGGGTTCGGAAATGTGCCTTGAAATAAAGCGCCAAAAAACAGCGTCCTTGATTTTCCTAAAGAATATCGGTTTGAATCTACTGCGGGTGTGATTTAGATATGAGGCTGAAATTCTTGAGATAGCTTTTGTGCCTTTGCTATTTGTTCACCACTCATCAGCTTTGCTAATGCATCACGACTACCCACCGTTTTATTTTTTCTTAAAACTACCTTTAAATTTATTGCCGCCCGGGTTGGCCTCGCCTGGTTTGCGGTCTTTATGTTTATTTTTGAAGTGATGCTTTGGCTTTGCCACCTCACCTGGTTTTGCGTAGCGTGGTTTGCTGTTATCGAATTTTTTCTTAGGCTGGCGTGGGCCTTCATAATGTCCTTGCGGAGCATTGGGCGCGCCTTGCAGGCGGGAAACAGCGATGTTCTTTTCTATTTTCCCGCTATCACCCACGGCTTTGAAGAAAACATCCACGCAGTCGGCAGTAAGCTCAACATACGTTACGTTCTGCTGGATTTTAATCGCGCCGATATTGCGCTTGGTGATATTGCCTCGGCCACACAACATCGGAAGAATCCAGCGCGCCTCCGCGGAGGTATCATGCCCAACCGAAAGTGATATCCAGACACTGTTTTTAAAATCATCGCGGTTTATTTTTTTAGGTTCGTTAGTCGGTGCAGTATCCAGCAATTCTTCAGGCGCAGGGTTTTGTGCGTTATGTAGGCGCATGAGCGCAGCGGCAATTTGCTCCGGCTGATAGCGCGCAAGTAATTCCGCAATCGCTGATTTTTCGGTGTCTTTTACCGGCTCGCTAAAGGCCGGGTTTGCCAAAAAGCGTTCACGGTCACGCTCCAGAATGCTTTCAATAGAAGGCGGCTTACCCCATGCCGCCGTTACTCCTGCGTTTTTGAGCATGATCTCGGCACGCCTACGGGCATTATGCGGCACGATCAAAGCGCTGACGCCCTTACTGCCTGCGCGCCCGGTGCGGCCGCTTCGGTGTAGTAAAATGTCACGATTTTTGGGAATATCGGCATGGATGACGAGTGCTAAACCGGGTAAATCAATGCCGCGCGAAGCAACATCGGTGGCGACGCACACTTTTGCACGGCCATCCCGCAGCGCCTGCAGCGCGTGGCTGCGTTCGGTTTGGCTTAATTCACCGGAAAGTGCAACCACGGAAAACCCACGATTGGTCAGGCGGCTGGTCAGGTGATTGACTTCTATGCGCGTGCCACAAAAAATAATGGCACTATTCGCATCATGATAGCGTAACAAATTGATGATGGCATTTTCGCGATCACTCGGAGCAATGCTCAAGGCCTGATATTCAATATCAGCATGCTGTTTTTCTTCTTCTTTGGTGCTGATGCGCTTGGCATCTTTTTGATAGCGTTTGGCCATTTGCGCAATGTTTTTAGCCACGGTCGCGGAGAACATTAACGTGCGACGTTCTTTGGGGGATGTATCCAGAATATATTCCAGCTCGTCATGGAAACCCATATCGAGCATTTCATCCGCTTCATCGAGCAC
>CAZGVV010000029.1:10168-24312 GCA_964529155.1 uncultured Rickettsiales bacterium
ACCTGGCGTGCCCACCACGACATGTGGCTTATTGTCTAATGCTTTGCGCTCGGCGCGGATATCCATGCCGCCGACACAGGACGCCACGGTTCCACCACTTGAGCCATAGAGCCATTCCAGTTCGCGCGTTACTTGGAGCGCAAGCTCGCGCGTAGGTGCAATCACAAGTGCCATGGGCGCCGATACTCTGGGAAAGAATGGATTATCCCCCAGAAGCGTAGGTGCTAAGGCCAGGCCAAACGCCACGGTTTTCCCGGACCCGGTTTGGGCAGAGACGAGCAAATCACACCCTTGCAATTCAGGTGCCAAAACAGCCTGCTGTACGGATGTAAGCGTGGTATATCCACGTTTTGTTAGCGCTGTGCTGAGTGTAGGAATGACACCCTGGAATACATTCATGTTATTTCTTTCTAATATTTAATATATAGCTTTACACGCTTACGTCGCCCGCTACAATCAAAACAGTAAAAATGTTTAATATACTGAATTTACTCTATATTCCCCGCAACAGGATTTATACAGCAGGCTACTCCGTAGTCTAGCAGTACAGCACAGAGCCAGCGCAGTATCACCCGCGCTACTTATTGCCGCCACGTTTTAAGATTCCGAATACCCTCACATCACTCTCATAATATAACCCTGAGAGCTGTTTGTTGAGAGAACTACTTAAGAAATCGTGGAAGAAGAGGCTTTGGAAAAGCAGCCATGTTTTTTATGCTGGTCCGACCGTTCTACCTCGAACGGCAGCGCGATCTTCTTCGGCGGCTAGATCCATGCGGCCTAGTAGGCATGATATTGCATGTAGGCTCGAACGATGCATACAGGGCTTAGGCTGTGCTAGCCTCCTGATATTCTTATGTTTCCATGCTCAGGTTCTCTGATTCTCTGATTCTCTGCTATCCCCCATTTCCGGGTTCTAATTTTAGGGAATTATTGTATATTTTATAGCGTCTTATTAAGACAAGTTGAAAATGCCTACTTATGAGGGTTAATTTCACTAGATTGTAACTTATTCTAGAGATATATACTGCCTAAGTTAATGTTTTATAATTTTCTATATGGGCGGCAGAGAAATGACCACAGTCAGTACATTAATCGAAAAGGGCATACAAAACAACGTTGGCCCAGAGAAACCATATAAAGACCGCGCCATGCTCGATGCAGTTATCGAGCAGATGGGCATAGCACTTACACCCTATGTCGAATATACAAAGCATAGATTGAGAGCGCCTACGCTTACACTGACTCAAGCGGAAAAGGGCAACCCAGGCTATAATCCAACAGAAGCGCTAGCAATCGCCACGGCTCTTGGATTTCGCGGAAAGGCTATGGACGACTTCATTAAGGCTGCGGAAGAGGATTATAAGCACCAAAGACGGTGGCTGTCAGGAGATATGTTGCGGCCCTTACTTACGAACCGAAGCATGCAACAGGATATCCTGCAAGCGGCCTTTGCAGCCGTGCAGCTTGCACAACAGGACTCCAGCCTGCAGGAAGAATTTGGCCAGATTGGCAACAATAAGCCTTCTCGCACATTGGATCGACCCGCACGAATGCCCGTAAAACCGCGCGAGAAAGAAGCAGCCAAAACCACCCCTAAAGCAATGGGATCAGCACAACACAAAGGAAAAAAACCGAATTATTTGCGGCACACTCAACCATCTGCCATAGGAAGCCGCGCAAGCACTTCGCACGAGGCTGATTTAGCATGGCCTTACGGAGATGAGCTGCCTAGAAGTTTAGGCCTTAGGCTACTTGAGGATACATACGAAAAAGTTATCAACTCAGGTGGAATTAACGGCCCCGCCGATATCGCCATTCGTCAAATCGAAATGAACTATCGCAAGCCTCCCTTCCCAGAGGCTATGAACTGTCTGCGTGATGGGAATTATACTGAATTTAACCAGATACTAGACAGCATTCGCAGCGGAGAGAAACAAAAGAATCTGGGCTGGTCTAGATAACACGTTTGCGTGAACGTTTTATGGTAGTATGCTGGAAAAGCGGCAACCACTTCAGACCATGACTTTATGCTCGCACACAATAATAGCATTACGATAATCGGGGCAGGTCCGGCGGGGCTTTCTGCGGCAGCGGCGTTGTCGGCACTTGATATACCCTGCCGCGTTATTGAGAAACAGCCCCGTGAAGCAATTGCCTCGCCTGCCGATGATGGCCGGGAAATTGCGCTCACCTGGCGCTCCGTAGACCTATTAAAACGCATTGGCGCCTGGAATTTTATCGACGAATCGGCGCAGGGGAAAATCTGCGCGGCACATGTTTTAAACAGGAAGCCTTCTCAATCACTGGTATTTTCCGCGGCCACAACGGCATGTGATCGCCTGGCGTTTGTCGTATCCAATTATCTGATTCGCCGCGCCCTGTTCCAGGCCATTGAGCATAATCCTCTCATTACCTGCCATTTTGGAGAAGGTGTCAGCGATATTCAAACCACGCCATGCAACGCAACGATTACACTTGAAACAGGGCAATCTTTTACTTCCCGGCTTGCCGTGGCAGCCGACAGCCGCTTTTCAAAAGTGCGTGATCTTATGGGGATTGCCGCTGAAACGCTTGATTTCAAGCGAACCATGATTGTAAGCCGCATGCGGCATGATACGGAACATCTGAACCGCGCCTATGAGTGGTTCCAGGGAGACTATACGCTTGCCATGCTGCCATTAGCGGGAAACCATTCGTCTGCGGTGCTTACCTTGCCACAGGGTATGGCTAATGAACATATGGCGATGGATAAAGAAGCCTATTGCCAGCACATTAATCAGCTTTTTCAGCACCAATACGGCGCACTCACCATGGAAGGCCAGCGGCATGCCTATCCCCTGGTCGCACGCTATGCCAAATCCTTTTATGCTCCGTCCTTCCTGCTGATTGGCGATGCAGCGGTAGGGATGCACCCCGTTACGGCGCACGGGTTTAATTTCGGTCTTCGGTCAATTGATATACTGACACAGCTTATCACACAGAACCAGTCCATTGGATATGATTGGGCGGAGGCCGGCATATTGCGGCGGTATCATCAGGAGCTGCGGCTGATAACACGCCCGCTCTACCTTATGACTAACGCTATTGCAGGGCTTTATACTAAAACAGATATGCTTTCGCTGGTTATACGCAGCGGCCTGATAAAAGCAGGAAACCACCTGCCTCTTGCCAAACGGCTGCTTACCCAAAAACTGCTGGATCGCGTAGCCTGATTAAATTGCCTGGGCGTGTTTTCCTGTGGGGGCGGCGTGAGCACAATCGGTCCAGGCCGTATAGGTATCAAACGCTGAGGCTACGAGCCGTGCCATCAATGGCGGCTCTTTTTCAATCACCAGCTTGTCGTCTGCCCAACGCACCACTCCGTCCCTGATAAAAGGCTGTAGACGCTCAAAGGCTTGCTGAAAGTCCTGCTGCGGGGTTGGCGAAAAAGAAGCGAGGTCTGCTTCGAAATAGCACATAATCGACTCAATAATCGCTGCCCGAACCGAATCTCCCTGCTGCGCTTTCCAACCGCGTGCCGGCGCAAGATTTCCGGTGGAGACAGCATGCTGATAAGCGGCGATGTCGGCTTTGTTTTGAACAAAACCATACGGCAACTTACTGATGGCAGATGCGCCAAAACCAATCAGGACAGAGGCGGGATCAGCCGTATAACCCTGGAAATTACGATGCAGCGTATGCTCCATCGCATGCCGGTACATCTCATCATCCGTTTTAACAAAATGGTCGATACCAACCATTTTATACCCTTCACGCGCCAGCGCGGCGCAGCCGGTTTTAAATAAATCATAGCGGAGCTGGGTATCCGGCATGGCTTCGCAATCCAGTGCATTCATGTGTTTTTTCATCCAGGGCACATGTGCGTAACCGAAAAAAGCAATGCGTGAGGGGTGCATACTGGCCGCAAGTGCAATGGTTTCATGGATGCTGTTTACTGTCTGGTGCGGAAGGCCGTACATCAAATCAAAATTGATACGACTGATGCCGTATTTCCTGCATAACTCTACTGCATTCTGTGTCAGGGAAGCTTCCTGCCTGCGATTCACGGCAATCATCGTAGGCTGGTAAAAATCCTGCACGCCGAAACTGATGCGGTTGATACCGCATTGCGCATAGCACGAAATTTTTTCTTCATTGAGCTGACGCGGGTCAGCCTCTATAGCAATCTCCGCCTGCGGGCTGAAATGAAAATACTGTTTTAATGAGCCGTATAATGCCGAAAACTCGGTAGGCGAGAGCATGGTGGGCGAGCCGCCACCAAAATGCATATGCACGACCTTGCTGTCAGGCGGCATAAGCGCCGATACCATACGAATTTCTTCAGCCAGCGATTGGAGGTAGGTACTAATCCTGTCTGCACGCTGGGTCACGGTGGTGAAACACCCGCAGTAATAACATAAGCTGCCACAAAACGGCAGGTGTATGTAGAGCGAGAGGGACTGACCGTTTTGTATCTCACTCAGCGCGTTAAGACGTACGTGCTCGTCCAGGTCATGAAACTGTGTGGATGGCGGATAGCTGGTATAGCGCGGCACGGGGCGGCTGTAAGCAAGTGCTGTAAATGTGTGTGTCATGATCGCTAGATTGTTTAGTCACAATTCCTGGCAGCTATGCACCGCATCGTATGCCGATGGGCCTATTGATTTTCTTTTGCCGTTCAGCTTAGTCAATTCACCGCCGCAGTCAACATATTATTCTTCAATTACAGAATTTTACAACTCCCGCATCTGCAAAGAGCGTTATCTATAATGCTGCGCCAAAAGCGATCTACGCTTTAGCCGCCCTGCTCATCCCGGCGCATCTGGCGGCTTCTTGTGTGGTGTACCCGCCCTCTTCATCGCGTTAAAACAACCGACCATAGCGGCACACGCCACCATGACACCTAGCAATAACCAGCGACAATTGACTGCAAACACTTTATCATCACGCCAGCTTACAACGCTGGCGGGATATGTTTATGCTAGTTAATCGTCATATAATTTCATGCCTTATGACCGTAATCACATTATGGTTGCCTTTGCATGCCTATGCCTCAGGCGATTCCACCGAGCCCAAGCACCTGGAAATCTTAAGAATTACGCCCGATGGCGAGGATGTGCCCGCCGGCAAACAGATTGTTATCCAGTTTAATCGTCCCGTTGTCCCTATGGGCAAAATGGACCGTCCATCCTCCGAAATTCCTGTAATCATCACTCCGGCTATTCCTTGCGAATGGCGGTGGATCAATACATCGGCACTTGCCTGCAATTTACCGAGCAAACAGCCGCTTCAGGAAGCCACGCATTATACACTTGAAATTAAGCCCGGTATCAAAGCGGAGGACGATGCGACCATCCCTGACACATACCATCATAGCTTCATTACCCAGCGCCCCGATATCAGCGACAAGGAATTCCGTTCCTGGAAATCCCCCGGATACCCCATTATGCGCCTGGTATTCAACCAGCCCGTAGATAAGGAATCGGTAGCGCAACATGTATTCTTGCAGGTAGGGGAAGATAAAAAACGCGTGGCAGTTAACGCTAAGCCTGACCCTGCTGATCATGCGCAACCACAGTTCATTCCTGTTCCAGGAGAGAATTACGCACTGATTTTCAAAAAAGCGCTGTTACAAAAAAGCGATGACGATCTTCGTAAAAACTCGGGCAAAGAGGCGCGCAGGATATGGCTGATTGAGCCGGTAACGGAATTGCCCCTCGATACGCATATCGTCCTGAAATCAGAACCGGGCCTGATCTCCGCGCTTGGCCAGGAAGTTAGCGCGACATCCAATGACATCGTGCAATTCGATACCTACCCGGAATTCAATTTTGTTGGCATCAAATGCACTGCAAATGATGGCAAAGAATTGCTGATTCCGGCCAGCGCATCGCCCATGGGCAAATGCAATCCGATGCAAGTCGTACAACTCTCTTTCACTACGCCGGTGGACTACAGCAAATTAGATAAGATGGTAACCATTACCCCTCCGGTCGTGCGCTGGAAGGAATCAGCCGGGGGAGTAGAAGAAGCGGAACCAATGGATAACGCCGATGGCGGAAGTGAGGTTGGCTACCAATTTCGCCAGACGCATCGCAAAGGAAAAACATATACCGTATCGATACCCGGAAATCTAAAGGCAGCGCAGGAATATGTAGTGCAATCGCGCTCCCAGACGATGGGTGTTTTTGAGCGGCTATGGCACTGGATCAAGTCATGGTTTACGCATCAAGACCCTGTCGAAGGGCAGGATGTATTTGGCCGCGAATTGCGCCATTCGATTTCCGCCAGTTTTACCACCGATCATCGTAATCCCAATTCTGTACTGGCTTATAACGATGCTGTGCTTGAAAAAGGCGTTGAAAGTGAAGTACCGTTTTTTGTCAATAACCTGAAAAGCTATACGTTTAATTATCAGCGCCTGACAGCCACAGGCAGCGACGATCAGCAGACGTTTTATAAAGAGGTTCCGTCCGTACAGGATGTGCAATTTGCCGTACCCTTTGGCGTACGCGATATGCTGAATGGCAAAACAGGCGCAGTATTCGGCTATTTGCAAACCGATCCGGTGATCGGGAAATATAAAGCCCATCTCTTTGCGCAGGTAACGCCCTATCAGGTGCATCTGAAACTGGGTCATTTCAATACCATCGCCTGGGTAACGGATATGACCACAGGCGCTCCGGTCGCTAACGCCAAGGTCAGCATCTACCAGGATGCATTTACAAGGCTGCATGCGGTTAAGGACAGCACAGCGCGCACCATGACCGATGCCTCCGGTATAGCCGTACTCCCAGGAACGGATACGCTTGATCCCGATCTCTCGTTCACCACGAAATATCGTGAAGAAGATACGCGTTACTTCCTGCGTGTAGAAAAAGGCGATGATATGGCGCTATTACCAATAGCGCAATCGTTCGCCATAGACACGTATCGCGCTTCGGGCAGTGAATCGGTTTATCCTTCCCCTAAATATCGCTACGGGCATATGTATGCCTGGGGCACTACCGCACAGGGCATTTATCGTGCCGGCGATACGATCCAATATAAAATCTACGTTCGCAACCAGGACAATAACGGCTTCATTGCGGGGCCAGAAAAAACCTATCGGCTTAACATCCTCGACCCTCAGGGCAAGGTGGTAGAGGATGTTAAAGAAATCAAGCTATCGCCGTTCGGCGGAATAAGCGGTGAATTTACGGTACCTAAAGAAGGCGCTGTGGGATGGTATCAGTTCAAGTTACTTGCTGATTTTAGCGATAAATCTGATGGCGATGGAGATACAACGGCCAAAGAACAGACTGAAAATAACCAAGCGGATACTAACAAAGAGAGCGCACACAAGAAATCATGGATTCCCATGCGCGTGCTGGTCAGTGATTTTACTCCTTCCTCGTTCCATGTGAGCAACCAGCTAAACGGCGACTTATTTCATGCCGGTGAACAGGTGAACGTAATAAGCCATGCTGAATTGCACTCCGGTGGCGCCTATACCGATGCCAGCGCCCGCATTACCGCGATAATTGATAGTGCACCGTTCATGTCCAAGCACCCGCTGGCTAAACATTTCCAGTTCGATAGCTATCAATACGAAACACCTTCGCAGCAGATTTTTCAGAAAATCGATAAGGTGAACGACAAAGGCGAGCTCAGCTTGAATTTTTCGACCGGCACCCCCAAAGTGGTTTATGGGAAGTTATTGGTAGAAAGCGCCGTTGCCGATGATCGAGGCAAATATATCACGGGTCAGTCGCGCGCCGATTATATGGGCGTTGATCGCCTGGTGGGCCTCCATGCTACCGAATGGCTTTATACCGTTGGAAAACCGGCTTCGATTGAGTATATCGTTGTGGACGATCACGGCAATCCTGCTAAAGGCACGCCGGTAAATATTACACTGGAACACGAAACGACAAAAGCAGCCCGCGTCAAAGGCGCAGGCAATGCATACCTGACAGAATACCACAGTGAATGGGAGCCAGCGGGCAACTGCAAAGGAACATCTGAAGATGCGCCGCTTACCTGCACATTTACCCCCGAAAAGGCCGGCCCTTATCGCGCCATCGCCAAAATTAAGGATACAAAGGGCAATGAGCACTCCACAACGCTCAGCACATATGCGCTCGGCCATGATTTTGTTATGTGGGATAATGGCAGCGATAGCAGCCTGACCATTGTTCCCGAAAGCACCCATTATAAAGTAGGCGACACAGCGCGCTACCTGGTAAAAAATCCCTACCCGGGCGCTAAAGCGTTGATCACCGTTGAGCGCTACGGAGTTATCGATCATTTCGTGCAGACCTTTGATAGCTCAACACCTGTAGTCGAATTAAAAATCAAACCGGAATATCTGCCGGGCTTTTATCTCTCTGTTGTTATCGTTTCACCACGCGTTGAAAAACCGCTGGGCGAAGGCCAGGTAGATTTAGGAAAACCCACGTACCGCATGGGCTATGTCACGGTGCCGGTGAAAGACCCCTATAAGGAAATAGCCATCACGGCCAAAACCGATCAGCCTGTTTATAAGCCGCGTGATAAGGTAACGGTAACACTGCATGCCGAACCGCGCATGAAAGATAAAAAAGAGCCTATCGAACTCACGGTTGCCGTACTGGACGAATCCGTATTTGACCTGATTGCCGATGGCAAAAGTTATTTTGACCCCTACACAGGTTTTTATAAGCTCGAGAGCCTCGATTTACGGAACTACAATCTGCTGACCCGGCTTGTGGGGCGTCAGCGATTTGAGAAAAAAGGTGCCAATCCCGGCGGTGATGGCGGTGCAGATTTGAGCATGCGTTCGTTATTCAAATTTGTTAGCTACTGGAATGCCGAACTTAAAACTGACAAAGACGGCAATGCTACCGCAACTTTTGACGCACCGGACAATCTGACCGGCTGGCGTATTCTGGCCATTGCCACCACACCAACCGATCGTTTCGGGTTGGGTGACGCCAATTTCAAAGTCAATCGCCCTACGGAAGTACGCCCCGTAATGCCCAATCAGGTCATGGAAGGCGATAATTTCGATGCCGGATTCAGTGTGATGAACCGAACAGACAAGGAACGCACACTGACTGTTACCGTACATGCCGAGGGGAATATCGATACGCCCAAAACCCCTGCTGACGTGACGAAAACCGTTACATTGGCACCTTATAAACGCACAAGCGTGATGATGCCGATTCAAACAACAGCGATAGCACTTTCGCGCGATGTAAAAGCTGGCGAGTTACGTTTTACTGTCACCGCCGGTGACGAGCTGGATCGTGATGGCATGGTGTATAATATGCCGGTAAACAAACGCCGTAGCCTTGATGTTGCGGCTAATTATGGCAGCACCACACAAGATACAACTGAAGAACCGATCCAGTTCCCGAAAGATATATTGCCGGATATTGGTAGTGTTAGCGTTATCGCCTCACCTACCGTTATCGGAAATATTTCAGGCGCCTTTAATTATATGCGTGATTATCCGTATATGTGCTGGGAACAGATAGTGAGCAAAGGCGTTATGGCAGCGCATTATAAGCAGTTACGAGCCTATTTACCTGACGCGCTGAAATGGGAAGGCAGTGACACATTACCACAGTCCACACTCAATCAGGCGGCAAATTTCCAGGCGCCCAACGGCGGCATGACCTATTTCCTGGCGCAGGATCGGTATGTTGATCCGTACCTGAGTGCCTATACAGCCATTGCGTTCAATTGGCTGCGCCGTAGCGGATATACCATTCCTGAACAGGTGGAAAACAAGCTGCACACCTATTTGAGCAACCTGCTTAAAAACGATGCTGTACCGGATTTCTATTCGGAAGGCATGACTTCCACCGTGCGTGCGGTAGCGCTGGCAGCACTGGCCGGGCGCGGTAAAGCCGACATCGCCGATTTGGAGCGCTATCAGCCGCATGTAAAGAAAATGTCGCTCTTCGGCAAAAGCTATTTCCTGCAAGCGGCACTTGCCATTAAAGGCGGAGAGAAATATGTGCCTGACGTAGCAAAGATGATACTGGCCACTTCGAATGAAACGGCCGGTAAATTCGTGTTCAGTGAAACCTGGGATGACAGCTACACCCGTATTCTTGCCTCACCCTTGCGCGAAAATTGCGCGGTGCTTGATGCATTCACCGCCTACAGCGAGCGCGAAGAAGGTAAGAAACTGGTTGGTGATGTGCCGTTCAAACTGGTCCGCGCTATCATTCAGGATCGCAAAAACCGTGACCATTGGGAAAATACACAGGAAAATATGTTCTGTATGAATGCGCTGATCGATTTTGCGCGTGTCTATGAGAAAGATAAACCAACCATGTCCGTTACCGCGAGCATGGATGGTGAAACTTTCGGCAAGACCAGCTTCAAAACCGTGCGCGATCCAGCCGCAACCCTGGAGCGCCCTATTAAAGAAGGAGATGCCGGACGCAAAACCATTGTGCACATCGAACGCAGCGGTACGGGAAGACTCTACTATGCAACCCGTCTGGCTTATGCAGTGCCCGCTGAACTGACCAAACCTGCCGATGCCGGTATCGAGATACGCCGCGAATATAGCGTTGAACGTAATGGCAAATGGGAATTGCTGCTCAATTCTTCTAATAAGAACGCCCCCGTCAAAATAAAGCGCGGCGAATTGATACGTGTGGACTTGTATATATCCGTTCCCGCCGCCCGCAATTTCGTTGTGGTGGATGATTCAGTTCCGGGGGGGTTAGAGCCTGTCAACCGTGACCTTGCAACCGCATCTGAAGTCGATGCGAAAAAAGGTGATTTCAAAGCGGCGGATGGTTCATTCTGGTTTAAGTTTTCTGACTGGATAGATTTTGGCATTAGCCGCTGGAGTTTCTACCATCAGGAAATCCGGCATGATTCGGTGCGCTTCTATTCTGATTATTTGCCAGCTGGAAACTACCACTTATCCTATGCTGCACAAGCCATCGCTACCGGCACTTTCAGCGCCTTACCCGGTCAGGCTTCCGAAATGTATGATCCTGACGTATATGGCAAAACGGAGGCACTGACTGTACAAGTTGGTGAGCAGGAAACGGCACCGGCGGCAAAGCCCTGAGGCTAGAAGACCATGTCACCTTATAAACGATATGGGAAAATAGCATTTCGCGGAACAATAGCACTCGTTGCAGTTATTGCCCTCAGAACCGCATGGGACGTGGAAACACCGACACTCTCGTTACGCGCCGCAACGAACGACGCCCAGCGCTTCCAGGTGCTTGACCGTCAGGGTCAACCGCTCGGTATTTCCTATCAGAACCGTTTCAATACGGTGGATATTGTGCCGCTGCACAATATCCCTGAATTACTGCGTCAGGCATTTGTTACTTCGGAAGATCGGCATTTTTTCGAGCATCACGGCGTGGATTGGAAAGCCCGCGCCAGTGCCTTATGGCAGAACATTCATGCACGCAAAGCAGTACGCGGCGCCAGCACCATTACCGAGCAGGTAGTGCGGATTATTCATCCACGCCCGCGTAGTGTATGGTCCCATTGGATTGAAGGTTTTGAGGCAACCCTATTGGAGATGCATGCCAGCAAAGGGGAAATACTCGCATTTTACCTTAATCAGGTGCCCTATGCAGCCCACCGCCGTGGCGTAGCGCAAGCCGCTCGTTATTACTTCAACCGCGATCTGGATACGCTAACGCACAAGGAAATGCTGGCATTAGCGATATTGCCGCGCGCACCTTCAGCGCTTGATCTATATAAAAATCCCGATGCCATTGAATCCGCTATCCACCGGCTTGCACAGAGCATGACCCTGCGCGAGGAATTATCAGAGCAGGAAACCAAACAACTCCTTGCTGAAACCATCACCCTTGAATCGCCTTCACCACCATTGAGCACAACGCATTTTCTTAATTATATTCGTGGATCTATTCCCTATCGTTTAAGCGAGAATGGCGCATTGATTACCACCCTGGACAGCGAATTGCAGCATACCGCACAACGTTTGCTTGATGAGCGAATCCTGGCATTAAAACGCAAGCGGGTAGCAAATGGCGCAGTGCTGGTCGTGGATCATACCACAGGTGAAATTCTTGCCTGGGCCGTCGGCGGCGCGGGAAATGAGAAATTAAAAACGGAAACGCCAGGGCATGATATAGACACCGTCCTTGCGCCACGCCAGCCAGGCTCATCCATGAAACCATTCCTGTATGCGCTGGCACTTGATTCCGGCTGGTCGCCCGCGACAGAATTGGATGATGCACCTATGGCGGAAGCTATCGGCTCCGGGTTGCACGATTTCCATAATTACAGCCACACATTTTACGGCAAAATTTCCCTTCGCGAAGCGTTAGGTAATTCGCTCAATATTCCAGCGCTTGAAACAATTACGTTCATAACGCCATCGCGGTATCTTGATACGTTGCATGCACTTGGCTTTTCCAGCCTCACACAGCCGGTGGAATTTTATAAGGAAGGCCTCGCGCTAGGTAATGGAGAGGTAACATTATTTGAAATGGTGCAGGCCTATAGCGCCTTGGCAAATCGCGGCATATTCCGCCCGCTAACGCCATTGCCTCACCCCCTCTTTGCCCGTGAAAATATCCGTATTTACTCACCGGAAGCAACTTCGCTGATTGCTAATATTCTCTCCGATCCATTCGCACGCAGACGCGAATTCGGGGCAGGAAGCGTGCTCAATCTGCCCATACAAACCGCCGTCAAGACAGGGACTTCCAGTGATTACCGGGACGCCTGGGTGCTTGGTTTTAATTCGCGTTACACCGTGGGGGGGTGGCTTGGCAATCTGGATCAAACGCCTATGGATGGCATTACAGGTTCGGTAGGCCCGGCGCTTATATTCCGTGGTATATTCGCCGACCTCGCCAAACGAGGCCCGGCGTACGCACTCTATTTAAGCCCAAAACTCGTGCAAAAAGAAATCTGCACAAACTATGATGAAGATGCTCGTAAAAAAGATTGCTTCTCGCGCACCGAGTATTTTATCCCCGGCACTGAACCGAGTGGCGAGAAACATGCCAATCTGCCGCACGGCCTTACCCTGATACGGCCCACCGAAGGATTACAGATCGCGTATGATCCCCGCATCCCTTCTGGCGTCCAGGCCTTCGAATTCGTCGCCGATGGCATCCCTGCTGGCCGCAAAGTGAAATGGATACTGAATGGCACGCCCGTTACCACCACCGAAGGAGGGCATTTCCTGTGGCCTGTGCAGCGCGGAAATCACACATTAACGGCAAACGAAATAGACGATGAGGGAAAGGCTGTTTCTTCCGATCTTGTCCATTTTAATGTAAAATAGCTGATCAGATTCGGACTGGTTTTTTATGCACCGGCACAGAATAGGCAGCAATACCTACGTCACCTGTGCCTAAATTTAAATAGGTACATACGAATCACCATCCATAAAATGCAACTGCCATTATAAAGCACCGACATTTTACTTCTGCCACCAATACGCTTGGGCTCATCACCCGGTATTTCGTAAATACGCATATTGCGGTAATTAGCTACCGCCGCCACGAGCGGCTCGAATACCGGGCCGCGCAGAAAGGCCTGGAACTCAGGCAGGTAAATAATACGCCGATTAAACCCGCGATACATATTCAGCGAATCGGTGAGCGGGAATTTTCCTAAATACCGGATCATTTTAGAAAACATCCAATTACCGAAAGCGGTAATAAGCGTGTCGTCATAGGATTTAGCGGGTGGCAAATACCGTGACACGCACACCATTTCATACCCTTCACGCAATTTCCGCACGATGTCCGGAAGCTGCTCTGGCAAGCAATTACCGTCCATGCTGAACTCAATTACGCAATCGGTTTCCAGTGTATGAATAGCATCCAGCACACCAAAGCCCAACCCCTTGCGTAGCTGTGTCATGATGCGCAATTCATGCGCTAAAGCATATTCAACCGTGCCATCCTTCGACCCGCCATCCACAACCAGTATATCGTCAAACAACGAGCAATCTATATGAGGAAAAATAGCGCGGAAGCCATCAATTTCATTGTATGTAGGCAGCAGTAACGCAACGGTAATGGGCATGGGTTATTTTTTTAGGGACATAATGTGGAAGACATATTAATCTCTTCATACGGTTAGCATATAAAAATGCTTACGTAAGCAAATATAGTTATTCCACTTTACCATTATACATGGCTGCAAAGAGTGTTTTCTGCGCT
>CAZGVV010000030.1:0-2868 GCA_964529155.1 uncultured Rickettsiales bacterium
TTGCTGACTGTTCAGAGAATCAATAGCCAGCACATAATTGCTATTATTCGATTTGATTTGCAAATACCCGCTCGCCACTTGCGAATATGCGCCATTTGTTTGCGGTAATGGATTGCCATCAATATCCACCAATTGCGCCGTCACAATGGGTGCGTAACTGGCAGGCGCTTTAAGCACTGCATTTCCACTCGCCGTTGCTGCACCATACGGTGTATTGAGCGTATGTAACGATTGGTTCACCATGTATTGAATGGTGGAACTGCTAAGCGAGCCATCGGCGTTTTGCGTCGCCACGTCCACACTGATCATGTAATAGGTAGACGTTGGATTGCTCGATAAATCCACGCTCACCACACCATTGGCTTTGGTGCGAATATTTTCACCGGCATTGGCCGTGGCATAGCTTGGCGTTCCCGTCATGCTCGCTTCGTTAAAGCTGCCGCCACTGGTCGCGTACCCCTGCGACTGTATATCAAAACCGGTAGCGGTTACATTGCTGACTTTGAAAAATCCACTCAGCTGTGAAGCGGCAATCCCATCTATAGAGCCAGAGGGCGTAGAGAGATAAATGTAATCACCATCCTGCAATGTAGTTGCTGCTGCTGTGCTTACGGTCACGATATTGCTATTAGCCGACGTAGTATACGTGCCCGTGCTGGCAAGCGAAATGGAAGGTAATGTTGACGTAACGGGCGCTACGGCATTATTAGCGTCATCCCTCACGCTTATATTAGTGACAAAAAATTTGGAGCTATTCCCCGATAAATTTTCCAAATTAAAATCAAAATCAAATGAGCGCGAAGAAGTAGGCACTTTTGCCGAATTCGATACCAGCTGGATGTTATGCAAATCACCTAGTGATACTTGGTTTTTAGGGGCATAGTAATTATTGATGGCATCGATAATGCTCTGTGTACTTGGATATCCTTGCCCGGAACCGGAATCTAGCTTGCTGAAATCAATATTAAGTGGGGGTAATCCATTAGTATCATCTGGATATGGGCTTGGCACCGGCTGCCCTGAGCGAGTCAACAAGGCAAGTTTCATATTACCGCCCCAGCCGGTAATTTGTGTAGCAGATACTTCGCGCTGACCGGTTAAACTCACATTCCCTGGAAAGGGCGTGCCGCTGTTATGAATCGCATTCGCCTGGGTCATCATGGCCGATGCAAGATTATCCAGCTGATCAACCATCTGCGAAATTTGCTGATCGCGCATGGTAAGAAGCCCGGCTATTTCGCCATTTTTCATGGTCGTTGTCACTGCGCTGCTTGGACCGCCGGTTACAATCGGAATAGCCGGTGGAATAGCCACACCGACTTCATTTAAACGATTTACCGTAATCGGACTCATCGGCTGACCTGCGGCAATACTTTTTCCCGACGGCTGCGGAGTAAAATTCACTTGGTATAACGCATTATCCAGCAGCGGCGCACCGCCTGCCGTGTTGATATGCACTTGCTTGGTGCTATCAAAATAATACGTCACATCCACATATTTCGATAATTGATTCAATTGCTGATCGCGTTGATCCAATAAATCAGGCGCGTTGCCGCCGCCATTATTAGCAACATAGGCCAGACCTGCATTGGTATCCTGCAATTGCTTGAGAATACTATTGACCGTGCCGACATCTTGAAAAATTTGCTGGTCGGCCTCATAACGCAAATCCTGAAGACCCGCGGCCAGGCCACTGATTTTTGTCGCGACGTTTTGTCCGCTTTGTAAAGCATTTACTTGCAATGACGCATCGGAAGGCGCACTCGCCAGCTGCTGCAAGGCCGTAAAAAATCCGGTGATTGCTGAAGCGATGCTGTTGTCAGTGGTGGCACTGCTACTGCCATTAGGCTGCCCAAGCAATGCTTGAATACGCGTCGCATAGTCGCTCAGCACGGAAGCATTACCCACCATGCCGGTTTCCTGCTGCATGGCACGCTGCAAGGAGAGGTCCACCTACCGCGTGATATTATCCACTTTAACACCGTGGCCTTCTCCAGCCACGATATTATTGCTTACAGTAACAATTTTGCGCGTATAGCCATCGGTATTCGCATTGGCGATGTTATTTGATAACGTCGATAGCACCTGCTTGCTGGCATTAATGCCAGTCAGTGCACTGCTCAGTGCGGAAGACAATCCTGCGGTGGTAGCCATGTAGGTGCTCCCCTTGGCGCTATGCCAATGCGATTTAAGCGTTTTGGTTCAACGTAATCGAAAGAGAATTTCCATCCATCATGCCGCGCTTACCGCGATCATCATAAATGCTGCCGCTGGATTCGCGTAAAACACGCGTCACAGCGGTCACGATACGGTGATTGGCAGCCTGCGCAATCATAAGACGGCGATGATTTTCGGCAAGAATGTCTTCAAACACTTTAATCACTTCCGCCAATGCCACTTTCTCCTGCACATCAATCGTATCTTTCAAATGCGGGTGCTTATCCATCAGCTTGCGCTGGTTTTCCAAGGCAGTGGTAAGAAATAGTTTCTCTGCCTGCAAATCAGCGATTTTGCCAATCTGCATACCGGTTAGCAGCTCCACTTCCTTGGCCAATACCTTGGAAAGTTTAGTGGTCAGCTGAATCAAATCTCCCACGTTAAGCTTTTCGGGCACGGACTGCGATGTATGTGCTATACTCATGACTTTACCTCCTGTAATGCAAGCATTTCTTTCTTTACCATATCAGCAATACCAAGCCCGCCATGGGCGGCCATTGCCTTGCCGTATTGATCAATCAACCAGGAGCGGTAAATATCTCCGCCACCTGAGCCGGTGTCCTGATCTTCCCAACCCGATACCGACACATCCTGAAACATCGACTGCATCATCTGGCTGGCGAGGGCAATTACATGATGATCCGCCTGCCG
>CAZGVV010000030.1:2878-7253 GCA_964529155.1 uncultured Rickettsiales bacterium
AAAATCCCGCGCCGTCGCGTCAATTTGCGCAAGCGTTGAAGGCTTGCCCATCCGCGGCAGCGAGCGCGCCTGACCAGTTGCAATGGTGGGATCAGCAAGGGCGGAAATACTGCTCATATCACCTCACCTCAATATTAGCCTGGAGCGCGCCCGAGGCTTTCACGGTTTGCAAAATACTGATCAAATCGCGCGGCCCCACACCTAAGGCGTTTAATCCGGCGACCAATTCCTTAAGCGTTGTGCCCTTCTGCAGCACCGCCATGCGGCGGCCCGGCTCTTCGTTAACCGTCACATCCGTTACCGTGGTCTGCACGGTTTGCGAACCTGCCGGTGCCAATGGATTCGGTTGCGAGATTTGCGGCGTTTCCTGCACACGAATAGAGAGATTTCCCTGTGCCACTGCCACGGTATTAATCCGCACATCCTCACCAATTACGATGGTACCGGATGATTCATCAATCACAATACGCGCCGGCTGATCGGTTTCTATGGGTAATTGCTCAATATCCGCCAGCAATTGAATAGCTTTTTGCTTATATACCGGCGGCACGGTCAGCTGGACGGTTGCAGGGTCTAATACTTCAGCCGTTCCCGGCCCAACCTGGGCATTTATTGCCTCGGCCACGGTCCGCGCCGTAGTAATGTCTGGATTCCGAAGCGCCAGCTTTAACTGATCCATGTTATTTAGTTGGAACGGAATTTCACGTTCCACAATACCGCCATTAGGCACAAACCCCTGGGTTGGCACGCCCTTGGTGATGGTAGTCGCCGCACCTTCGGCACGGAATCCCCCCACGGAAATCGCCCCCTGACCCACGGCATACACTTCCCCATCGGCGCCATAGAGCGAGGTGGCAAGCAACGTACCACCCTGTAAATTACTCGCATCCCCCATGGCGCTCACCGTGACATCCAGATGACTACCGCTTCGGGCAAATGGCGGCAAGGTTGCCGTCACACTCACTGCAGCGACGTTTTTTGTTTTCAAATTAGTTCCACGGGTATTCACGCCCTGACGCTCTAGAAAGGCGACCAGACTTTCCTGAGTAAATACTGCATTATTTAATTTATCACCGGTACCGTTCAGTCCAACCACCAGTCCGTACCCCATCAGCATGTTATCGCGCACGCCTTCAAACGTTACGATATCTTTAATCCGCGAGCCTGCCTGCGCCTGCCCACTCATGCCCATGCAAAACACCGCCAGAAATGCGACGATAGACTTATTAATCAACCGATTGTTTTTATACATATGCCACATCATAAAATTCCTCATTTCGTAGACAAGCAAACCTCATGCCACACGAGGCAAAGTGGCCTCCACACGCCCTGTGGGGGGATTTTCTATTGTATCGCCCGGTAATCGATGCTATATGTGGTACGTAGATTACGCGGCTTTAACTATATAAAGTTTTTAGTAACGGCTTACGGTTTTGGTCTTTGATGCAAGCTTCCCAGGCACTTACTGAATCTCCGCTTCCTCGCCCTAAAGTGGGCCGCCCTCCCTCTATATCCGTTGCTCCGCCCGCACCCTCGCAGCGCGAACCCTTGAAAAGGCGATTGGTGGCCTCCGCCGTATGTGCGTTGGCTATTGGTATTATTTTATTCGGCAAAGTTCCAAGCACGCCACATTCACGCCCTATTCCGGCATCCACTACGGAATTAGCCCCCTTAGCGCCCGTCACCGGCATGGGAGCAGATAAAACCAGCAGCCGCCTAGTGGGAGACTTCACCTTATTAGAGCAACAAAAGACCGCAAATGTTGTTTCTCAGAGCAATAATGACAACGGGCCGGACACGGCCATTGACAGCGGGGATCGTAAGCGTCTACTTTCCATCCTTAATAAAGATTGATTCATTCTTATTTGGTAGGATGGTTTATGTGGATTAACCACCCGGCGCGGTGGCGCAGTTTTATTCCGTGCATAATTACGTGCGTAATCATGCTCAGCCTTCTGGGTTTTCCCTCTCTTCTTCTGGCTGCAGCACCATTTACGTTGGTAACTGGACCAAAAACAGGCACTTATATCGCTATTGGCCGTGATATTGCCCGCGTTGGCAAAAGCGTGGGCGTTCCTATTGATATAAAAACATCTGACGGTTCAATCGACAATATCAAACATTTAAACGGGAAAAATCATGCCTCCCTGGCTATTGTTCAATCTGATGTCCTGGGCTTTCTAAAACGTTCCCAGAATACTGACACTCAGAAAATGGCAGAGCATCTGCGCGTTGTAATGCCGCTGTATTATGAGGAAGTACATGTGCTGGCTCGCAACAATATCCACAGCTTTGCCGAACTGAAAGACAAACGCGTTATTGTGGGCGAAGACGGCAGCGGCCATATGCTTACTGCCATCAATCTACTTGCCATGATGAACATAACACCCAGCCACATCCTCAAGCAATCCGCCCCCGATGGTATTGTCTCCCTGCTCGACAACGAAGCCGACGCGCTGATTTATATCGGCGGCAAACCTGTTAAACTGTTTCAAAACCTGGCCACGCTGCCAAAAGGTGGGCACAAATTCGCTACACTGCTTAGCGATCTGCATTTTGTACCGCTGAATGACCCACGCATGCTGGAAGAATATCCTCCTGCAACCATTGGGCAGGATGATTATGATTTCGTACATGAAACCATACCCACCATCGCCGTTACCGCTATTTTAGTGGATTATGATTACTCTGCAAAAAAAACTGCAACACTCTGCCGCCGTATGCATACCCTTACGCAGGGAATAATAAAACAATTGCCTGAATTGCAGAAAAACGGCCACCCTAAATGGCAACAAACCATTCCTGATGCAAACCTATCCATCTGGAAAAAAGATAGCTGCGCCTGGGGAAATAGTGCGGAAATCCAAGCAGAGCCAGAAGAAAAATCTGAGCCTGCACCGGCAAAAAAGAAAGCCACCTCTCCCCACAAAAAATCCCACCACACATCCACGCCTCACCCTCATCACAACAGCTCCGGGCGTGACAGGTAAAGTAATTTCCTCCCCCTTTACCCCTTCCGGGGCATTTTTTCTTATGGCAAAGCTGAGAGTGAAGCCGGTAATTCCGGATCCGGCTGAGTGGCAAGTGAGCTCATGGGCTCGCGGCGGGTATCCAGCCTGCGCCGCGATGACCCTGTGTGGGTGAGAGAGGGGTAACTCTGTTTCATACCATACATGCATAACATGGCGTGGCGGATGGTGTGGCGTGTCAATGCAAACAACAGTTGGTGGTTCTCCCATCCGCTGGCGTACGCAAATCACTCACACCGCCGGAAGAAGGTCTCGTGTGGTTGCAACCACCGCCCTTAAGACATTAGGGGCAAATACTATCGGCTAACAACGAAGGACTAATCTACATGCCCTAAACGTGAACGCTTCGTCGCCAGATAATATTCATTATGTGCGGTAGGATTCGGGCGAAGGGGGAGTTGCTCAACTACGTTAATACCACATGCCCGTAATACCGCCGCTTTAGCGGGATTATTGGTCAGCAGTTTTATTGTCTGGATACTCAGCGCTTGCAGCATGCGCGCGCCGAGCGAAAAATCGCGCTCATCGCCTGAAAAACCCAGCACATGATTCGCATCCACCGTATCCATGCCGTTATCTTGCAGCTGATATGCCCGTAATTTATTCGCAAGCCCAATACCACGGCCTTCCTGGTCTAAATACAGCAAAACACCCCCGCCGCCTTGGGCGATGGTTTCCAGCGCCAATTTCAATTGGTCACCACAATCACAGCGTAGTGACCCCAGTAAATCCCCGGTTAAGCAGGACGAGTGTAAACGCACCAAAGGCGCATCCATGGCCAGAGGCGTACCAATCACCACCGCCAGATGCGTGGCACCTCCCCTCTCACGAAACGGAATAATGGTTGTATGCTCCGATGCGTGTATAGGAAGCCTGGCTTCCGGCAGCCGCACCAATTGCTTCGGAGTTTCCGCATATTTCTGCACATCGGCTTGCGAAAGGCTGATTGCTCCCGCTTCCGCGACTCCTCCTACTAATGCCGCAGGCAGAAATCCTGTCTCACGGATGAGATTAAGCGCTGATAATTCTAGACCATTTGCCTTGCGCACAGGCAGGAGTGCAGGCAACGTCTTTCCATATAAGGCAACCAGAGTGTGCTCAGCACCTATTGATTCGATGGTCACTGCATCATTATTTTCATTCACTTTCAAATAGCTAGCACGAGATGCCGTCAACACCAACGCCTGATTTTCCGCACGCGCAACCTCAGCGGCACGCACGGCAACCCCCTCTAACAGCACGGCATAGCCGCGTTTCAGCTCATCAATGGCGCGCGCAACAAGGCGTAATTGGTGGTTTTCTTGCATCTGATACCGTGCTATACAGGTCTACAATAATTAAATGAT
>CAZGVV010000030.1:7263-19556 GCA_964529155.1 uncultured Rickettsiales bacterium
CGACGCCGTCATCTGCCGCGCTTTAACCGAGCAATTGACGCAGTCTGGCTATCATTGCGTCAATGACGACACCGACACCGCTCTGTCCGTGGTTGATGCCGGGAATGCGCTTGTAGCCGGTGGTCATATATTGCCAAAACCGGTGCGGCTGGCCGCACTGTTGGCCTGTCTGAATGCTGAGGCCAGCGATATATCCCTTAGCCCCGGCTGGTGCTTACGTCCCCATGCCCGCACTCTAACCCACACGGACGGCCGCAAAGTCACCCTCACCGCCAAAGAAACCGAGCTCCTGTGCGCCCTTATCGCGGCTGATGGAGAGGAATGCAGCCGCGCGGCGCTGCTCGCCCAGGTGTGGGGTTACGGCCAGGACATTTCCACGCACACCCTGGAAACCCATATGTACCGCTTACGCGAAAAATTAAAGGAAGCCTGCGGTGATTGCATCGAAACCACCCCTGGGGGATACCGCCTAGCTATATGAATACACTAGAAAAACAACCTCTCGTTGGCCTCACGCGCGAAGAATTAACCGCGTTACTGGCCAGCCATGATTTCACGCCGCTGCGCGCCAAGCAAATCTGGCACTGGCTCTATGCCAAAGGCGCTACGGCGTTCTCACAGATGAGCAGCATCTCTAAAGGCGAGCAGGCCCGCATGGAAGAATTGTTCACCGTGGCCCGCCCGGATATCGTCCGCGAGCAAGTTTCTGAAGATACTACGCGCAAATGGCTCGTCGGTTTTTCTGATAAAAATCAAGTAGAAACCGTCTTTATTCCTGACATCACCGACGACCGCGGTGCGCTGTGTGTGTCCAGCCAGGTCGGGTGCACGCTTACCTGTTCATTCTGCCACACCGGCACGATGCCATTAGTACGCAACCTGACCGCGCATGACATCGTATCCCAAGTCCTCATCGCCCGCGACCGTTTGGGCGAGTGGAACAAACCCGGTATTGACCGCTTATTTACCAACATCGTGCTTATGGGCATGGGTGAGCCATTGTTCAATTATGACCAGGTGGCCAAGGCGCTGCGTATCATCATGGACAGCGACGGCATCTCCATCTCAAAACGCAAAATCACCCTCTCCACCTCGGGCGTGGTACCGATGATCGAGCGGTGCGGCGCCGAATTGGAAGTAAATCTGGCGATCAGCCTGCACGCCGTGCGTGATGATTTACGTAACGTGCTTGTGCCACTCAACAAAAAATACCCTATTAAAGAATTGCTGGAAGCCTGCCGCGCCTACCCCGCCGCGTCTAACGCCCGGCGCATCACGTTTGAATATGTCATGCTTAAAGGCGTCAATGACAGCGATGCCGACGCCCATGAATTAGTACGCTTACTCAATGGCATGCACGCCAAAGTCAACCTCATCCCATTCAACCCCTGGCCGGGTACAGAATATGAATGTTCTTCTAATAATCGCATCCACGCCTTCAGCCGCATTCTCACCAATGGTGGCTTCTCCTCCCCCATCCGCACGCCCCGTGGCCGGGATATTCTCGCCGCGTGCGGCCAACTAAAATCTGATTCGGAACGGAAAAAGGGGGAGCGAGTACAGTTGCACTAAGATTAGGTGCAATTTTATAACCTGCTTTAGCCAACGCTAGTCTACTTTCATTTTGTAAACCCTACACTTTGTGGTACGCGGTAGGGATGCAAATCACTCAAACTGCGCGCCCTACCTCCGTCATTCTGAAACGCTTACTGCGTCAGCACATCTGGCATTACCGGGGGAAGTTGGCGTTGGCGGTGGTATGCATGGTGGTGGGGGCGGCGATGACGGCGTCCAATGCCTACATGATGCGCCCCGTGTTGGACCGGGTGTTTATTGAGAAAAATCAGGCGGCATTACTCTGGGTTCCGCTGATCGTACTAGCTATAGCACTTATTAACGCGGTGGCAGGATTCGGCCAGTCCTTGTTCATGCGCTATGTCGGCCAGCGGATTCTGGCGGATATGCAGGTAATGCTGTTTTCCCATTTGATGCGCTGTGATTTGGGGCTGTTTCATGCGCAAGCATCCGGGCGGCTGATTTCGCGCTTTACCAACGATATTCAAATGATGCGCCAGGGTATCACGCAAGGGCTGGTAACCATTACCCGCGAATCACTCAGCATGGTGTTCCTGGTCGGCGTTATGCTCTACCAAAGCTGGCAACTCACGCTGATTGCAGCACTGGTGTTTCCTACCGCCATTTGGCCGGTAATGCGGCTGTCCAAGCGCATGCGGAAAATCGCTGATCACACGCAAGATCGCCTGGGCGAATTTACGGCGCGGCTGGATGAAATTTTCCAGGGCGCGCGCACAGTGAAAGCATATGGCCGTGAAGCCTTTGAGGAAAAACGGGCACATAGCTTTATCGAGGGTTTATTTACCCTGTATTTCAAAGCTGCGCGCATTCAGGCCGCCAGCTCACCGATGATGGAAGCGCTGTCAGGCATTTCGATTGCAGCGGTGATTTGGTATGGCGGGCGCGAAGTGCTCTCCGGTGCCACCACGCCGGGCGCGTTTTTCTCCTTCATCACCGCCTTTATCATGGCCTACCGCCCGGTTAAAGCAATGGCGGGGATGAACACCAACGTGCAGGAAGGCCTGTCCGCCGCCAACCGTTTGTTTGATGCGCTGGACACCCAACCGCTGGTGTATGACGCACACGATGCACCTGCACTGGCCATTAGCCAAGGCCGCGTGGAATTCCGCAACGCCCGCTTTCACTATGGCCCGGATGCCGGGGGCATTGAAGACATCACCCTCACCGCTGAACCCGGGCAAAAAGTGGCGCTGGTCGGGCATTCCGGTGGCGGCAAATCCACGCTGTTTAATTTGCTGCTACGGTTTTATGACGTGGAAGGCGGTGCTATTTGCATTGATGGCCAGGACATCCGCCAGGTGACGCTTGGCAGCCTGCGTGAAGCCATGGCGTTTGTCTCACAAGAAACCGTGTTGTTTGATGATACGGTGCGCGCCAATATCGCCTACGGCCGGCTGGATGCCAGCGACGACGATATTTACGCCGCCGCGCAAGCTGCCGCCGCCGAAGAGTTCATTCTCCGCTTGCCGCAAGGCTATGACACCATGATCGGGCCGCACGGCGTACGACTTTCCGGTGGGCAGCGCCAGCGTTTGGCTATTGCCCGGGCTATGCTGCGCAACGCACCTATTTTGCTCCTGGACGAAGCGACTTCCGCACTGGATAATACATCGGAACGATTAGTTCAGGACGCGCTCACCCGCCTGATGAAAGGCCGCACCACGCTGATGATCGCTCATCGGCTTTCCACCATCGTCAATGCCGATGTGATTTATGTGATCGAGCAGGGCCGCGTTGTCGAATCCGGCACACATAGTACGCTGTTAGCGCAAGGCGGCGCGTATCACCGGCTGTATGCTGAGCAATTAGTTGCATGATACGGCTGTACCGCGCGCTCACCGCACTTCTCCAACCAGTGATGCCGGTATGGCTACATTACCGCCGCTCTAAAGGCAAAGAAGACGAGAAACGCTTAAACGAACGGCTGGGGCATGCATCCCTCCCCCGCCCCACGGGAACCTTAATATGGATTCATGCGGCAAGCGTGGGTGAAGCCAGTTCCGTGCTGCCACTCCTACAAACCTTACGCAATGCCTATCCCGCCAATGCAGTACTGCTTACTACCGGAACGGTTACGTCAGCACGCCTTATGGAAACGCGCCTGCCCGAAGGCGTGCTACACCAATTTTCCCCTCTGGATACACCCGGCGCGGTGCAACGGTTTATGGCGCATTGGCGGCCACAAATGGGGTTATTTGTCGAGTCGGAATTATGGCCGAATCTGATTCTGTGCGCCCACACTTACGGCTGCCGCTTGGTATTGGTCAACGCCCGCATGTCCGAACGTTCTTATGCTGTGTGGCGTCGTTTGGCTGGGTTTGCGCGCACATTACTGCAATGCTTTACCGCATGCCTGGCGCAAAGCGAAGGGGATGCTGAGCGCTTGCGATTGCTGGGTACGCCGAACGTTTCGGTCATGGGGAATTTAAAATACGACGCTGCGCCACTCCCCAGCGCGCCCCAAACCTTAGCGGCTTTGCAAACCATTATTGATAATCGTCCGGTATGGCTGGCGGCCAGCACCCATCCAGGAGAAGAAGCGATCATCGCGGCGGCGCACCGGGCAATAAAACCGCAGATACCAGGCCTGCTTACCATCATCGTGCCACGCCACCCGGCGCGAGGCGCAGCGATTGCTGCGGAATTGCGTGATCTGCAGGTTGCGCGCCGAACCATGGGTGACTCCATTAAAGCCACCACCGATATTTATCTGGCCGATACACTGGGTGAACTCGGGCTGTTTTACCGCGTCTGCCCGTTAGCATTTATTGGCGGTTCACTGGTTCCCCACGGGGGACAAAATCCGTTGGAGGCCGCACGTTTGGGCTGCGCAATTTTGCTTGGCCCGCATATGCGTAATTTCGCAGAAATGGACGCAGCCATGGTACATGCAGGCATCGCACGGCATGTGACGGAGGCGAATTTAGCAGCCCAGCTAGGCGCGTTACTCCGCGCACCGGATGAGATGAAAGCATTAGGATTCCAGGCAAAATCCTGGGTGGAAAAGCAAGGCGGCGCAACGGCCAAATTAATGGAAGCACTGCAGCCGCTTTTGCAGGAGATCATCACCCATGCCGCTTAAAACGCCAGGCTGGTGGAAAACGAACAATGCGCTCTCTACCTTACTGCTTCCGGCAGCGGTATTTTACGGCGCATGCGCGGCACGGCGCAATGTAGGGATTACACCCGAAACCGTCGGTGTTCCGGTTATCTGCATCGGTAATGCGGTGGCAGGGGGCGCAGGAAAAACCCCTTTGGCGCTCAGCATCGGCGCATGGATGAAGGCACGCGGCGTGCGGGCTTTTTTTGTAACGCGGGGGTATGGTGGTTCAGAAAAAGGACCGCTTTCCGTAAACCCCCTGCATCATACCGCGCAACACGTGGGTGATGAGCCGCTTTTATTAGCACGCGTGCTTCCTACCTTCATGGCAAAAAACCGGATGTCCGCCGTGCATGCCGCGATTAACGCCGGTGCAGAGCTGGTGATTTTAGATGATGGACTCCAGGATGCACGGCTTAGCAAAACACTCTCCCTGCTCGCGGTAGATGGCACTTACGGCTTCGGCAATGGCCGCCTGCTGCCTGCGGGGCCGTTGCGGGAGCCTGCGGAGTCGGCGTTGGCGCGGGTGAACGCAGCAGTGGTGATTGGCGGCGATTTTACGCCAAATGGCGCGGCATTGCTGCGCGCCACGCTTACGCCAACGGTCGAGGCGCACCATTTGCGCGGTCAGCGTGTGGTAGGATTTGCCGGACTTGGCCAGCCAGACAAATTTCGCGCTACGCTGGAATCACTGGGTTGCATTATCACCAGTTTTCATGGATTTGCTGATCACCACCCCTACACGCATGGCGAACTGGAGCAATTGCGCCATACGGCTCGCACCGAGCAGGCGATGCTGGTGACCACGGAAAAAGACAAAGCCCGGCTAACGCAAGCGGCGGGTGAGCATATTACCGCCGTACCCGTGCGTCTAGCATGGCAAAATCCGGCAGCGCTCGATGCATTATTGGAGCCGTTATGTCCTTGAAACACCGGCTGGAAGCAGGCTTAGTCATCGGCGTGTATTACGCATTGCGGGCGCTGCCGCTGGATGTGGCATCTGGCATCGGCGCGCGGTTTGGCATGTGGCTGGGGCCGAAACTTAAGCGTCACAACCATGTTGCCACGTGTAATTTAGCGCTGGCGTTTCCGGAAAAATCCGAGAAGGAACGTGCCGATATTTTACGCCGTATGTGGGCACATTTAGGGCGCAATGCGGCAGAACTGGCGCATTTTAAAGGCAACCGGCTTTATGAGCGTATCAGCTGCAAAGGCCTGGAAAACCTGCCTTCACCCGGGGTTCCGGTGCTGTTTATTTCCGGGCATTTCGGGCATTGGGAACTGACCTATCCGGTGGCGTATGAACACGGCCTGTCCATTACTCTGGCCTACCGCCATTTAAATAACCCGATTCTCGACCATTTCATGGCGAGCATCCGAGGCAGCCATTGCACCGCCATGTTCCCCAAAGGCCGGCACGGGGCTGCGAAAATGATGGGAGCGATCAAGCGGAAAGAATCGCTGGCGCTGCTCATTGACCAGAAAATGAACGAAGGCATTCCTATTCCCTTTTTTGGCCGCGATGCCATGACTGCCCCGGCCGTGGCGCAATTGGCGCTGCGGTTTAATATGCCAATCATCCCCGCCCGCACCATGCGCGTGGGTGGCTGCCATTTTGTCGGCACGTCCTACCCCCCCATCGTTTACGAAAAAACCGGTGACGATGCCGCCGATGCACGATCTATCATGCTGAAAATACATGCAATGTTTGAAGGCTGGGTACGAGAATATCCCGAGCAATGGATGTGGATTCACCGGCGATGGGAGAAGGAAATGTATAAATAATGATTGATAAATATTAATTTACACCCTAGTAGTTATGGGGCAATAACTATTAGAAAGCCAAATCCTTATGTCTACTTGTATTCGTGATGATGTTGAAAAATATATAAACCATGCTTCCGTGACGTTTCGACCCGCATTGAGGGATTTAACCGATGAGCAAAAAGACGTTGCCCTTCATATTATTCAAGAAGCTATCCATTACTCATTCGAGACCGCAACACAAGATATCCCCGAAAGCCGCTATCAAATATTTTGTGGCAGTAAACATGCTGAATTATCTTCAGAATTAGAAGTGCTTGGCATCAGCAGAAAACTTGCTAATTGCATGCTAGAATTAGCTATTAATTTTGGAAGCAGCTTAGTCAAGGGAAAAACATTTACGTATTCATCGGATCAGAGCCAAAAGGCCTTTGTACGTTAATTTCCCCATCCTGAAACACCAGCGTCAGCGCCGGTTGCTCCGCAGCCGCAGCAGCCGTAGACACCACCCCACCGTGCGGGGTTTTTACTAGTGCGAAGCCACGTTTTAAGACGTTGGTGTAATTGAGCGAGGCGAAAAGTTGCATCACCGACCCCAGACCCCGCTCTTTTTCGCTGATCAGGCGAGTGATCTGGCGCTGGGCGCGGCTGTGTAATTCTTCCAGGCGGCGGCTGAGCTGGTCAGTTTCCTTGAGCAATAGTTGCGGGCGGAAAGCACTGGAGAGGCGCTGCAAGGTTTGTGATTTAAGGGCCAGAAACACCGGTGGGGCAGCATGCAGGCGCTCACTCCAGTCATCCAGGCGCTGAACGGCGTGATCGAGCAAGCTGGCCGGGCGCGGCAGGCCACGTTTCAGTCCTTCGATACGCTCGACTCGCTGGTGAATAAACCGCAGCATACCCGCCCGCTGGCGGACCGCTAATTGTTCAATGCCCAGCCGCAATTCTTCGCGCACCGGCGTGGCCATTTCGGCAGCAGCGGTAGGGGTGGGGGCGCGTTTGTCGGCAACGAAATCGATCAGCGTGGTGTCGGTTTCATGGCCAACGGCGGAGATAAGCGGGATGGTGCAGGCGCTGGCGGCGCGCACCACGATTTCCTCATTAAACGCCCACAAATCCTCCACTGATCCGCCGCCGCGGGCAACGATCAACACGTCAGGCCGGGGTGTGCATTGCTCAAACCCGCGAATGGCTGTCGCAATTTGCTCTGCCGCACCCTCGCCTTGCACCGCCACCGGCCAGACAATGACATGCAGCGGGAAACGGTCACTGATACGATGTAAAATATCACGAATTACCGCACCTGTGGGCGATGTCACCACCCCCACCACACGCGGCAAAAACGGCAGCGCCTTTTTGCGCGCCGGGTCAAAGAGGCCTTCAGCGGCGAATTTGACTTTGCGCTGCTCCAACAACGCCATTAATGCGCCCGCTCCGGCGGGTTCCATATGCTCGACCACCAGCTGGTATTTGGAGCGGCCGGGATAGGTAGTTAAACGGCCAATGGCGATGATCTCCAGCCCGTCTTCCGCCTTGAAATTGAGCTTGCCCACCGTGCCGCGCCAGCACACCGCGTCCAGCACCGCATTGGTATCTTTCAAAGCGAAATAGGCGTGGCCAGACGAATGCAGCTTAAAGCCAGAAATTTCCCCGCGAATACGCACACGGCCGAAATGGTCCTCAACCAAGCGCTTCACCGCACCGGCGATGTCGCTGACGCTGTATTCGGGCACGTTGGAGATATTGCTAGCGAGGGCGGATTCTGTCATAACCCTGAACGTAGCAGGAAATTTAGCGAATGAAAAAACATATCCTCATCATCGGCAGCGGCGGGCGCGAACATGCCTTGGCCTGGAAACTTAAGCAAAGTCCGGAGGTTGGGCGGATTACATGTGCGCCGGGCAATGGTGGCATCGCACACATTGCGCAATGTATTACCCTGGCTGACCCTTCCGCCATCACCGCCTTTTGCCAGGCTGAGGCGGTGGACCTGGTTGTCATTGGCCCGGAACAACCGTTGGTGGAAGGGCTGGCCGATGTGCTGCGTGCGCATAATATCGCGGTGTTTGGCCCGAGCGCGCAAGCGGCGCAATTGGAAGGCTCAAAGGCATTTACCAAGCGCTTATGCGCCAAATACCATATCCCCACTGCCGCTTACGGTGAATTTACCGATGTGGAAACCGCCCAGCATTATTTGGCCGATAAACGTTATCCGATTGTGATCAAAGTGGATGGGCTGGCCGCAGGTAAAGGCGTCATTATTGCCGAAAACGCCAATGAAGCACGCGCAGCGGTGGCTGACATGTTCAGTGGTACGTTCGGCAAAGCCGGCGTGCGCATCGTGATCGAGGAATTTTTGCATGGCGAAGAGGTGAGCTTCTTTGCACTGGCCGACGGCGATACCGCGATTGAATTCGGCCATGCCCAGGACCATAAACGCGCCTTTGACGGCGACACCGGCCCCAATACGGGCGGCATGGGAACCTACGCACCTGCCGCGATTATGACTGACGCCATGCGCGCGCGCGTCATGCGGGAGATTATTCACCCCACCATGGCGGCGATGAAGGCGGAGGGCATGCCGTTTCAGGGGGTGCTGTTTGCCGGCCTCATGCTCACCGAACACGGGCCGCAATTGCTGGAATATAATACACGCTTTGGCGACCCGGAAACCCAAGTGCTGATGCGGCGCTTAACAAGCGATCTCTACCCGCTGCTGCTAGCCAGCGCGCAGGGAAATTTAAAAGGCATGCAGGTGCACACCGCACCAGAGGCAGCACTGTGCGTGGTGATGGCGGCAAAGGGTTATCCCGGGGCATATGAAAAAGGCAGCATTATTGGCGGGCTGGACCGCGCGGAAGCAGTACCGGGATGTGTTGTTTTTCACGCGGGAACCGCACAACGCGGCCCAGCTATTATTGCAACCGGTGGCCGGGTGCTTGGTGTAACAGCATTGGGCGCTACGGTCGCGCAGGCACAAAGCGCGGCGTATGAAGCAGTGGATAGGGTAGAATGGCCCGAAGGATTCTGTCGCCGTGACATTGGCTGGCGTGCTGCAACAGCAACTGCGGGGGCAGTATGAGAGCATTTTTATCCCAATTTCGCGGCTCACTAATCGTAGCGGCAATTGGGCTCACGCTCGCCAGCTGGTGGGGCGGATTGCATGGTCTGTTTATCACGGTAATGCTGGTGTTATTAGAAATCGGCTTTTCGTTTGATAACGCGGTGGTGAACGCCACGGTGTTGCGCCACATGAACCATGTGTGGCAGAAGCGGTTTTTGACGTGGGGCATGCTGATCTGCGTGTTTGGGATGTATTATTTATTCCCGATTATCATCGTTTCAGTGGCTACGGGATTAAACCCGATTGAGGCAACGCATTTAGCGCTGACAGACGCAGAAGCTTACGGCGCGCATATTGCGTCAGCACATCGGCAGATTTCAGCGTTTGGTGGGATGTTTCTGCTCATGGTGTTTCTGCATTTCATTCTGGATGCCGCCAAAACTGTGCACTGGATTGCACCCTTGGAGCGCAAGCTTACGGCGCTTGGCCGTCTGGAATCGATTGAAGCGGGGTTTGCGCTGCTTATTTTGCTCGCCTTGTATTGGGCACTGCCGATAGATGACCGGGCGGCAGTGCTGGTGGCAGGTATGGGCGGCGTGGTGCTGCACATTGCGGTGCGTGGATTGACCGCCATTTTATCACCAGGCGAAGGAAGCGCGGCGCTTCACGCCGGTCTTGCCGGGTTTTTGTATTTGCAGGTGCTGGACGCATCCTTTTCGCTGGACGCAGTAGTGGGATCATTTGCCATCAGCAGCGATATTTTGATTATTTTAATCGGTCTCACAGTGGGGGCTATGTTTGTGCGGTCGCTCACGATTTATCTGGTCCGGCAAGGAACGCTGGAGCAGTATATTTACCTGGAACACGGCGCATATTATGCCATTGGCTCATTGGCGGTGATTATGTTAGTGGATATTCAATACGACGTACCCCAAGTTATTACCGGGCTGATTGGGCTGGTGCTGATTGGCTTGTCACTGGTGTCGTCGCTGCGGCACCTCAAGAAATGATCGCGCTGCTCTTCGTTGCCATGGTGGGGCTATGTCTCGGCAGTTTCGTGACATTGGCCAGCTATCGTTTACCGCTGGACGAAGATATTGTCCTCACCCCTTCCCGCTGCCCCCACTGCAAAAGGCGGCTGCGCGCACATGATTTGTTTCCGGTGTTGTCATGGCTGAGCACACGTGGCAAGTGCCGTTATTGCCATACGCACGTGCATTGGCGCTATCCTTTTATTGAGTTGCTCAGCGGCGTTATGTGCGTAGCAATTTATCTGGCCTATGGATTGAGCGCGCTCAGCGCTGTCCATGTAGTACTGTTTGTAGCCCTGCTGACGATGATCGTTGCAGATCTTGAGCATTATATTATTCCTGATGAAGTGCATTACGTGCTTGCGCCACTCGCCATAGTGTATCGTTACGTTCTGCTGCATGATGATTGGCTGACCATTGTGCAGGGCGGGGCGATTGGCCTGGGGTTTGGCTTAATGCTCCGGTTTGGGTTTCGCTGGCTGCGAAAAAAAGAAGGACTGGGCCTGGGAGATGTGAAATTCCTGGGTGTAGCCGGGCTTTGGCTGGATATTCGAACGCTTGTGCCATTTTGTTTTTTTGCGGGTGTACTTGGAATTCTAACGGCATTGGTCTGGCGCGCAGCAGGACAGGGAAAGCATTATCCTTTTGGACCAGCGCTCGCGTTAGCGATGTTTTTATGCATCGTTTTTCCTGCGCTACCCGCCTTTTTTTGGCACGTACAGGACATAGTCTTTCCATGACACTCACTGCACTTGACCGCCTGGAAGCAGATAGTATTTTTATTCTACGTGAAGCGTACCATGCATTTGCACGCCCTGCGATGCTGTGGTCGTTTGGCAAAGACAGCACCGTGTTGGTGCATTTGGCACGCAAAGCGTTTTTTGGGCGCGTGCCTTTTCCGCTCGTGCATTGTGATACCGGGTTGGAAATGGCAGAGGTCTACGCCTTTCGTGACCGTTATGCAGCCGAGTGGGAATTGGAATTGCTGACGCAGTCTTGCCCACCGCTGGAGGAAACTGACGCATCGCTTCCGCCTGAGGCGCGCGTTGCCGCACGCAAATCATTAGGATTAAAGGCGTTGATTAATACACACGGCTTCACCGGCATTATTTCCGGCATACGGCGCGATGAGGAAGCGACCCGTGCAAAAGAACGGGTGTTTTCACCACGCAACGCTGACGGAAGCTGGGACGTACGCAATCAACCGCCAGAATTGTGGAATTACTACAATACGCATGTACCTGTTGGCATGCATATGCGCGTACATCCATTATTGGCGTGGACCGAGCAGGCTGTCTGGCAGTATATCGCCCGCGAGGGTTTGCCGGTGGTGCCACTCTATTTCGCCAAACCATATTACCAGTTTGAGGGCCGGGATTTTGGCGGTGCGTTTATGCGGTTCCGTTCGCTAGGTGAGCGCGGCATTACATGGCCAGTGGCGAGTAACGCAAGCACCGTGGAGTTGATTCTAGCAGAGCTTGAACATACGCGTACGGCAGAACGTGCCGGAAGGCCGATGGGCGCGGATCGTGACGAAGCAAGTTTTGAACGCTTACGGGCGGCAGGTTATTTATGAAAAAGCCGCTTACTTTATTACTCGCCGGGCATGTTGATCATGGCAAATCCACTCTGGCAGCGGCATTATTGCAGGCACTCGGGCAAGTGCCCGAAGGAAAACTGGAAGCGATTCAAGCGGCATGCGCGGCGCGCGGCATGGTGTTTGAGTGGTCGTTTTTACTCG
>CAZGVV010000030.1:19566-22845 GCA_964529155.1 uncultured Rickettsiales bacterium
CCCTGCAAGCAGAGCGCGATCAGAATGTAACGATGGATACAACACAGCTGATACTTTCTACTCCGCAACGGCATATTACGCTGATCGACGCACCGGGGCACAAAGAGTTTTTACGCCACATGCTCACCGGCGCCACGCATGCTGAAGCGGCGCTGCTGGTGGTGGACGCCACACAAGGCATGCAGGAACAGTCCCGCAGACATGCATATTTACTGCAATTGCTAGGTATTTCAGACGTGATAGTCGCTGTGAACAAGATGGATGCAATTGAATATGACGCGGCACATTTTGCAGTGCTTACGCAAGAAATAGAAACATATTTCCATATGATTGGGTTGCCTATTCATGCCATTATTCCTGTATCCGCACGCATGGGCGAAGGATTAGGCCAAGCATCCGCGCTGATGCCATGGTATGATGGCCCGCATCTGGTGGCGGCCCTCGATGAGGTGCGGCTTGCCGTTTCCGCCGAAGCATTACCGCTGCGGATGCCGGTGCAGGATATTTATAAACGTGACGATGACCGTATCATCGTAGGTCAAATAGAAAGCGGGCAAATGCAGGTGGGAGACCGTGTGCATCTCTCGCCTTCAGGCACGGAAGCACATGTGGCGAAAATTATATGCTGGCCGAACATTCCGCAGAATACTGCAGAAGCCGGGCAAAGCATAGGCTTCACACTGGATGCACCGCTATTTGTTGAACGCGGGATGATGGTAAGCCACACAGAGGCAAAACCTGCCCTTTCGACACTTATTCCAGGCCGGGTATTTTGGTTTGACGATACCCCGCTAATGGTAGGGAAGCGATACCGTTTGCATTTTTCTACCCTCACGGTGAATGCAGAACTACGCAGTATTCAGGCGGTAATTCAGCCCAACACCTTAGAACGCAATGTAGATGCCATACACGTGGCGTCCGGCATGGCGGCGGAGGTGCATTTTCGCGCACGTGCATTGGTGCCACTGGATGGTTTTTCTACGCACCTGCGCACAGCACGCTTTGCGATATTTGACGGAGAACGTGTGGTGGGTGGAGGATTAGTTGACAGTGCTGAACTGTGCGATCTACGTGGGGAAACTGCGGTTAAATCTACACATCTCACGCAGCAACCCCAGGCGATCAGTCTTGATGAGCGAATAGCGACGAATGGGCATCTACCCGGGATTTTCTGGTTCTCAGGATTATCGGGCGCAGGAAAATCTACGCTGGCACAAGGCGTGCAGGAGGTATTATTTCGTAGAGGCCGTCAGGTATTCGTGCTGGACGGCGATAATCTGCGTCAACACTTAAGCCGGGATTTAGGCTTTTCTGCGGAAGATCGCCACGAGCATTTACGTCGCGCAGCTGAGGTGGCGGCATTGTTTGCGCAGGCGGGATTTATCGTGATTACTGCGTTTATTTCACCCAGTGAACACGACCGGGCAGTAGCACGCGCGTGTTTGCCGGAATGGTTCCGGCATGTGTATATTAAGGCATCATTAGAGCGCTGTGAACAACGCGATACAAAGGGGTTATATAAGTTAGCGCGTGCAGGAAAAATTGCAGAATTCACCGGTATTTCCGCACCTTTTGATATACCTAAGGACCCGGATTTTGTGGTGGATACGGAAACAAAAACCCGTGCACAATGCGTGGCGGAATTAACCGAATATATTGAATCTTGCTGCACCAAAAAAGCGGAGCGGACATGAAATTGGCGTTTGGATTTACCTTTGAACAACTTTATCAACAACCGCATTTGGCGGCGCTGGATGCACGGTTTTTGCAGGAATTAACCGCCGCGGATGCTACGCTTACCGAACGTCTTCTTGCAGGCCGGTTAGCGCCGGAAACGCTGGCGGAAAAAGAGCGCGCGCAATTGTTGATCGATATTGCTCCGCATGCGGAAGATTTTATTGGCCGTTTATTCGGTGTGGAAAAAGAGTTGCATCAGTTGGGGGAAACGCATCACGCATTAGCGCCGATTTATGCCTGCAAACGCCTGTTCGTGCAGCGCCGGGCGCTTAAGCAATTCAATGCGGATGAGGCACGTGGGTTTGATGGTGCGGCATTAAAAGCGGCGCTGGAAGCACGTATGGGCGAGCCCCTCACGGAGCTTGCGTTTTCGCGGCATGTGCTGGCGTGGCAAGACGATGAAGCGGCGCATGCGCCTGACCTTGATTTGGCGCTACGTTACGCCGCATGGGCAGTGCATAGCGGTGTGATCAGCGTGTTGTTTAAGCAACCCAAAAAAATAGAACCGCTGCATTTGGTCCATACGGAAGAAAAAAACGGGCTGCTGCAATTGCCGCCCGAGCAACGCCGCGTGCGCGAAGGCTTTGGCCTGACCGATCCCGGCGGCACGCTGGAGGCGGCGCTCGATCAGGCGAATTATTGTATCCATTGCCACGCGCAAAGCCGGGATTCCTGCTCCAAAGGCATGCACGAAAAAACGGGGGGATTTAAGCAGAATTCGCTGGGCATTACACTTGCCGGTTGCCCGCTGGAAGAAAAAATTTCGGAAATGCTGCTGCTGAAAAGCCGTGGTGTACCTATCGGTGCGCTGGCGATGATTTGCGTGGATAATCCAATGTGTGCCGGCACAGGACACCGCATTTGCAATGATTGCATGAAGTCGTGCATTTACCAAAAACAAGAGCCGGTGGATATACCCATGGCGGAGACACGCGCATTGACCGACGTACTGGCGCTACCCTATGGGTTTGAAATTTACTCGCTGCTTACGCGGTGGAATCCGCTCAACCTTTCGCGCCCGGTTGCGTTGCCGGAGACGGGGAAAAAAGTCTTAGTCGTGGGCTTAGGCCCGGCAGGATATACACTCTCGCATCATTTACTCAATGACGGACATACCGTAGTAGCGGTGGACGGGCTTAAGATAGAGCCACTTCCAGAAGCGCTGCTGACGCAGCCGGTGCATGATATAAAAACACTATATGAACCGTTGGAGAGCCGCGCTGGTGGTGGGTTTGGTGGCGTAGCGGAATATGGCATCACGGTGCGCTGGGATAAAAATTTCCTCACCATCTTGCGCTTATTGCTGGAACGCCGGACGCGATTTCGCATGTTCGGCGGCGTACGATTTGGTGGGCAGCTGGATTATGAAAGCGCGTTAGGGCTGGGGTTTGACCATATCGCTCTGGCGCTTGGTGCAGGAAAACCTACCGTACTGAATATTCCCAACGGCATGGCGCGTGGTGTGCGGGCGGCATCAGACTTCCTGATGAGTTTGCAACTCACCGGAGCAGCGCGCACGGATTCCATCGCCAATTTGCAATT
>CAZGVV010000030.1:22855-24202 GCA_964529155.1 uncultured Rickettsiales bacterium
GTGATTGGTGGCGGACTTACGGCGATTGATACGGCAACGGAAGCGCTGGCCTATTACCCGGTACAGGTCGAGAAATTTTTAAGCCGGTATGAAACGCTGGTCAAACAACGCGGGGAGAAAGCGGTTCGCGCCAGATGGAGCGAGGAAGACGCGCTTATCGCCGAGGAATTTATAGCGCATGCCAACGCCCTGCGTGCGGCACGCCTGCGCGGTGAAGCGATTGGCCCATTGCTGGATAGCTGGGGTGGCGTAAAGCTGCTGTATCGCAAACGATTGATTGATGCGCCAAGCTACCGGTTAAATCATGAAGAAGTAGAAAAAGCGCTGCAAGAAGGCATTCGTTTCGGCGAATTATGGGAGCCGGTTGGCGTGGACGTGGATCGCTTTGGGCATGTTGAAGGTATCCAGCTGCAAGGCCCTGCCAGCCATCATCCATCCCCCATCACCTGCCCCGCCCGGGCTATTTTAGTGGCAGCAGGCACAAGCCCCAACACCGTTCTTGCACGGGAAGATGCAGCGCATTTTGTATTGGACGGCAAGTATTTCCAAGCGGTTGACGCCACAGGTGCACCGGTGTCACCCGAACGCAGCGTCAAGCCTGCAACAGCGCACCCCCTGTTGCGTAAAGAAGCCGATGGCAAAAGCGCAAGCTTCCTGGGCGATTTACATCCATCTTTTTCCGGCAATGTGGTAAAGGCCATGGCCAGCGCCAAGCAAAGCTATCCACTGATTAGCCGTGTGCTTCGCGAGGCGCCGGGGAATGGTGAAGCGGCAGAGCGATTTTTAGCACGCATGCACGAGGCACTTTCGGCAAAAGTACATGCTGTTCAGCAATTGGCGCCCGGTATTATGGAAGTGGTTGTACATGCGCCCTTAGCCGCAACACGGTTTCTGCCGGGGCAATTTTACCGCCTGCAAAATTATGAAGCCTATGCGCTGAGTACACAGCAGACTACGCTTGCAATGGAAGGATTGGCCCTGACAGGAGCGGAGGTAGATTCTGCGCGCGGATTGATTTCCTTGATTGTATTGGAAATGGGCGGTTCGTCGGATATGTGCCGTTATTTAACGCCAGGTGAGCCCGTGGTGCTGATGGGACCAACCGGCACGCCAACCCATATCCCTCACGGCGAAGATGTGCTGCTGGCGGGCGGTGGTTTGGGAAATGCCGTGCTGTTTTCTATTGGCGCAGCCATGCGCGCGGCAGGAAACCGGGTGCTGTATTTCGCGGCGTACCGAAACTTGCATGACCGTTATAAAATGGATGCCATTGAAGCGGCGGCAGACGTGGTGGTGTGGGTATGTGAAGAAGCGCCGGGATTCACGCCGCGCCGCCCGCAAGACCGT
>CAZGVV010000031.1:0-16228 GCA_964529155.1 uncultured Rickettsiales bacterium
TGGCTTCAGGTTGCGGTCTGCCGGGAACAAAAATCGGATCCCCGGTGACAAAAGCTTCATCTATCACCTGATTTCCTGGGTTTTCTGGAGTTACGGGCTCGCCTGTTTTTAAATCCACCTTGGTAAGTTCAATACCCGGAGGAATACGAAAAGGCGAAGCGGGCTTGTCTTTGAGCGCGGCTTGCATAAAATTAATAAAACCGGGCAACGCTACCGAAGCCCCGGTTTCACGTTTGCCAAGCGTTTGCGGCTTATCATACCCAACAAATACACCCACCGCTAAATCCGGGGTAAACCCAACGAACCAGGTGTCCATGCTGTTATTGGTGGTACCGGTTTTTCCTGCTACCGGACGGCCAAGTATTTTAGCGCGCACGCCCGTGCCGCGCAGTACGACACCTTGCAACAAGGAAACCATCTGATACGCCACGCGTGGATCAACCACTTGCGCGCGGTCATCGGCCGGCAATGGCGGCATATTGGCGCTTGCTTCGAGTTGTGCAGCAGTGGTGACTACGCAGTTTTTGCATTCACGCGTATCACGGCGATAAATAATGGTGCCATGCCGGTCATCGACACGCTCTACTAATGCGGGCTCCACGCGCTTACCGCCATTAACGATCATGGAATAGGCATTGGTGAGGCGCATTAAGCTGGTTTCAGCCGCACCCAGTACGATGGAAAAATTACGGGCGGGCTCGGTGTAAATACCAAAGCGCTTGCCAATTTCCAGCACCCGGTCAATACCGATCATCTGCGCCAAACGCACCGTCATGGTGTTACGGGATTTTTCCAGACCGACGCGCATGGTGGTAGGCCCTAAATATTCGCCTTCATAATTTTGCGGCTTCCATGTGGGCAGCCCCTCACCCTGACTCATTTCCACCGGACCATCAATGAGGATAGAGGACGGCGTCAGGCCATTCTCTAATCCTGCCATGTATACAAACGGCTTGAATGATGAACCTGGCTGACGCTTAGCTTGGGTAGCACGATCAAATTCATTGCCTGCATAGGAATATCCACCAGACAATGCCAGCACGCGGCCACTATGCGGGTCCATTACCACAATCGCGCCGTTAACGGCGGGTAATTGCTGCAAATCCCAGGCATTTTTAACATCACCGGCAGGAATCAGTTTTTTCTGGTCATCGGCCAGCGGCCCTACCATGACGACATCGCCGACGCTTAATACATCTGCCGGTTTTTTCACTTCATGGCCGAGCACCCCGTCAGATACGATACGCCTGGTCCATTTCATCAAGGCGAAAGGAATGATGCCGGTTTTTGCGTCTACAAAATTCAGAGTTGCCTGTTTTGCATCAACTCCGCTGACCACCGCTAATTGCTGGCCTTCGACCAGGTGTTTTTCATTCTTGGTTAATTCCGCCAGCTTGATCTGATAATTGCTGAGGCTTGGCAAATGCGCAAGCGGACCGCGATAACCGCGTTTTCTATCATAACCAATCAGTGCCACACGCAATGCTTTGTCGGCATATTCCTGCAAGGTGGGGTCCAGTGTGGTGCGCACCACTAGGCCGCCTTCATAAAGCGCATCTTCACCGTATTGCGCGGCCAGCCAACGGCGCACTTCTTCCGCGAAGAAATCGGCGCGCGCTACGTCATCCGGCGTAGGTTTACGTAACGTAACCGCTTCAGCAACCGCTTCAGCGGCTTCTTCCTGTGTGATGTAGCCATCTTCTTCCATCCGCCTGATAACCCAGTCGCGCCGCTGCTTTGCCGCTTCGGGGAAATGAACGGGATCATAATTGGTCGGGCCCTTGGGTTGCGCTGCAAGCAAAGCGGCTTCTGCAACTGTCATCTCCTCCAGTGGCTTATTGAAATAATTCAGTGCTGCCGCTGCAATGCCATAAGACCGGCGGCCCAGGAATATTTCGTTTAAATATAATTCTAAAATTTTATCCTTGCTGTAGGCCTGGCTGATGCGAATCGCCAGAATCGCCTCTTTCACTTTGCGCTCAATAGATTTTTCGTCGGTAAGTAGAAAGTTTTTCACCACCTGCTGCGTGATAGTGGAACCACCAACCATGGATTTACCCTGGCCGTAATTCAAAATATTGGTATGCACCGCGCGGATAATACCACTGATGTCAATGCCCTGGTGGGCGTAAAAATTTTTATCTTCCGCCGCAATAAATGCCTGAGTTACCCGTTTTGGAATGGCCGTCAGCGGCACGAAAACCCGCTTCTCCGTGGCATATTCCGCCATCAGACGCCCGTCTGATGCATAGAGCCGGGTAACCGTTGGGGGATCATAATTAGCCAGTTGCGAGTAATCCGGCAAATCGCGGGAATAGTGTTTAAACAGAAAATACCCTGCCACACCAGCAATCACCACGCCGGTGAAAAACAACGCTACTAACCAGCCTAATAGCGTAACGATAAACCGCATTATGGTTCCTTGCGTGATGTTTCTTGGCGCGTAGTGAAAAAGCGATCCACGCCCTCTACCAGCCCGGCGACTACTTTGGCGCGGTATGCTTTGCTCTGCAACCGTTTTTGTTCGGTTCCATTAGACAAAAAGCCGATTTCAACCAGCACAGAAGCAATATCGGGCGCTTTCAAGACGGCAAACCCGGCGAAGCGGTGGGGATTAGTGGATAAAAGATTCACCTGCGCCTGCTGCAATGAGGAAACCAGTGCCTCAGCTAAGCTTGCAGACCGACTATTGGTGTCCCGCTGAGCCAGCGACACTAGAATATCAGCAACGTCCTTGCTTTGGTCCGACAAGTCTAAATCATACACTGCGTCAGCGTGATTTTCCCGCTCTGCCAGCGCCGCGCTTTCTTTGTCTGATGCTTGCTCAGAAAGCGTATACACGGAAAGCCCGCTGGCATCATCACTCGGCGCGGAATCGGCATGAAGGGAGATGAACAAATTGCCGTGCGCGCCGCGGGCCATTACCACACGCTGGCGCAGCAGAATGAAATGATCATCTTCGCGCGTGAGTAGGGCACGGTAACGCCCTGTTTCCACCAACGCCGCTTTCAACGCCTGCGCGTAGGAAAGCACGACTGCTTTTTCTTGCACCCCGTCCGGACCTGTCGTTCCGGGATCTTGCCCGCCATGCCCGGCGTCAATGACCACCAAAGGACGCGTATCTTCTGTGGTATTCCGTACGGATTTTAATCCTACAGGCTTCTGCGCAACCTCTTTGGTGCGCAATATAATATTTACCTGCATGCTTTCTTTGTGTGGTGTTGAGGTCGTCTCAAGGCTTGCAGGAGCAGTCGTTAATTCAAACACGATACGCACGGTTTTTGCATCAAACTGTCCGATCCGCATCGTTTTAACGATTCCACCCTGATAATTGGCCGGAAGCGTAAGCCCGGCCAATTGCGCACGGGTTATGTTGTGCACATCCACCACCAGCCGGTCCGGGTGGTCCACAGTAAATATGTGCGGAGCATTTACTATTGGCAATTGCAAGGAAACCTCCTGCTGCCCTCCCTGCGTGCGCAAGGTCAAAAGCGGCTGTGCGTACGCACTGGGCAGCCCAAATAAGGCCATGCCTAGGAAAAGAATCAATAATTTCTGCACATACCTTACCATATGCCCAGATATAGCACCCTTCTGGCGCCGCAGCCATATGGATTTAAGGGGCATTTTTTCTGCCTAATTGCCGCATTTTAACTAATATTTACCACTTTTCCGACCATACTAAGACGAACATCGGAAAGCACCTGTCTTGACACAAGAGCATGGATCACGCCCATCGGCCAGCGCAGCTATTACGCCTTTTTCTTCCGACGTCACGTTGGGAGTAGGTGCGACTAGCGCTGTGGAAGCGATTTATCCTTCGGAATTTATCCATAAACTACAAAGCACCATCAACATACGCCAGAAAGACAACGGCTCCGGCGCGCTATTGTTGGTGTCCATCGACAACCTTGCCATGATTATCAATGGCTATGGCCACGAATTTTCCGAGCGCACGGTAAGCGGGCTTATCGCATTGATGAGCAATATTTTAAGCAAAGACGACAGCATCGCTCGCCTCCAGCGCGATCAATTCGGAATTATTTTAGCACGCAGCCACCCCGGCGACACGGAAAGCACAGCGGCACGACTGGCCAATATTGTGCAAAATTATGGCCGTGAGCATTATGCAACTTCTTCACTGCACGTCATCGGCGCAGTAGGCGCGGTACATTTTCCGCAGGAAACCCAGTCAGCAAGCGACGCGCTGGATAAAGCCTATGTTGCCCTCAATAGCCCCCAGGAAAGTTTTTTACGGGTCTATTCTGACATGCATCAGGAAGCCGATGCATGCCGCCAGCAGATGGGGCTGGCCAGCTATCTCTATAGCGCCATGCACGAAAACCGCCTGCGTCTGGCGTGGCAGCCGATTGTAGAGAGCAAAACCGGACGCATCGCGCATTATGAAGGATTGCTGCGTTTAATTGGCCTGAACGGAAAAGTGACTTCTGCCGGGGCGCTGATTCCCGTAGCGGAAAAAATGGGCCTGATTGAGCCGATAGATACTATGGTGCTGGATATGATCGCCAAAGAATTGCGCACCTATCCCAACGTATCGCTGGCGTTTAACGTGTCCAACCTCACCACCGAAAATCCTATCTGGCTGGAACGCCTGCAAACCATTATTCAGGAAACGCCGGACATTGCACCGCGCATGATCGTGGAAATCACCGAAACCGCCATGCATGCGAATTTGCGGCGTGCAGCCTATTTCGTGGCGGCCATTCAATCGCTCGGCGCGCAGGTGGCGCTGGATGATTTCGGTTCGGGCTATACGTCATTCCGCCAGATCAAAGCCCTGTCGGTAGATATGGTGAAAATTGACGGGGTGTTTATTAAAGACCTTGCCTATAACGCCGATAACCGCTTCTTCGTAAAAACCCTGCTCGAATTTACCCACGGCTTTGGCCTGCCTTCCGTAGCCGAATTCGTGGAAACCGGGGATACGGCGAAGCTATTGATGGAATACGGCATGGAATACATGCAGGGCTATTATTTCGGCAAACCGGAAAACACCCGCCGCTGGGTGAACACCGGCGAATACAGCAAAGACTAAGCTGCTGTTATCTCATTTTTATTCAATAAACCCTTCTCACTTGTCATAAATCCTTCATACAGTCGTCGCTGACCTGTCATAAAACCTTTCTATAATTAATTTTAAGACTCGAATTAATCAGGAAAGTATCGATTTATGAAACACACCATGAAAAAAATCGCTTTATATAGCCTTGTTGCCCTCACTGCCGCACAACCGGCATTTGCAGGAGGCCTCCTTCCGACTTATGGTCCTTTCACAAATATTCCGCTATACTCCACTCCACCAGCGCCAACGAATCCAGCTCCCACCACCAGTCCCTCTACCCCAGCGACAACCCCAGGGAATTCCGGCGGACTGATTGGTTGCCGTATTCTGGCTAAAGCTAGTCTAAATATTTCCGCAGCTACTCCGCAAGCTGCTGTAAGAAACATTATTATTGGGTATGCATCTACACTGCTACCTTCCGTTCCTAGCAATAAAATATGTGTTTTAGGTATTTATACTGATCACGTCGAAAATATGGGATTTGATTATCGTAATATGCCTTGCTTAGCACAACAAACGGGCAGGGGCTGCTACTGGCAAAACGCATTTATAGGCGAACTTGGAAGTTAATTTATCCGAATAGGGTTACTCCCATTCTCCTTCAGCGGCCACCTCCCACGGGCGGTGGCCGTGTTTTTTTGTCCAGACGGTGTGAAGTTGCACCTCGCCATTGGCTTTAAATTGCAGCGTATGCGCGCCGTAGGTTTCAAGCGCTTTACGGTCGATAATCAATGTTGGCCCCGGGCAATGCGCGGCATCTAAATACCACCACGATGTCAAAATTCCGCCTTCTTCGGCGCAGGCTTCATAGCGAATGGCATTGTATTGCGGTTTTTTCAGTACTTCGATTTTCTGGTGATGAACGGTGGCAATGCAATGTTCGCGCGTGCATTCCACTCCGGCGTCGCGGGGTTTTACCGTCTGTTCCTGGCCTTCGGCTTTAAGCCAGGCTTGCGCGGTGAATCCCTCGCCGCTGCCTTTGAGCATCGTGTAACGCCCATCCTCCAACCGCACCATCACCTGCCGCCCATCGCCGCTGATAAATACATCCGGTGAAATATGCAGCCCCATGGTCGCCATGCCGATGACAAAAAGCGGGATTCCAAGCAAAGCAATGCGCCCGCGCATCAGACACAGCCAGATCATGCCAAACGCCGCAACCACCATGCCCGTTTGGGTCGGCGCATACAGCAAAATAGACGAATAGGGCAGCGCGACCACCCACTCGGAAATGGAAAGCATCCACGCCGTGCCATGAGCCAGCGGCCAGTAGCCAATCCATTGCAAGCCAAACGGCATCAACAACAGGCTCACGACAACGCCCGGCATAATAATAAAACCGGCAAGCGGAATAACCAGCATGTTGGAGAGCAGCCCGAAACTCGAAAAGCGATCAAAATTGTAAATGACAAACGGCGCAGTGGCGAATGTTGCCGCCATGGAAGTGACGACAATACCCAGCAAATGCCGCCATCCGCGCTCAATCCATCCCGCGTGTGGCCGGTGCAAATAACGCCCGAAACGCTCGTAAATAGCCACAATGGCAAGCGTGGCGGAAAATGACATCTGGAAACTGGCGCCGAGCATGGACTCCGGGAACACCAATAATATCAACGCCGCCGCCATCATCAGCGAGCGCATGCTGATGCCGCGCCGATCCACGATAATGGCCAGAAGCACAAACGCCACCATGATAAACGAGCGCTGCGCCGGAATGGGATAACCGGCAAGGAGCAGGTAAATAAATGAGCTGCACAGCGCAAAAGCAGCAGCAATTTTCTTCACCGGCCAGCGCAGCGCAATGCCTGGAATCAACGCCAGCCCTAAACGCACGGCAAAAAACACGATACCAGCGGCCAGGCTTAAATGCAGACCGGAAATAGACAAAATATGCGAAAGCCCGGCATCGCGCAGCAGCTCCTGCGTTGCTTCGGGAATCGGCCCCATTTCACCAACGGTCATGGCAGTAGCCACAGTTCCTACCGCGCCAGGCATTGCGCCACGCATATCTTCCGCTATCCGGTGACGCACCGCGTCGATCTTCATGGCCAGTGGGCGGCGTTCGCTGGTGGACATGATTTCCGGCGCACGAAACGACATGCCGGTTGCGCCGATGCCCTGAAAATATAAATAGCGCCCGAAATCATACGCCCCCGGCTGGGCAGGAAGAGGCAGCGGATACAGCATGGCGCTGGCCTTCACCCGGTCGCCAATGTGCCAGCTGGGGTCATAGGCCCGGAATGTCAGGCGGATACGCGCTGGCGTACGCTCCGGCGCCAAATCCTCCACCTGCGGATGAACCAGCACCAATTTTGCGCCTTTTTCACGCGCATCGATGCTTTCTATCACCCCGTCCACTTCTGTATTGAACAGCGATTCACCCAGTAACGGCGCCTGCACCAGCGTTGTTCGCACTTGCGCAGCGGCAAATCCCACAGCAATGAGAACGCACATACCCGCGATTATCCGCACTTTTCGTTTCCAGCTAATCGCCAGAAAAATAATGCTTATTGTTAGCATGCATAGCGAAACCCATGGTGCTGGCTCGTCTAAAAGCGAGAAATACCCGCCAATCCCCACCATCAGAAAAACGGGGGTCCACAGCGGGAAACGCTCGCGCTGGGCGGCTATTGGATGGATGGCGGTGGTAAATACGCGCGCTATAGCCATTGCCAATTACCTGATTATTCGTTAAGTAATAGCTTCTTGTAACCTGACATCCCCCCTTCGTCTAGCATCATTACCTTATGTCCGTTGTCACCCGTTTTGCTCCCTCGCCTACCGGCTTCCTCCATATTGGCGGGGCGCGCACGGCGTTGTTTAATTATCTTTTCGCCCGTCATCACGGGGGGAAATTTTTACTGCGCATAGAAGACACAGACCGCGCGCGCTCCACGGAGCCCGCCATTGACGCTATTTTAGACGGCATGCGCTGGCTGGGTTTGCAATGGGACGGCGAACCGGTGTTTCAATTTGCCCGCGCCACCCGCCACGCCGAAATTGCCCACGCCATGGTGGACGCAGGGCAAGCGTATCTATGTTACACTACGCCGGAAGAATTAAGCGCGTTTCGCGCGGCTAATCCCAACGGTAAATTCCGCAGCCCGTGGCGTGGCGGCGGCACACCGCCAGCAGGCGCACAGCCGGTTATTCGTATGAAAGCGCCGCTCACCGGCGAAACAGTAATTGAAGACACGGTGCAAGGCCGCGTGACTGTTCCCAACAGCGAGCTGGACGACATGGTCATCCTGCGCTCAGACGGCACGCCCACCTATATGCTGGCAGTGGTGGTGGATGACCATGACATGGGCGTGACCCATGTGATTCGCGGAGATGACCATCTTACCAACGCGTTTCGCCAATCATTAATTTACCAGGCCATGGGCTGGCGCCCGCCCGTATTCGCACATATTCCACTTATTCATGGGCCGGACGGCGCAAAGCTGTCCAAACGCCACGGCGCGCTCGGCGTGGATGCCTACCGCGATATGGGTTATTTGCCGGAAGCGCTGCGCAATTATTTGCTGCGCCTCGGGTGGAGCCACGGCGACGATGAGATTATTTCCGACGAACAGGCAATTGCCTGGTTTAACCTGGAAGCCATCGGTCAGTCTCCTTCGCGGTTTGACTTCGCCAAGCTGGAAAATGTGAACGGGCATTATTTGCGCGAGGCCGATAATCAGCGGTTGGTGGAGCTGCTTTTCCCGGCCGGAACGTTGCAGCCAGCGCTTAAAGACCGCCTGGCAAAGGGCATGCCTGGCTTAAAGCAACGCGCGAAGAACTTAAAAGAACTTGCTGAAAATGCTAAATTTTATACCGAGCACCCACCAGCAGACCCCAAGGCGCAAGCCTTGCTCGATAACGGTGGGCGTGCTATACTGCAAACCTTCCTGCCCCTACTGGAAGCGCATACTGAGTGGACGCAACCGGCGCTTGAATCCCTCGCCCGCAGCTTCGCCGAAGCTCAGGGCAAAAAGCTGGGAGACATCGCCCAGGCACTCCGGGCGGCTATCACAGGCCGCACGACCTCACCGGGGATGTTTGAGGTGATGGAGGTGTTGGGGAAAGAGGAAGTGATAGAAAGGCTAAAGAGAATATGACATTAGAATACAAGCCAATCCATTTTGTTAATGCTCCAGAAGCAGATATTACTAGTGCCTATTCATTAGCCGATTGGCCTAGCCATGCTATTTCAACTGATAATCATACCCAATTAGAAACACTACGCAGACAATTAATACGATCTATTATTGGAGCAGATGAAATAACTAATACAGACAGATTGCAACGAGAAGTACGCAACCTATTAACATCCTCTGAAGTGCCCGTCCCAATAATTGATCTAGAAATTCAGGCAGCCTTTCACGGAGTGGCTGAAATGCAACAAGCACAAAACCGTAATGCTTCCTCAGGAATCCCTCAACCTTACTTAACAAATGGTACACCGTCCAATGGCACTCCTCCCCCTCGTCATCGCCCCTGATCCACTCCTGAAATCCATCTCCACTGCCATCCCCGCAGTCACTGATGACATTCGCCAATTGGCGGCAGATATGTTTGACACCATGTATGAATCGCATGGCGTGGGACTGGCGGCCGTGCAGGTCGGCGTGGCCAAGCGGTTGATTGTGGTGGATACCGAATGGCGCGAAGAGCCGGGTGTGCGCACCACCGGCAAGCAATGGGTATTTATAAACGCCGAGGTAATGGATACATCAAAAGATTTAAACATACACCGCGAAGGATGCCTTTCCTTCCCTGACCAATTCTCCGAAGTGGAACGCCCCGCCCGCACCCGCGTGCGGTTTATGGATCTGGACGGCAAGGTACGCGAAGAAGAATTCACTGGCCTGATGGCTACCTGCATCCAGCATGAGATTGACCACACCAACGGCATCACCTTCGTAGACCACATCTCCCGCCTGAAGCGCGATATGATCCACCGACGCTTAACCAAAATGAAAAAACAAGGCTATTTCGACCCCGACCACGATCATCATGACCATGTTCATGGCGAGCACTGTAATCACGGTTAGCGGATGACGGAGCGCCTTATCTTCATGGGCACGCCCGGGTTTGCGGTGCCGGCGTTAGATGCGTTGTACAAAGCTGGCTATACTATTGCGGCTGTCTATACCCAGCCTCCGCGTCCCGCCGGGCGTGGGCAGAAGGAAACGCCTTCCCCCGTCCATCACTACGCTACAATGCATCATTTGCCGGTGTTTACACCTGTTTCATTGAAATCTCCAGATGTGCAGGCCGAATTTGCGGCGCATCGGGCCGATGTGGCGGTGGTCGCGGCGTATGGGTTGCTGTTGCCGCACGCCATTCTCAGCGCCTGTCCGCGCGGGTGCATCAATATTCATCCCTCCCTGCTTCCACGCTGGCGTGGAGCAGCCCCGCTTCAACGTACACTGATGGCGGGGGATACGGAAACCGGCGTGACCATTATGCAAATGGATAAGGGACTAGATACCGGCGATATGCTGCTGGTGCGGCATTTTCCTATTCCGGCAGATATGGATGCAGGTGGTCTGCATGACACGCTAAGTACAATGGGCGCGCAAATGGTGCTGGAAGTGCTGGCTGCATCACCCTCGCCTGTGCCGCAACCCCAAAATGGGGTTACCTATGCCGCAAAAATCACACCGGCGGAGTGCCGCATAGACTGGAACCAACCCGCAAGCGCCATCACGCACCACATACGCGGCCTTTCCCCTTCGCCGGGAGCAAGTTTTAAATATGGGGATGAAATCATAAAAATCTTTGCCGCAAAACCTGTTTCCATTCCACACTATGCAGCGCCGGGATCGGTGCTGGACGACACGCTCAGCATCGCGTGCAAAGAAGGCGTACTCCAGCCGTTGATACTCCAGCGCCCTGGCAAAAAACGGTTGCCTATCGCGGAATTTCTCAAAGGCTTTAGCCTGCCAGGCGGCACGGTAGTGGCGTAAATCCATGCCCCGTTACAAACTCATTGTGGAATATGACGGCACGCCGTTTTGCGGCTGGCAAAAAACGCCGGGCATGCCCACAGTACAAGCGGCGCTGGAAGAAGCGATTTTCCGGTTTTGCGGTGAGCGCGTAACACCCGTTGCCGCCGGACGGACCGATTCCGGTGTGCATGCAGCCGCGCAGGTAGTGCATGTGGATTTAACCGCGCCGCATGATCCATTCCGGGTGATGAGCGCTATTAATTTTCATATCGCCACCCATGATGCGCGCCACATTTCATTGCGCGATGTATCGATGGTGGATGAGGCGTTTCATGCGCGCTTTTCCGCCCGGGCACGGCATTACCGCTACCGCATTTTAAACCGCCGCGCACCCGCAGCATTGGAAGCGAACCGTGTATGGCATATCGCACCGCCCCTTAACAGGGAAGCAATGCGTGAGGCGGCATTATGTCTGGTGGGAGAGCATGATTTCACCAGCTTTCGCGCCACCGAATGCCAGGCCAAATCACCAATAAAAAAAATAGATGCATTAACGCTGAGTGTTCACGGCGAGGAAATCCATATCGATATTTCCGCACGCTCCTTTTTGCACCATATGGTGCGCAATATTACCGGCACGCTGGTATTAGTGGGCAAAGAAAAATGGGTGCCACAGGACGTGGCGAAAGCACTGGCCGCACGAAACCGCACCGCCGCCGGACCAACCGCACCGCCGCAGGGCTTATGTTTTATGCGGGTGGAGTACGATGAGAGGGATAATATTATCCCTCTCATCGAGACAACTACTTCTTAGAATCCAATCCAGCTAGCAAGCTGTAAAAACAAATTTTGAACATTTTGAATTTCTTCAGCCGTAGGCTTAGCTTTTGCTGAAACCTTGTCTTTTATGGCATCAAATTTAGCAATGGCCTTCAAATAATCAGCCTTTACTTCTGGATTTTTAATCTTATTTACTGCAGCAACAAGCTTTGTTTCTGCCTGATTAACACCGGTAAATGTATAGGCATATGCACCTGAACTATAACTCGATACGCTCAATTGCAAAACCAAGGCTAGTGCGATTAACTTCAATAATTTTTTCATAAAACTCTCCATAATAGAATAATTGCAAAATTAAATTAGTAATGTCTCTAGCGCGAAGAATTTCACGAAAGTTAAATTACATAAATAATTTATACGCTATTTATGTTACAGCTTGATGACGCAATTGTGACAATATGACGTAATTGCAAAAATCTGGCTTAAAGCAGCCTTACTTGAAAAATCGCTGCAAGGCGTCTCTATAGCATGCTGAAAGCAGGCGTAGATCCGCCACTTTCACCCGCTCATCCACCATATGGGGCGTAAAACCGGTGGTGCCGAACTCGGCGACCGGGCATAAATCCTTGATAAAACGCGCATCCGATGTGCCGCCCGTGGTGGACAGAACAGGCGTTTTTCCGCTGGCTGCTTTTATTGCATCAACCAGTAATGCGCTAAATGCACCCGGCTGCGTCAGAAATGCTTCACCCGTGACACGTGTTTCCAATGTATAGCCCTCGCCTAGAAACTCTCGGCAGCGTGTTTGCATCCAGGCCAGCATATCGGCTGAATTATGCAATGGATTAAAGCGAATATTGATGCGCGCCTCAGCATTGCCGGGAATCACGTTTTTCGCAGGGTTTCCAACGTCAATTGATGTCACCTCCAAATTGCTCGGCTGGAAAAATTCCATCCCCTCATCAATCACTTCTGTTTTCAGTGCCTGCAATAAAGCCACCAGTTTCGTCACCGGGTTATCCGCCAAATGCGGATACGCCACATGACCTTGCTTTCCACGCACGGTAAGCACCATATTCATGCTGCCACGCCGTCCGATTTTCACCATGTCACCGATGGACTCAGGATTGGTCGGCTCCCCGACCAGGCAACAATCCGGCACGATGTTACGTTCCTGCATCCACGCAACCATTTTACGCGTGCCATTGATGGCGTACCCCTCTTCATCGCCGGTAATGAGAAAGCTGATGGAACCCGTAAAGGGAGCATTTTCTTTGAGGAACGCGGCAACAGCGGAAACCATGCAGGCCAGCGCGCCTTTCATGTCTTCTGCGCCACGGCCATATAAATATTCGCCGTGCACTTCCCCACCAAAGGGGGGAAATTTCCACGCCGCCGTGTCGCCTACCGGCACAACATCGGTATGCCCGGCAAATGCGAAATGCGGCGTACCTGTGCCAAGTCTGGCATACAGATTATCGACCGTAGGTTCGCCTTCCTGGGAGAACGGCAATCGGGTGCAGATGAACCCCAATGATTCCAAGGCGTTTTGCATAACAGCCAACGCGCCATGATCCTCCGGCGTGACGGAAGGGCAGGCAATCAATGCACGCGCAAGCGCGATAGGGTCAAGAAGATCGGTCATAGACTTAAGCTATAGGCTATGCGCTCGCCTGCGCCAATCCCTTTTCCACAAAACGGTTTAAACGCCGCAAAAACGCTGCCGGATCGCTTACTGTCTCGCCTTCGACCACCCGCGCCTGATCTAATAAAAGCCAGGCAACATCGGCAATGTCGGCTTCCGCTGACACATCGTTTAACCGTGCTGCCAATGCCAGCAGAATAGGATGATCAATATTTACTTCCAGTATTTTTGCAGAAGTGGACGGCAATTGCTTCTGCTCACGCAGAAACCGCTCTAAACGAATATCCATCGCACCTTCTTCAATAGCCAGGCACGAAGCGGAATCGCTAAGCTTGGTAGTCGCCCGTACATCACGCACCGCATCCCCGAGCGCCGCTTTAAAACGGGTCAGCAACTCACTGGTTTGGGCCGTAGGCGCAGCAGGTTTTTCTTCTGCGCTATCGCCCAGTGCAGATAAATCAATATCGGCGCGCGTGATGGATTTAAATGGTTTACCTTTATAATCCTGCACCACCGATAACCAGAAATCATCCACATGATCAGTAAGCAACAGCACTTCAATCCCGCGCTTGGCAAAGCCTTCCAGTTGCGGATGGCCGCGTAAAGTATCGAGCTGCTCCCCGGTGAGATAAAAAATATCTTTCTGCTCCGGTTTCATGCGTGCGATGTAGTCATCAAGGCCCACCAACCCGTCGCTGCCAGTAGAAGAGAAGCGGCATACTTCCAGAATCTGCTCACGCGGCGTAGCGCTTTCGCACAGGCCTTCTTTTAATACCGGCCCGAAATGCTTCCAGAAAATTGCATAGTCTTCTGCCTTGTCGCTGCGTTTTTTAAGTTCAGAAAGCATGCGCTTTGCCACTGCTTCACGGATTTTTGCCAGCACAGGACTGGCTTGCAATGTTTCGCGGCTAATGTTGAGCGGCAAATCTTCCGAATCCACCACACCGCGCAGAAAACGCAAATAATGCGGGATCAGTTCAATGCCATCTTCAGCGATAAACACACGTTTTACATATAATTTCACGCGTCGCTTGCGATCCGGGTGGTAGAGGTCAAACGGTGGTAGGCTTGGAATAAATAACAGCGCCGTATACTCAAGTGCGCCTTCTGCTTTGTGGTGCAAGGTAAGCCATGGCTCATCCGGCGCATGCGCAACATGGCGGTAAAATTCCTGGTATTGTTCGGGCGTAATATCGGCTTTGGGGCGCATCCACAACGCCGACGCCTTATTCACCGCCTCTCCTTCCAACTCAATGGGGAAGCCTATGTGATCGGAATAGGTTTGGATGATGTGGCGCAGGCGAAAATTATCTAAATAGCTGTCTTCTCCTGCACGTAAATGCAACGTGATGGAAGTGCCATGGCTTGGCGCACGTTCAGCGGGTCCGATGGCATATTCGCCCTCTCCATTGGATTCCCAGCGATATGCGCCCGCTTCACCGGCTTTTTGTGACACAACCACCACGCGGTCAGCCACCATGAATGCCGAATAAAATCCCACCCCAAATTGCCCGATTAAGGAAGCCGCATTTTTGCCTTCACTATTAACGCGGCTCATGAATTCCTGGGTGCCGGAACGTGCGATAGTGCCAAGATTCTGGATTAATTCCTCGCGCGACATGCCGATGCCGTTATCGGCGATGGTAAGGGTGCGGGCGTCTTTGTTGACCGATACGCTGATGCTCAGCGTTTCGCCGTCCTGGATAAGCCCGGCATTGGTCAGGGCGGCATGGCGGAGACGGTCGCAGGCGTCGGAAGCATTGGAGACCAATTCGCGCAGGAAAATATCCTTATTGGTGTAAAGGGAATGGATCATGAGTTTCAAAACCTTACCCACCTCCGCATCAAAATGGCGGATTTCCTGGGGTTCGGCGATTTTTGCAGAGGAGTTTTGCGTCATAAGCTTTTCTACTGTAGAATGTTAGACGATTGCATATGGGGCATTTAAAACGAAAATCAAGTTGTTTCCTTTTGCTGCTAACGCTGAACGCGTCCGCCGCCTGGGCTACTGCGCCCGCACCGGTCATATTACGGCCTCAGGAGACGCGCACACCGCTTACCGAACAACAGCAAACCGCGCTCAATACGGCGCTAGCCAATGTGGTGGGTATCGGAGCACCGGATGAGATTCAGCAATTAATCACGCAAGGCGGCAATCCTAACGGGCTGGACAATCGGGGAATTCCATTAATTTCATTGGCATCCATCCGCCGCGATGGAAATGCCCTGAGTGCCATGCAGGCGTTGCTGGCAGGAGGGGCGGATATTAATATCCGCGATCAATACCAGCAAACGCCGCTTATTTATGCCACGCGTAGCGGCCTGCCAGCCAGCGTTCAATTTTTGTGCGAGCGCGGGGCCAGTACACAGCTGGCGGATCGCAGCGGCAATACGCCTCAAGCCTATGCACAGGCCGCCGGACGGGCAGACCTTGTCGAAGCGCTGAAAACGTCGCGTAATCAAACACTGCCACAACCGGCGGCACCCGCGCCTGCCTCCCCTCCTGCTCCCGCGGCCGACACACCGACTGCCGTTGCACCTGCGGCTACTACCATCTCAGCTGGGGCCGCACCTGAGGCAACAGCTTCTATACCGGAAACCAAACCTGATACGAAACCGGCAGAAACACCTTCGACGGACCGGTTGCAATTATTGCAGGGAATTCGCAGTCTTTCCTTCCATGCCTGCGCTACGGAATATTGGCGCTACTGCCAACGGGTTAATCAGCAGACGGATTTAAAAACCGCACCCAAAATAGAAGCGAATATCGAAGAAATAAATACC
>CAZGVV010000031.1:16238-22618 GCA_964529155.1 uncultured Rickettsiales bacterium
GAACATGTTGGCGACTGTCGTTTTACCGCTGCCGATACCGCCAGTGAGGCCGACACATTACGCCAGCAATACGGCGCGCAGGATAATTATGTGATGCAGATTATCGGGCAATCGCGGGATCGTATCGCCCGCCAGTTTGGTGCGTTGCCCAATAATGCCCAACGCAAAGAGCAGGGCATGGGCACACGGACGGACATGGAAAAACGCTGCGGCAACATTGCCGATGACTGGCAATTCACGCGTATTCCACAAGGAAAAAAATCCGGGGATAATGGAAGCACTCCCGCACCAGGCGTGCGCATGCTGAAAGAGGAGGGAACTACTAACCGCACCATTACGGCCCCTCCTATTCCGCTACAATCCGGACCGGCTAAACCTATCCCGCAAAACGGCGGTAGCCCATAATATCACACGTGATTTTTTGCGGCCTTATACGCTAAAAACGCCGGCAGCAAATTGACCGTAGCCAGACATAAAAACACATCCTTAACCGTAAGCCCGGACAGTAACAGTAACGCACTCACCACCGCCGCCGCCGTCATAAAAATCGAATCGGATAAATTACTGGCCGCCATCACCCGCGAACGTGCGCCGGACTCGCTGCGTGATTGCAGCAGCGCATAGAGCGGCACCATATACACCCCCCCGCACACCGCAACCATCAACATGGAAACCAGCACGGGCAAATGCCGTATTTCGCTAACGAAGTCATGAATAGTAGTGAGTCCTTCTTGCACGGGATGCGGCGTGGTAAAGACCATCATGTAGGTAAATACCGAAATTCCGACCAGGGCCCACGGTGTGTAGCGCGGCGAAACTTCACCTTTCAATAATTTGTCGCAGAGCACTGAACCGGCGGCGATGCCGATGGAGAAGACGGTGAGAAACAAAGTATAGACCGCGTTGTCAGCCCGCATAATGCCCTGCGCATAATTTGGGAATTGCGCCATAAAAACGGAGCCGATCAGCAAGAACCAGGACAGCCCCAGAATCGAATGAAACAGCGTATTTGATTTGCGGGCCTGTGCGATGATGCTAAGCGTGCCGTGGATTAAATGAAAATTGAGTTTCATCCCCGGTTCTGCCGGTTTCCCGCGCGGAATCATGAGACTGGCGGTGAGTCCTGCGGCGGCGATAGCCAACGCCGCCCACCCGATGGGGTTTCCGGGCATGACTACCAGTAACCCGCCGGTGATAAGCCCGAACAAAATAGAAATATACCCACCACCAGAAACAAACCCATTTCCTGCAAGCAATTCATCTTCACGCAAATGTTCAGGTAATATGCTGTATTTAATAGGATTAGCGAAGGTAGAATGGGTACCACTGACAAACAGCAACGCCATCAGCAGATAAATATTTTGCGTCTCAAACCCCCACCATACGCCAAGCATGATGCCTACTTCAGCAAATTTAGTGTAGGTAATAAGCCGCGCTTTCTCATATTTATCAGCCAGTTGCCCAGCAAGGAACGAAAACAGCAAGAGCGGCAACACCAGTAAGCCGGAACACAGCGTCACCAGAATGTCCTCACGATCCAATGGCAAGGAAATACCGCGTACTTTGGCATAGGCGATCATCACCACCAGGCCACTGCGCAGCAGATTATCATTCAGCGCACCCAGGGACTGCGACCAAAAAATCGGCCAAAAGCGCCGTGTTAAAAACAACCCGTATTTATGGGTATGCAGCGTCTGGTGCAGGGGGTTTTGCATGCGGCGATTGCCTTTTTGAGAGAATAATGCGATATGCCTATACTGAATAACAGCATTTTTCAATGGAATGACGCAACACACCCCCACAAAAGAAGAAGCCGAAGCCGCACTACGCGTTCTATTGCGCTTTGCCGGCGAAGACCCGGAGCGTGAAGGATTGCGCGATACACCGGCACGCGTATTGCGGGCTTATGGCGAATATTTCGCCGGTTACGCGCAAGACCCCGTCGCTATTTTAAGCCGCACGTTTGAAGAAGTGGAAGGCTATGATGAAATGGTGGTACTGCGCGACATTCGTTTCTCATCGCATTGCGAACATCACCTCGCACCGTTTTTTGGCCGGGCCCATATCGCCTATTTGCCCAACAAACGTGTGGTGGGACTGAGCAAGCTTGCACGCCTGGTGGATGTGTATTCACGCCGCCTGCAAATTCAGGAGAAAATGACCGCGCAAATTGCCACGGCGCTGCAGGAGGCATTGCAGCCCAAAGGCGTGGCAGTGGTGGTGGAAGCGGTGCATATGTGCATGTCCATGCGCGGGGCACAGAAGCAAGGGGCAACCATGCAAACCAGCCGGTTGCTGGGGACGTTCCGCAGCGATCCACGCACGCGCCAGGAATTTTTTAACCTGATTCAGATCCCCTCATTCCATAATGCCGCAGGGTAGCGGAGGACGGATCACAGATGACAGATGACGAAGGTTAACCTATCTGCTATCAACGCATCACCACTTCCCTAAAACCTAAAACCTAAAACCTGAAACCTGAAACCTGAAACCTACCGTCATCCGCCTACCGTCATCCCCCATGTACAGCCACACCACACGCGATATTAAAATCACTGTTTTCCCTGTCTATCTGGAAGGCCAGTCCTTGCCAGATGAGGAGCATTACGTGTGGGCCTATACGGTACAAATAGAAAACAGGGGCCAGAGCACGGTGCGTTTGCTGGGGCGCTATTGGCACATCACCGACGCCGAAGGCCGGGTCCAGGAAGTACGCGGCCCCGGCGTGGTAGGCGAACAACCCACCCTCATGCCCGGCGCACAGTTTCAATACACCAGCGGCGCGGCCCTCCACACCGCCTCCGGCCTCATGCAAGGCCACTACCAAATGCAAACCGAAGGCGGCGACCTCTTCAACGTAGACATCCCGCTATTTTCCCTAGACAGCCCAGAACAGATAAAACGCCCGAATTAATAATGCTTTTGCCTGTATTATTTGCTTCATTAGGCACGCTAACCCTAGAAAAACGCCCCCTGTCATGCTATTGTCATGATAGGGGCGTATAATGAACAGTGAACTACGTATTCACCAGGCGGGATAAGCATGGACTTTAATCAAATACAACAACAGCTTGAGGCGCAAAAGCACGCCAGTGGTCCGGGCGAGGCCTCTACGCTGGATTCGACGACGCAAGACGGCGTCGATAAAATGGTCCAGTCGTTTTTCAAGTTTTTCGGAATTAATCCGGACTTGAAAGGCCACGGCGTCATCCCCGGTGAAACGAACGTCAGCAGCGGCTTATCCATGGCCAATGGGTCTTTGGTGAAAGACAAGCCGGGGGGCGTATTGGCCACCTTATTCAAATATTTTACCCGCGACATCCCGCAACTGTTTAATGGCCCCGAAGGCGGCGAAAGCATGGCATCGCATGGCGGCGGTGAAGGTGGCGGTGGCGGTGGCGGCGGAAGTGACGGCGGTGATTTTAGCGGCGGCGGCGGAAGCGCCATGGCCAGTGGCGGCGACATGCACTCACACAGCCCCATGGGTGGCGGCGACATGATGATGCCGGAAATGCGCGAATATGGCGGCAAGCTCATGGCATCAGACCCCATGGAGATTGCCATGTCCCGCTTAGGCGAACTCACCCCGCAAGCCACACCAGAAGGCAGCCGCCCCGGTCTTGGCGCCGATGTCGGTGGAATGGGAGTATAAGTGAGGATGACGGTAGACGGATGACGTAATGATCCGTCATCTGTCACCTGCCATCCGCCATCTGTCATCCCCCCTTTTCCCCCTAGCGCCTTACGTGAAAATCCGTTATAAATCGGCACATGAAACTTGCCGTCCTTAAAGAACGCCTCCCCGGCGAGACACGCGTTGCCGCCACGCCGGACATGGTGAAAAAATATATCGCCGCCGGATTAGAGGTAACGGTGGAACGCGGCGCAGGTGCGCCTGCGTCCTATCCTGACGAAGCGTACACGCTTGCAGGAGCGCAATTAGCAGACGGCGTTGTTGCCGCATCGCAAGCTGCCATTGTGCTCAGTGTGCGCTTTCCCGACGCGGCAGCCATTGCTGCCATGTCTTCCGGCACCATGCTTATCGGCATGCTGGAGCCGCATCGCATGCAACCTGCATTACCTGCGTTGAACCACGCCAATATCACATCATTTGCATTAGAATTACTGCCCCGTATCAGCCGCGCACAAAGCATGGATGCGCTCTCCTCACAAGGTAATCTCGCCGGTTATCGCGCCGCCATTGAAGCGGCAAATGTGTTACCCAAAGCCATCCCGATGATGATGACCGCCGCCGGCACCATCGCTCCGGCAAAAGCATTGGTGCTGGGTGCAGGTGTGGCAGGCTTACAGGCCATTGCCACCATCCGCCGCTTAGGCGCGGTGGTATCCGCCTTTGACGTACGTGCCGCCGCCAAAGAGCAAGTGGAAAGCCTGGGCGCAAAATTCGTGGAAGTGGCGGCGCAGGAAGGCGGCGAAACCGCGGGTGGGTATGCAAAAGAAATGAGCGCGGACTATCAAGCCCGCCAGCGCCAATTAATCCATGATACCATCATCAAGCAGGACATTGCCATCTCCACCGCATTAATCCCCGGAAAACCTGCTCCTGTTTTAATTACCGAGGCCATGGTCAAAGCCATGAAACCGGGCGCGGTGATCGTGGATTTAGCTGCCGGCAGTGGCGGCAATTGTGAATTGACGGAGATGGACAAAATTGTTGTGAAACACGGCGTGACGCTGATTGGATACAGCAACCTTCCCGCCCGTATCGCCGCGGATGCCAGCCAGCTATATGCGCGTAACCTCTTTAATTTCGTCACCACCTTGCTTGCTCCCGCCGTGAAATGGGACGATGAATTGATTAAAGCCACGCTGCTGACGCGTGACGGTAAAGCCGTGCATAGCATGTTCACCAGGGAGGCCGCATGATCGACCCCTTTATTTACGGCATTACCGTTTTTGTGCTCGCCTGTTTCGTCGGCTATTATGTGGTGTGGAAAGTAACGCCGGCACTGCATACGCCACTGATGAGCGTCACTAATGCGATTTCCGGCATTATCATTGTCGGTGCAATTGTCGCCGTAGGCAGCGAAGCGCTAAATGCGGAAGAACAAAGCATGGCGCATTGGTCTGGTTTTTTTGCCGTGCTGCTTGCATCCATCAATATATTTGGTGGTTTTGTAGTAACGCAGCGCATGCTTGCGATGTTCCAGAAAAAAACACCGCCCAAAGGGAAAAAGTCATGAATGATTTTTTCAGCAAATCTACGACAATTTCGATTATCGCGATTTTTGGTTTTCTATTGTTTTATGAAACAACCATATTCGGCAAATTACTCGTACCGCTTTATGAGCAATTGATGCTTGGTCAACCCATCCCCTCGATCCATCAGACTGCGATTCCCTGGGCCTTAATCAAAATATTATTGCTGACCCTTATTACCAGCTGGTTTTTCCTCAATTTCCGCACGTCGCCGGTACGGAAAAACGCATTAACCGAGGGGCTGAATTTTGGCGCGATGTTTGGCATCTTGCTGGGAGCCATGCGCGTCTATTCGCACGATTATCTTTCGCAGGAATTAAGCATCATTTGGTTTGTCGCAGGTATTGGCGAAGGGATGGGTATCGGACTTATTTTAGGCCTGGTTGCACATGGAAAAAAATTCTGGAACTAGCATGATAGTCTTCATTTCACACCCGCTTTAGGAGAAAAATTATGACCGGATGTTTCAAAAAATCATGTATTATTTCCGTCATCGGCGTATTCGTTTTTTTACAATCCTATGAATACATAGTACATGGCCATTTGCTGACTTCACTATACAGGCAGACGCCCTCCTTATGGCGCACGCTGGAAGAAATGAACCAGTTGTTTCCGTTGGTGATTGCTAAAAACCTGGCGCTGGCCATGATCTTCACCTGCTTCTTCAAAAAATTTCGCAAAGGGTGGAGCGCTTGTAAAAGTGGCGCGGTTACTGATTCGAAACTAGACCCGGCCACCACACCCTGCCCGATCAATTCCGGTGGATTATGCTTTGGCTGGAAGCTCGGGCTTATTTTCGGCATTCAAATGGCCGCGTGCTACATTTACATGCCCATCTCTCCCGAGCTTGCTGTTGCCTGGTTTTTTACCGGCCTGGTGGAAGGCTTAGGCGTTGGCATACTGCTTGGCATCTGCTGCCGTAATCAGGGAATGTGTGCCTCCAAATGACCTCCACCGCCGCACTGCTTTACCTCCTCGCCGCTATTTGCTTTATTTTGGCATTAAAAGGCTTGTCTTCACCTGCTTCAGCGCGGCGAGGCAACTGGCTGGGCATGGCGGGGATGGCGCTTGCCATTGGCACAACATTTACTTTGCCCGGTATCGGACATTTTCAATTGATTGGCCTGGCGATTGTAATCGGCGGTGTTATCGGCACCGTC
>CAZGVV010000031.1:22628-24078 GCA_964529155.1 uncultured Rickettsiales bacterium
ACAACTCGTGGCGGCCTTTCACTCGCTGGTGGGGTTGGCAGCGGTGCTGATTGCCATGGCGGCGCTGTGGTCGCCTGAGGCGTACCATATTCTGGGGGGAGATGGAGAAATCCATTTTTCCAGCCGTATTGAAATGAGTTTGGGTGCAGTCATCGGCGCGATCACGTTTAGCGGTTCCCTCATCGCATTTGCAAAATTGCAGGCGTTGCTTTCCGGTAAGCCATTACGTTTTTCCGGTCAGCATGTCCTGAATGCGGCGCTTGCTATTGGCATTCTTGTGGTCATCGCGCTCTTCTGCGTACACACAGAAAAATCGCTGTTTGTGCTGATGGTGCTGCTTGCTTTTGCACTGGGATTCTTGCTCATTTTGCCTATTGGCGGTGCCGATATGCCGGTGGTGGTGTCCATGCTTAACTCGTATTCCGGGTGGGCGGCAAGCGGCATCGGGTTTACGCTTGGCAATCCACTGCTGATTATCACCGGCGCGTTAGTGGGCGCATCCGGAGCGATTCTTTCGTACATCATGTGCAAGGCGATGAACCGCTCCATCATCAACGTGATATTTGGCGGATTTGGCGCAGCGGCTGCGGGTCCCGCCGTAGCAGGTGCTGCCGATGACCGGCCGGTAAAAGCCGGAAGTGCCGAGGACGCAGCGTTTCTTATGCAGAATGCCGGTTCGGTTATTATTGTCCCCGGCTATGGCATGGCAGTAGCCCAAGCACAGCATGCCGTGCGGGAGATGGCGGATTTATTGGAAGAGCAAGGCATCCGCGTGCGTTACGCCATTCACCCGGTAGCGGGACGCATGCCCGGCCACATGAACGTGCTGCTGGCCGAAGCCAATGTGCCGTATGACAATGTGTTCGAGCTGGAAGAAATCAACAACGAATTCGCCACCACCGACGTGGCCTATGTCATCGGTGCCAACGACGTCACCAACCCCGCCGCCCGCACCGACCCGCAAAGCCCGATTTATGGCATGCCCGTACTGGACGTCGCCGCCGCCAAAACCGTGATCTTCGTCAAACGCGGCATGAGCGCAGGCTACGCAGGCGTGGACAATACGTTATTTTACCAGGACAACACGATGATGTTGTTTGGCGACGCGAAAAAGGTGACGGAAGAGATTGTGAAGTCCTTGAAGGTATAACTATGTCCTCCGTCACTAACAATATCCCCGCCCGCCGCTACGAACTAGCCCTTGAAGGCGGGGTTGCATTTGCGGATTACACCAAACAAGGAAACCGCCTGATGATTACCCATGTAGAAGTGCCGGGCGCTCTGCAAGGTCAGGGCATTGCCGCCACGCTCATGCAAGAGGTGGTTTCTGATGCCAAGAAACAAGGCCTTGAAATTGTTCCTGTCTGTTCCTATGCAGCCGCATATATGAAGCGGCATATATAGTTATTTCAATTTAAAATTATACGTAGGCGAAAATAGTGTTTTCGAG
>CAZGVV010000032.1:0-5489 GCA_964529155.1 uncultured Rickettsiales bacterium
AAGGTCTCGTGTGGTTGCAACCACCGCCCTCTACACGTGAGGGCGAACACTAACGCTATCGACTAAAACGAAGGACTAAGGACTACGATTAAGGGCCAACACCAATGACTAAACCCTCTTTATACTGGCATCCCCCGACATGATCCACTATGGTCAGCGGCATTCTGTATGCTTGACCCATCGCTCCTCACCCGTATTGCCGAAGCGCTAGAGCGCATAGCGCCGCCTGCACCCATGCCTGTTGATCTTCAGGCAGCGGATACCTTTGTATGGCATACACATCCGCCTCAATTACACCCCGTTCACGTAAATCGTATATACCTCTCGCTTTTGCACGGCATTGATGACGCACGCGATACGCTTCTGGCCAACACCCTTCAATTCGCCAAAGGCTTTCCCGCCAACAATGCGTTGCTCTGGGGGGCACGGGGTATGGGGAAAAGCTCACTTATCAAGGCCGTGCATGCCACGATTAACCAAAGCCATCCCCACGCAGTCGCATTAGTTGAAGTGCATCGTGAGGACATCCACACCTTGCCACAGCTAATGCAGCAATTGCGTGCCTCGACCCGTAGATTTTTATTATTTTGCGACGACTTATCCTTCGATGCCGAGGACACCACCTATAAATCCCTCAAAGCCGCCTTGGAAGGCGGACTGGAGGGACGGCCCGTAAACGTATTATTCTACGCCACCTCTAACCGCCGCCATTTAATGCCGCGTGACATGATCGACAACGAACGCGCCTCAGCCATCAATCCCGGCGAGGCAGTGGAAGAAAAAGTCTCGCTCTCCGACCGCTTTGGTTTATGGCTCGGGTTTCATGCGTGTAATCAATCCACTTACCTCACCATGGTTGACCGCTACGCAGACCATTTCCACCTCACACTTCCGTCCTCACAACTCCACACCGAAGCCCTGCAATGGGCTGCCGCCCGTGGCGGGCGCTCTGGCCGGGTAGCGTGGCAATTCATCACTGATCTGGCTGGACGACTGGGAATTGCACTGAGCGCGTAAATTCTGCAATCTTTTCCCTTTGTATTTTACGCGCAGCCAATTATGATGCGGCATCTTATCATAGGTTAATAAATACATGCGTTACATACTTGCCTCTCTTTTCACCACCTGCGCCATGGTCGCCCTGACCAGCTCCGCGCATGCAAAAACCAATGCTGTTGACAGCGCATTTTTTGTACAGCTGGGCACCGCGGAAAACGAATCCATTGCTCAGGAAAAATGGGAGCATTTAAAAACCGAATACCCCACGTTGCTTGAAAAGCTGGATTTTGCCCCGCGCAGCATCATCCCAGTTTCCGGCGGTGCCGCTGAATATCGCATGGAAGCAGGCCCCACCGCCAGCCGTGAAGCTGCTCAACGCATTTGCGCGCAGCTCATGGCCAAAAGTGTAGACTGTTTTATCGTTGAAGCTGCCGTTTTCAATGGTGCACCTTCCCGCCCCCGCAACACCGTGGCGGCAATTCCCATGGAAACGCCGTTAGAAGACGTGTCGCCTGCCATGCATATTGCTGAGTCTGGCGCACCGGCTCCGGCTGCACCGATTACGGCATTGACAGAATCAGATGAAGAATTTCCTTCCGTTCCAACGCCTTCAGGGCATGTGGAAGTATCCGAGGCCGTTGCCGTTTCGCCTAGCACCGAGCATAATGCCTCCACCCCCGGGTTTAATGGCCGCGTACGTGTCAGCGGGTTTGACAATGAGCAGAAAGCATATGATTTCTATCAAGAATTATATAAAGAGCTAGGCGCCAAAATTGGTAAGCGCGTGCATATCAGCCGCGCTCTGATTGCTAACAGCCCCCATAGCGGCGTCATGCTGTCCTTAAACGCCGCCAATGACGATGCCATCACCAGCATCTGCTCCACTGCTACAGAGCGGCAATTAGGCTGCAACCGCGAAGCCATGGACACCACCGCCGTGGCTGATGCTTCATCGACCTCTGCGGCAGATTCCAGCCCCGCCGCCAACTCGCCCTTCTCCGTAGTAAAAGCCTCACATTTCTGGGTGCAGCTTGGTTCCTGGGGCTCAGAAGAGGAAGCACAAAGCCATTTTGACGCCGTACGCGATCATAATCATAAAATCCTGGCCGCCTATGACGCCACCATCAGCCCACTTCCTGAAGGCAGCAAAAACGCCAGCAAAACCGTACGTCTGCGCGTAGGCCCTTTTGCCCAGCGAACAGACGCCCGCCGCATGTGCAACCGTTTGCATGCACGGGGAACTTCCTGTTTAGTGGTGCGTGATAGCGTAAATGAATAAAAAACACTGAATAAAAAAACACTGGCATAGTCCGCTATGTTAAGCTATATAAACCCCGCTTTTCTGCGCATGCCCATTCCCCGGTAGCTCAGTGGTAGAGCAACCGGCTGTTAACCGGTTGGTCGCTGGTTCGAATCCGGCCCGGGGAGCCATTTATCGAAATTGCTGTTTTTTGCAGTTTTTTGTGTATTTTCTAGTTTAATAATCTTTGCTGATTTTGCAATTATATCAAATGGTTGTTTGAATTCTACTGCAAGACTTTTGCCGTCCCAAACCGAGTTCGATATAATATAATCAAGCAAACGGCGTTTTTCGGCGGGTGTCTGGCGAATAAAGAGATTATGCGCCGATTGCGCGAGTTCTAGGAGTTTTATACCTTCGTCAATATAGACATAATTGGCATTCTGGTGGCTACGGATGGTTTCCAGTAGTTTTTCCTGCTCCCTACGCCATTCCTGCGATTTAGCATCAAAGAAAGCCGTCGATATTTTGCCGTCCAGTTTGTCAATATACATGGTGTTGATTCGTTGATCTAAGCGAGCGTGTTCAGCTTTAAGCCGCTCTATTGCTTCGTTATGGAATTGCTGCTTGTCCTCGTTACTATGCTTGAGTGCCTTTACCATCCATTCCAGCACCGCCTGATCAAAGTGAAGCCGGTTTAATGCGTTGGCAAATTGTTCTTCAAATACTTCCTGACGGACATAAGCCGTATGACATACATCCTTCATATTGCCGCCGCAGCGATAATAGACGTATTTCCCTTTTTTCATTTCCCCTATCAGGGAAAATCCGCAATGCTGGCATTTGATTATCCCAGAAAAGGGGAAGCTGTGTTTAGTCTTCTTGCGTCGATTGCCAAGCTTGCTATCCAGTAAGTCTTAGACACGGAGCCATGCTTCTTTGCTCACAATAGGTTCATGGTTGCCTTGATAAGTTTTTCCGTTCCATTCAAATTCACCACAATAAATGCGGTTGTGTAACAATTTGTGGACAGTGGCCATAGGAACGGGATTACTGCTTTTCCGATAGCCCATACCAGCCTCACGCGACATTTTGGCTATTTCTTTAATTGAATGCCGTCCCGTAGCGTACCAATCGAAAATCTGTTTACCCGATACGACCGATGTGCCCACACCTTCTTCTCCGCCATCTGCATCGCAGCTACCGTTATCTTCTATCTCAATTAATGAGTCCTGAGCCTAGATAATTTTAAATTTAATGCATTGACATTTAATAATAATTATTCTGAAATGTTTTCACAACCTAACAATATCAATAATGTAATCATTTCTTAATATTCTTAATAAGCTATAGCCCTTATAATGACTGCCTAATCTAAATAAGGCAGACTTCATGCGTTCCAAGCTTATTACCCAATCAGATATACAAGAGTTCGGCAAGCGCCTTAGCGCGTATTGCCAGCGTGGAATGCGGACCGAAAAACCTGAGCATCGTGAGCACCAGGTAGAAGCGCACCAAGCCGTCATTAGTGATCTAAAGGATATGAAGCGGCCACAAAACTGGTGGTCACTGATGGTAATGGCAACAGGATCGGGCAAGAGCTTTACCGCAGGCAAAGAGATCAAAGCGTTCAATACGCCAGCAGGTGCAAAGCATCCGGTATGGGATTACCCAGCGCTGATCGTGACTTCGCGCCTTTCGCTTACCGAGCAATTTAAGCATGATCTTGCTGAGACTACAGGCATTCCGGAATCTGCCATGGGCATTTTCTCAAGCGAATCAAAATCACCTGTGGAATTGCAGAAGCCGCTGCTGATTGTGCCATATCCCACTTTTATGAATCTCTCGAAAGCGGGAGCCATTACCCCTAAGAATCGTCCGCTACTGGTACTCGATGAAGCACATAATGCAATCGGTGCCACGGCGATGAAGGAAATCCACGATAAATGGCGCTATAAATCGTATATTCAGTGTTGGACGGCCACCGACAAGGTGGGAAGGAAAACCGTGGCTCAAGTGCTGTTTGACGCTCACACCGATCCGGATGTAGATGATGCCACTTACCGGTTGACGCTGAAAGAAGCGGCAGAGCGCGGCATTACCGCTCCGCTCAAAAGCATGGTGCTGGAAACGCAGTTCGAATCCGGAGCAAAGCCAACTGCTGCCGGTGCATTCAGGCCTGAAGATGAGGAAAAAATAGTAAACCAAAAAGGGCGCATGCAAGCCTTGATTCGCCTTTGTCATGGCGATTACTTAGATAAATTCGGAGTGGATTTCAGGGGCATGAAGACACTCGTCTTCGCACCTGGCGTTACGCATGGGAAAAATTTAGCAAAAGAGTTTAATAAAGTGTTTGGCGCAGGCTATGCGGTAGCGGTGAGTGGAGAAGATACCCCTCGCCATGAATTGAACAAGCGCAGAGAAGGCAGCATCGCTTGGCGCTTCCAACGCGGGGACCTTAAACAAGGCGATCCGAGAATTATCATTGCGGATAGGCTGATTGAGGAAGGCGTAGACTTGCCCGATGCGCAGCTATGCGTGGAGGAAGTACCCACATTCTCCGAACGTGTTGAAACACAGCGGGTAGGCCGCGTAGTACGCAAAGTGAATGGCAAGGAAGCGTATAGCGTCGTCATGCTGGATAAAGGCCAGGAAGGCGCGGCCATTATCGGTGAGATAGAAGGCTGGGAGTTGAAGCCGGAAGGTTTTACGTTTCCGGTAGCTAACCCACTAAGCAAGCGTATGGGTGGTAGAGGTAACAGCCTGCCGGATGGCTACCCGGATATAGAAGTGCGTGTGGTGGCGGATGCAAGGCATATTGAGGAATTCAGGCAACGGAGGAGAGATGAACTAGGGGATATTCCGAAAACGCCGGAGGGGCAGGAATATGTGCAAGGGCCTAATCAGAAGAAAAAACATGAAAACGCTAAATACTATTTCTTTACTGCGGCATTCAACGCGCTTCCCGATACCGGCTTCTCACTGGACGACGGTAAGCATATTCCAAAGGATGAAGTAAGGAAAAAATTTGGCAGTGCCCGAGCCTATTACTACCATCCGGTCGCCTATGCTGCGTGGGACCAACGTTTTGCGAAAGAAAGATTAACTGAGATACCCACAACAACAGAGGGACTAGAGTATATAAAGGGGCCGACTAAAAAGAATAAAAACGCGGCATACAGATTCTTCATTGTGGAATTTAACGCCCTTCCTGATACCGGCTTTCCATTGGGTGACGGTAAACATATTC
>CAZGVV010000032.1:5589-12710 GCA_964529155.1 uncultured Rickettsiales bacterium
ATATTCCAAAGGAGGAAGTAAGAAAAAAACTTGCTAGTGGGGCCTATTACTACCATCCGGTTGCCTATGCTGCGTGGGATCAACGTTTTGAAGAAAGATTAACTGAGATACCTACAACAACAGAGGAACTAGAGTATATCCAAGGGCCAATTTCAACCCAAGAATCAAATAAATTCAATTTCTTTACTGCAGAATTTAACGCCCTTCCTGATACCGGCTTTCCATTGGGTGACGGTAAACATATTCCAAAGGAGGAAGTAAGAAAAAAACTTGCTAGTGGGGCCTATTACTACCACCCGGTCGCCTATGCTGCGTGGGACCAACGTTTTGCGAAAGAAAGATTAACTGAGATACCCACAGCAGGGAAGGGGCAAACATATGTGCAAGGGCCGGTATCAGTTCATGAGGGAGTTAAATACGAGTTCTTCACCGCGGAATTCAAAGCCCTTCCTGATACCGGCTTTCCACTGGGGGGGGGTAAACATATTCCAAAGGATGAAGTAAGGAAAAAAGTTGGTAATACCTATTACTACCATCCGGTTGTCCGTGCCGCATGGGATCAACGCTTTGCGAAAGAAAAATTAACTGAGATTCCTATAACTTCAGAGGGTCAGGAATATGTACTTGGGCCAAATCAAAAACGTGAACAAACTAAACACAAATTCTTCACTGCGGCATTCGATGCCCTTCCTGATACCGGCTTTCCACTGGGCGGTGGTAAGCATATTCCAAAGGATGAAGTTAGGGGAAAATTTGGTACAGCCTATTATTACCATCCGGTCGCCTATGCTGCGTGGGATAAGGCGTTTAATAATAGAAAGAGCATAATCGAGGCTGCGGATGCAGGCGATGGTGAAAAGAATGACGATACACCCGAGGGCGGGCGACAAACATCCCCGCACGGTGGTTTCTCTAACATAACTGACTTAAAAGCCAAACCTATCACCCAAAAAGACCTAACACCAGGCAGCAAGGATTTGAGACGCACAGGCCGTTCCAGAACTGTCGATGAGGATTGAGCTAATCCTGTTGAGATGTGACTACCTGTAAGGGGTAAAGCTCTCTTGATCTGCATCTGGCGCAGCGTCTATCAAATTGCTCTGCCTAAATAATTACGCAAAAACTGCGTTATAGCCTCGAACTCACCTACTCTTTAGTTAAATTAGATGTTTTAGGTGCTACAGTTTGAATCCGGTTTATCTTTATAATCTTCATTACCCAGGGGTTTGGTTACGTGCACTCAGCGTAACAATTCTTTCGTGAATAGAAGGTATTAACTGGCCATAATGAACTGCTGACAGTGTATTATCCATTTTTTTATTTGGTTCTTCTTTGTGTGCAGGGCGTGCTGCCTTTAGTAAAGCATCGCGTTTTTCGATCAATTCCTTTAGCGGCAATTGGTGTGTAATATGGGCTTTACCGTCCTGTACAGTTCCGATGCCGATGCGTATGCAGTTAAGATCAATTTCTTGACCCTTATCCTTATCCCGTGACCCCCTTAAGAGTGCTTTTCCATTGCCGATGCTTATGGAAGTAGCCTTATCATTTACTCCTATTCTCAGTTTAGAAATGTCTTCAGGTGCAATGATAATGGTAATATCTGCCTGTTTGGGCAATGTAGAAAAAGAGGATACAGCTGTGCCGTTCTTAAGCGGTAGATAGATATGCTGCCCTTCCTTTTTTATGCTAATATTAATGTCCGTATTTTCATATTCGCCATCCTTATTTTTAGATAATGGCAAGGGTGCAAGCAGGAGCCTCTCTTTATCGGTAGCTAAGTCTATTTTTTTGTGCCGGTCCGATTCATAGAGGTTTGTGGCGTCTTTAAGTAAGTAGATAGCTGCTGTTATTTCCGCAGGTTTTTTAGTGAGTTCATGCTGCAAAATTTGTGTTGAAGTCAAGGCTTTAGAGTTGAAAATATGTTGTTGCGTAGTGATGGCCTCATCTAGCCAGCCATGGCGATCATAACGCGATGCTTCCGTTAGGTCCTCCCCCCGTGCAGCTAATTTTATGAGCGATTGTTTCTCAGATTCGCTTGCTGAATAGGTAGACAGCAATTTCTGTAATAACGTCTCCCCTTGGTTCGATGTTGCCTTGCTCAACGCTGGTTCCCGCTTGAGCACATACTCTAAAAGTTCCGGCTGCCCCGTGAGTCCAAAAGTAATGGGTTCGCGATTATAGTCACGTGCATACAGATTGCCCTCTTGTTCCTCCACAAGATACTTAAATACCTTTATGGACTCTTCGCGCGAATCTCTAAAATATACTATTACTTTTAGCGCTTCCAATAATGTTCGGTCTTCCATTTTTGCGCCATTAGCAAAGGCTAGTTTTAAAAGTTCCGTACGATTAGGCAAGTCGTGCGAAGCAACCAGAACCTCTGCCGGCGAATTGCTCTCTCTAAAGCGTTTTCCTTCGCTAGGGGCATGTATATCTGCATACCCATTACTTAGGAGTGCCTTGATTAAGACATGGTTTTGCATATGTGTGGCCATTTCAAAAGTGCTGAATTGCGGTTGCCCGTTTTTCTCCACCATCCCGACCAATTTTCTAAAATCTTTCTCTTCTACTGCGTGCAATAAGGTCTGCCGATTTTTTGCAAACCCACGGTAATTGCTTTCAACTACTTTCTTTGCTGCATCGTACCGTTCATTAGCCATTTCACGCAGCAGGCGGAGATTCATGTAACCATTCGGTAAAACCGTCTGCGAGAGATCGAAGGTTTCCAGAGGAATTTCCTCCAAGCGTTTGATACTGCTATCCTTAACTCTTGAGAAATCCTCATGCTGCAGTGCTTCTTTGTGCATTCGGGCAAAATCGGGGCGTATTTTGTCAAGAAAGTGCCCCTTAGGAATGGCACTATTCAGACTAAAATATATCTCTTGAAGCGGCACACTGGATTGTAGCGTCCATTCGCCTTTAGTAGGAGCCAACAGAAATCCGCTCGTTTCAGCGATACTGAACCCATTGGCATGTTCCGTCGATTTGGTAGGATATATTCTCAAACGCTGTTTTCCATCTGGTGAGACGAGGAAAAGCGCAGCGGCCTCTTCCCATCGATTGCTCCCCTCACGTTTTTCCTTAAAAAGCTCACCTGAGCGTAATCCCAGCGTTATGCTATTGGTCAGCAGATCATCCGCTACAGTGATTTTATAGGCATACTGACCATCTGGATTGGAAGAATGTTGCATTGGTGCAAGTAAGGGATATGCTTTATCTACCAGGGGTATGTTAGAGGCGGGATGTATCTTTGCATATTCCATCTGCTTTTGGAGGAGATCCGCTGCGCGCTCGCGCTGTGTGAGGCCCGGACCGGCTTCAGGGCTGTAATAGTGCTCACCTGATAAGTTGTTGTATATTATATCGTCCGGAGAATGTTCATTGACCGTCTCTCCATTTTTTATGTACGTACGGGTGATTGGTCCCGTTCGCACCCACATAGGCTTAGCGGTCAATTTAATGGCTGCGAGAATAGTATCTGCAGTATGTATTTTCTTTGGGTGATGATTGGAATAGGCAAATGCTTCTATAAGCGGTAGCACCACTTCCCCGCCGAAACGGGGGGTGGCGGAGGAGGTTCCGAGAAATTGCTCTGGCTTCTCATTAAGCACTGCTTTTTTTGCATCTAGCGGAGAAACTAATGAAACGATATTAGCGTTCAAGCTGCTATAGTTTTCCAGTTTATAAGCAGTGATGGGGGGGCCAAAATGGTCTTGGACCGTAAATTCCTCAGCAGCGCCAACACGCATGCTGCGGCTGTCATATTGAACGGTATTATGTGGCAGCTTAGATAGGCTATTTTGATGATTATGTTCATTGCCTGCGGCATTTACGAAAATAACATTCGGCCCATAATATTCCCGTAAGTATGCCGCCTCTTTTTTTCTGAACTCTTCAGAAACCAGCGCGTCATCAACAATGTGCGTGCTATTGCTAATAATAACGTAATCGGATGCGCGATATAGTGCCTTTTCTTCGGCCTGCACATAGTTTGGAAATGAAATGCTTGTGTCGTCTTTCATCCAATTAGGGATTATTTTCTGCTTATCTTTTGGATAGACATAGCGATTGATGCGCAATACCGGCGGCGGATTGATTCCCGTCGATACACGCGCGGCGTGGTAAGCCACGGAGCCTGTATTATATGCGTGCGAGAGATTATTATCCGTTGATTCATCCACCACGAGTAATGCTGATGTCCGGTGAGCAGGATCGCTGACGGGCATGGGTTTAATTGCCCTGTCAAACGCTTTGGCATATTCAGGGGATTCTCTTGTTAGAAAGCCTTTGCCATTATCTTTTAGAAAATGCAGTTGCGTTTGCTGCGCTGCTTTTCCTTCTGCTAAATAGATAAGTCCCTTTGGTACAGGTCCTTGTAAGGTCAATTGCGCAGCTATTTCTGCAGCAATACGCGATTTCTCAATGACCTTTAACACATCGCTTTCCATGGAAGGCGGAGTATGAAGCGGTTTCTTCTGCTGAGGGAAAGCTAGCGGTTTAGGCTTCTCATCGTCCATGATACAACACCTAAGCCTATTTTGAGCCTATTTTGGAGAAATATTCCTTACTAATTTATCATATTTTTGTTACAAAACCGTGACATCTGAGGTGGCCCCCAAAAACTGGACAGGAAATAGCTGTATCTAAGAGAGAGTCTAGCTCTAGAAAAGTGTAAAGCCAGGGTGTTTACACCTTGGTCAATATAGACATAATTGGCATTCTGGTGGCTACGGATGGTTTCCAGTAGTTTTTCCTGCTCCCTACGCCATTCCTGCGATTTAGCATCAAAGAAAGCCGTAGATATTTTGCCGTCCAGTTTGTCAATAACTGCCCTATTTCCTCATACAACCTTGCCGGAGAGGTCGGATTTCCTCGTCGGCGGCACAGGGCGGAGCATTAGCTGCTTTATACGGTTTAGATGGTATAAGTCCAAAATTGGGATTCATACAGCACCTTCAAACAGCCTGAAGGCCCATAAAAAGGGCCTTTACAGAAGCGGGGGGACATAGAAAAAGGGTTCTATACTGCTCAACGAAGGGGAGCCATTTTTTGATGTACTAGCGTCCAGAGTGTTTACCATTTAATTTCCTGCCTGCATCTTGCGTATTTCGGCAGACTATAGTTATTTCAATTTAACATTATACGTAGGCGAAAATAGTGTTTTCGAGAACCGGAGCGCAGCGTACAGGTGTACGTGAGCACCGGAAGCGCAGAAAACACTCTTTGCAGCCATGTATAATGGTAAAGGGGAATAACTATATTATTCCAGCAATTTCTATTCCTCTCACGTAAACTTCACCGTAGGGCTCGTGTTGAAGAAATGCAAAATGCGTTTCTTATCGAAGGGTTTGGCCAGGAATCCCTTGGAGCCCCGGAGTTTAGCGGTGCTTACGTTATTAGTTCGGCTATCGCTGCTCATCATGATGATATTTGCGCCGGAATCGAATTTGAGCAGGACACGGATGAGATCCAACCCGGAAATGTTGGGCAAATGTACGTCCAGAAACAGAATATCGGGCATATGCTTTTCATAAAGCGATTGCACATCTTTGCCGTCTGTTGCTTCCACGATTTCTGCCAGGTCTTTTAATGCGGTACTGATGACCTTGCGTACGAACAAATCATCATCTGCAATCATGACTATGTTATGTTTATTTGTGCCTCTCATAAACCCTCTTATAATAAATTAGTCCGTTTAAGTTCCGAGCACACGATTTCAAATTCTTGCTGAATGGCCTTTAGTATTACCTGACGACGTTTTTTAGTAGTAGTAAGCATTTCCTGAGCGTCTGAACATAAGCTCTGCATTTTTCTTGCGCCAAGCGTTGCTGCGCTACCTTTGAGTAAATGCGCAATTTCTTTCCACTCTTCCGATATTCCACTGATGCAGTATTTCTTAAGTTGCGCCAAATGCAAGACACTTTGTTCGAAAAATATTTTCGCAAATTCTTTTTCCGTTTCCTGATTTCCTTCGGAAAAGGTTTTTAGCATGGTCATCTCAAGCGTAGGCGCAAAAGCTGCGTCAGACACGTGAGTTGGGAAACTAATCCAGGACGATAAAATTTCTCTTAATCTATCGCGGTTAATGGGTTTGCTGATGTATTCGTCCATGCCACATTTCAAACACTTCTCACGCTCATCGGCCATGGCATTGGCTGTCATGGCGATGATAGGAATATGGCGCTCTGTTGCCGCTTCAGCAGCGCGTATAGCGCGGGTTGCATCGTAACCGTTCATTACCGGCATATGGCAATCCATCAGTATAATATCTACCTCACCGAGCGCCGCAGCTTCTACGGCAGATTGGCCATTTTCCACAAGGGTAAATTGCGTAATTCCCAAGGATGGCAGGAGTTTTTTGATGTAGACTTGATTAAGTACATGATCTTCCGCCACTACAATACGAATTTGCGAAGGAGGAATGACGCCGCAATAGCTTAAGCCTGATTCAATGTGCGCTTCCGCTTCCGTCTCCCGGGCATATGCGAAGGGAATCGCAATGGAGAAATTACTCCCTTTTCCAAGCACGCTTTCTACTTTGATTTCACCATGCATCATTTCTACTAATTGCTTGGTAATTGCCAAGCCTAAGCCCGATCCGCCATATTTCCGGGTGGTAGTGGTGTCCGCCTGCACAAATTTTTCAAAAATCTTATCGAGCTTGTCTTCCGGAACGCCAATACCTGTATCGACGACACTCATGCAGACCAGCACTTTCTCTTCGGAGATGGGATTTGCAGAAAGATATACGTCTATGCTCCCTTTCTCGGTATATTTTATTGCATTCCCAACCAGATTGGTCACGATACGCGCATACCGTGCAGGGTCGCCCCTAAGCATGAGCGCAGCATCATTTTCCGTATGCACAGTCAGCGTAAGCTTCTTTTTGATGGTGGTGGGCATCAACATGGTGATAACCCGATTTACGCATTGATTCAGATTAAATGAAATATCTTCCAATTCCAGCGTAACGGTTTCAATTTTTGACAGATCTAAAATATCATCAACGATTTCCAAAAGATTTTTGGCGGAATCATCCATAATTTCCAGCATTTCTCGCTGATCGTGCGAGAGTTTTCCATCTTGCAATAATTGCGCCATACCAAGGATGCTGTTTAGCG
>CAZGVV010000032.1:12720-23919 GCA_964529155.1 uncultured Rickettsiales bacterium
CATATTGGCCAGGAAGTCGGATTTCGCGGAATTAGCACTTTCCGCCTCTTCTTTCGCAATGCGCAGATTTTCTCTTTCTTCTATAATAATGGCCGTTTGTTCTTGCACCATGTTCTGCAAATTATCCCGGTGCTTAGCGAGTTCCAGTTCTGTCATTTTCTGCTTGGTAATATCATGAATAATACCAACTAATCCCTGTGTGCCATCTGTCAGAACAAGGGGAGATTTTGTGGTGAGCGCCACAATGGTTTTTCCTTGCACGCTGGTTACGTTTTCTTCGTTAATATCAATATTTCCGGTGCGGATAACCATATCGTCTTTTTCCCAGAATATCGCCACTTCTTCCGGCGGAAAAATACTGTGGTCATCTTTGCCGATAAATTGTTTCGGCGTAGACCCAACCATCGCCCAGAAGGCTTTATTGCCTGCCTTCCATACATGATGACTGTCTTTAACGAAAATAGGATCAGGGATAGAATCAATAATGTTTTGAGTAAAAATTCGTTCGCGGATTGCATGCGCTATCAGTTTACGGCCTTGGACCAGCGCGGCAATACCAATAAGAAAAGCAGTGACGCCAGGCAGAGTAATGAACAGCAGGAAATTAACCTGTGTGTTTACGCGTGAAAAATTATTTGATAATTGCTCATCATTAGTGGGCACATTCGATTTTATCGCTTGGGCATACTCTGCTTTGTACGCCACATATTGCGGGCTGCGTATTATATTGAGCGCCTGGCTAGACTGATTTTTTTGTATTAATGAGAATGCTTCTTTTTCTAAGCCTTCTAATTTCTGGCTCGTCTCTTTGAGACGCTGTGTTACAACGTTATCATAGCCTGCATCATCGTCTTTGATGGCTTTTTTTTCGGCGCTAATTATTCTTGGTGCAAGTTGCGTATATTCCAGTTCCCACTTTGGATCTCCTGTAATGGCTGCCATTTTCGTTGACAGGGTAAGCATTTCATCTAATTGCACGGCGCTTCCATATAAATCCCTGCTTTTTGATTCCGTTATTTCCATTGTCTTAAAAAAAGAATCCAAACTAAGGGCAATGGATACCGTCACTAAGATCATCAGGAATTTAAGCACCAAACTGGCATATTGAAGTTTGGAGAGAAATCTGAATTCAATATCCGCAGATGCCTGGGATTGGCTTTGGCGAACATACAGCAGGAAGCAGGACGCCATTCCAATCACTAAACAGGCGGCAAATCCTACACTTAAGGCAAGGAGTGAAAATTCTTGCCGGGTATCAAAGCGGCAATCTGCATACGGCACAAAAATCGTTGCGGCCATGCCGGTGTAATGCATCCCGCACACGGCAAGCCCCAGAATCAGCGCCGCAGCGAATTGCGCCGCACGCTGGTAATGCTCTAACCGACTAACCTGATGCATAATCCATAACGCCGCCGCCGATGCGGTAATGGCGATAACAATAGAAAGCGCGAATAATAATGGGTCGTAATACGTATCCGCTTTCATTTCCATCGCTGCCATACCCGTGTAATGCATGGCAGCCACACCAAGCCCCAATAAAGGAGCGCTAAAAATAATGTGCAAATACCTGAAATTACGCCGGGTCAGGATGATGAACACGCCCAAAGCAAACAACACCGCAACAACACCGGATAAGAGCGTGATCCACGGGTTATAATGATGCTCCATGGTCATATTGTATGAAAGCATGCCCGTGTAATGCATCGACCAAATCGCCGAAGCCATAGCAATAGCTCCGAGCACAATACCGGTGTACTGAACCAGTCCGGTTGCTGAACGTGTTACTTTCAATATGGCAATGGCCATAAACGAGCCAAATACCGCCAATGCGTAGGATACCGCAGCCACCGGGAGATTATAATAGGTGATACTTCCGAGCAAAATGGCGGAATGCGGCAGTTCTGTATTACTGAGAAAGCGAATCATGCTGGCCTATCGTGTTATGGCATTCCAAACCCACAACTTTTAATTGCTTATTTTTTGACTGTTACATCCAACCCCTTAAAGATTAGTTACGCTGGACGCGGGGTCTAATTGCCTAAATCGTGGCTAGATGGCTTGTTTAGCAAGCATTTTTGTCTTTTTTAAATTTAAAATTGTTTAATAGTTTATTTTTGGACTTAACAAAAGTCTAAAAATAAACTATAATGAGAACTATTAATAATTAAAGACTTATCAATATGGCCCTTAGCCCCCATTTTCTGGAATCCCAAGCTACCGCAGGTTCGCTCAATAGCCGGAAGCTTTCCGGCCCGGCGCTGCGCACGTTCTTTGCTATTGCTGAACAATGGGAGCTGAATAATGAGCAGCAACAAATTCTCCTTGGCAACCCCAGCCGCAGCACTTTTTTTCATTGGAAAAAAGAACGTGATGGATTGCTCTCCAAAGATACGCTGGAGCGTATTTCGTATTTGCTAGGCATTTATAAAGCATTGCAAATTTTATTGCCGCAGGCAAAAGCCGCGGATGCCTGGATCAAAAAACCCAACAGCGCTACTCCCTTTGGTGGACGCTCCGCCTTGGAGCGCATGTTGTCGGGCAATGTGTCGGATCTTTACGTGGTGCGACAATATTTAGACGCACAACGTGGAGGCTGGGCGTGAGCATTGCGACTGACCTGGTGCAGTGGAAACCGTGCTGGCGGATCATCCCCAGCCGTTTCCCGCCGATTGAGCTGTTTGAGCGCGTGGCATTGCCCGAAGATTTACAGGCGATTTATGACCTTGAAGCGCTGACCAACGACCGATTGCGCCATGAAGCGGGGAATTTGCAACTCATATGCCCGGAGGATCGCATTTCCGGTCCCGGCACCAGTGTCATCATGGCGGCGTTTACACATGTGAATCCGCTCGGCAGCCGCTTTACAGATGGCAGTTATGGCGTGTTCTATGCCAGTAACAACCTTACCACATCCGTAGAAGAAACCCGCCATCACCGGGCATGCTTCATGCGCGCTACTGCGCAGCCGCAAATGGAGCTGGATATGCGCGTCTATAACGTCGATTTGCACGGCGAGTTACATGACATCCGACCATTGAACGACAATCACCCCGGACTATACCACCCTGAAAATTATGCAGCCTCGCAGCAATTGGGTAAACAACTACGTGAGGCCCGTTCATGGGGCATCATTTATAGCAGCGTGCGCCACCCCACAGGGGAATGCGTTGCCGTATTCCGCCCCAAAATCCTTTCCAATTGCCGCCAGGAACGGCATTTGTGCTATGTATGGGATGGCCATCGCATCAGCATGGTTTATCAAAAGCAGCTATTTGGTGCCTAAGCCAAATACGTTCATGGCTTCTTTATGGAAAACACATATTTTTTTTCTGCTTACGCATGGCATCGTTATGCATGCTCATGAATGATGAGGGCAGTAAGTGGCCCCACTATTCACAAGGAGATGCATATGTTTGACTATTTTACCGGACCATCGCCCGAAGACGCCATTGCTATCATTAAGAACGACCATGACACAGTGAAAGCGTTATTTGAAATGTTTGAAAACACCGATAATAAACGTGAAAAAAAGAAAATTGCCGCACGTGCCATTATGGAACTTAAGATCCATGCAGAGATTGAGGAAAAACTCTTTTATCCTACCGTACGCACAGGCGTAGAACATGATTTGATGAACGAAGCCGATGAAGAGCACCACGTAGCCAAATTATTAATTGCAGAGCTGGACCAGATGGATGGTTCGGAGGATCACTGGGAAGCCAAATTTAACGTGCTTTCCGAGAATATCCGCCATCACATTAAGGAAGAAGAAGGCGATATGCTGCCGCAGGCACGTAAGCTCGAAATTGACTTCAATGCACTGGGACAGCAATTGCTCGCTATGAAAGAACAACTGAAGAAAAACGGCATCCCTGCCAGTGACGAAGAAATTTTGCTGTCACGCAGCAAAGCAAGAGCCGACTCTCCCGCTAAGGCAGCACGCTTGAAACCACGGGGAAAAATGAAGCCTGTAACTGGGCGTAAACCAATGACTAAAGTTACCCCGACTAAACGCGTGCAACCGCGTAAAATTGCGGCATCTGCTACACGTGCGGGAAAAACAACAGTTCGCGCTAAGAAGCGCCGCAACGGTTAGGGATGGAATAAATCCGCCTTTTGAGTGGATGAATTACATTTAGACAATTTATCCGCCAGACGCGTAGGCTCTGGAAGACGATACCGGGTTAGGCAATTGCGTGTTATTTCTAATGCGCTAGCAACGCCAACCCGGTGGCCGGGCGAAATAAACAGCGGGTGTACTTTATCACGACTACGCAACACTACACCGAGCTGCTCAGTACCTGCCATAAGCGGGGTAAAATCTCCTTTCGCAGGCCCTGGCATTGTGTACTTACCTATTAAACGTGACTTTGCTACTCCTATGCTTGGTATATTCATAATAACACCCAGATGTGCAGCAATACCCATCCGCCTGGGATGCGCAATGCCTTGCCCGTCTACCATCAACATATCGGGCCAGGCTTTTAACTGGCCCAGTGCCGCTAAAATAGAAGGTATTTCACGAAAAGACAGAAGGCCGGGAATATAGGGGAAATTTGCCTGTGCATACGCCTGCACCTGCTCCAACGGGGTTAATTCGTCCACATGCATAGTGACTACTGATGCATGCGCACGATTGCGAACTGGATCATAACCAACGTCCACGCCGGCGATATAGGTAAGTGAGCCAAAGCAATCTTCACGTATCAATTGCCTGCGCAATACATCCTGAATAGTTCGCGCTTCCGCTTCGGAACGTGGCAGGCTGAATTCAGGAAGTGGCCACGCGCTCAGGAATGACCTTCCTTTTGCTGCCTGGCAGTACGACCACTACGCTCTTTTTTCTTAGTTTTTGCGAGATTGCGCTTGTTTTTGGCTGGGTTTACTTTTTGGGAAGAGCCGGATTCAGAAAGCGCAATAGCGATAGCTTGTTTGCGGCTTTTGACCTTACCGCCTTTGCCACTTCTTCCACTCTTCAACTCACCATGCTTAAACTCATGCATTACACGCTCGACAGTTTTTTTCTGACTTTTGGATGGCTGTGGCATACACATTTCCCTAATAATAGAAGAGGTCTTTTCATTATAGACTTAGGCAATTAAATTGCCGTATGCATGTACGCGACGCGTTATAAGAAAAAGATAAGTCTCACCCTGCCCACGCCTTAAGGCTTAATGTGCGGCAGATTTTTTTACCAATGCCCAAATTTCGGTTTGTATTTCGGCAGGCTGATGGGTGATGGCGTGAGCCAAATGTTTCATATGTGTGCGGGCATCATATAATTGATCCAGTACAAGCAACAATACATCCATGCCATCATCATTCACTTGAATGTCCATTGTCAGATGGCAGACCAGCTCCAGACGCGCAATGTCGATGTCTTCAAAAACCCAGCCTGAATCAGCCGTTACGGGACGCAACCAGTTGCGCTCGATGTATTTTTCCAGCATGGCGCGGTCGATGCGCGTGTGCATCATATCCAGCACTTCGTCTACGGTTTTCATGCTGCCTCCATGGTTTTCCGTGGATTGTAGCTGTGGGTTTTGGCCCAGTTGCGAATGGCGGTTTCCAATTCTGCGTCAATTTCCGCTGGCATGGCAATTTTGATTTTCACGAATTGATCACCGCCTTTGATTCCCTTGCCTTTTAGCCGCAAGGTCGCGCCGGAGCTTGCGCCTTTGAGCACGGTCATGTCCACCGGCCCATGAATGGTCGGAACCTGTATTTTTGCGCCTAGTATGCTTTCTTGCAGCGCCACGGGTAGTTCAATGGTTACATCACGGCCCTTGCGGGCGAAAAAGGGGTGCGGGCGGATGTGCACGGCCACGTATGCGTCCCCTGCCCCATTTGTTCCTTGCTGGCCCTGACCTTTGAGGCGCAACTGCTGCCCTTCTTCAATGCCTTCAGGGATGGCAATGTCGAGAGACTTTCCGTCCGGCATGGTGACGCGTTTTTTCGCGCCGCGTGCCGCTTCCAGAAAATCCACTTCGATGGTATATCGCACATCCTTAGGTGCAGCCGAAGCACGCCCTTTGCCGGTGAATGCACCGAACAATCCTTCTAAATCAGACAAATCAAAATCTCCGCCGGAAAAATTATAACGCCCACCTTGCGGCCCTTCGGCAAAATCGCGGTAGGTACGTTGTTGTTGCTGGTGGTAACGCGGCTGCCCCTGCTCATCAATAGCGCCACGGTCAAACGCCGCGCGCTTTTCCTTATCAGAGAGCAAATCATTAGCCGCGTTTAGCTCTTTAAACATTAGATCGGCGTCTTTATTGCCGGGATTTAAATCCGGATGGTATTTTTTTGCCAGCTTGCGGTAGGCAGCTTTAATTTCCGCTTCGCTGGCATTTTTACTTATGCCCAGTATTTCATAGGGGTTTTTAGCCATGAATTCCTACTTCTTGTATTTCTATTTTTTTGGTTCCATTCAATGCGTGGAACAGATGCAGCATGGTTGCCACACCCAGCAATGGCGCTACCAGGTTGAGCAGAGGAATGGTCGCACAGAAGCTGATAAGTACACCGGCAAGCAAAATAGCGCCGCGCGCTTTGTAGCGCAATGCGTCTGCAGCAGGACCGCTCACACGTCGCCCTGCGCTCATGCGAAAGAATTGCACACCAAGCAAATAACCGTTCAGAACGTAATATACCGCCGCACCGATCAGCGGGATAAAATACAGCGGCAGGCATAGTACGTTGAGTGCCAGAGCTTTCAAGGAAAACCAAACATCATTACCAAACGTTGGCCAAAACGGTGGAGTAGCCGGGGTTAATTGCGGGTAATCGGCGCGCTCGATGATGTCAGCCATGTGGTCGTCAAAAAAGCTAACTAAAATCGGGTATAAGAGCGGGAATAAAAACCAGGCGATAAGACCGCCGCCTGCGCTGCTCAGCAGATGAATGAGCCATCCTTCCTCCCCGCGTATGCCGATATACAGCGTGAATAACTCCGCCACTCCCCAGGCCAATGCCATCCAACCGATAGCATATGCCAGCAGGCAAAGTAAGAATAACCGCAAGATACCCGGCAAGGTTAAGTCACGCAGTGCAGCAGTAAGGGCGGTGATGAGCATGGGTGTGTTATACACTATTCCAAAAATTCTTCTACATCCGGGATGCGTGTAAAAGCGATTTTTGTTCCTGAGAACGTGCGTCCTTGCGATGGCAGCATGCCAACTAACACAGAGTCACGGCCAAAGCGGTGATTTATTTTGTCCAACGCCCTGGACATGCGCTCGGATTTGGCGCGAGCTTTTAAATCAACTTCCGGTAATTCACCAAACAGTTCCGGCTGCAACGTATCCGCCGGAACCATCTCATGCAGTGTGACGGAGATTTTTTTAAAACGCACACGCGGATATTGCTGGATAATACCGGCCCATAAACGCTCCAGCAGATGCAGGAATGTCATACTGTCCTGGGCACGGTAGCAGCGTAGCATGCCTTCCACGCGCGGACCGTTTTCAATACGGGCCGAGAGTGAGAACGCACTGGCGTAATGATCCAGGCGACGCAGGCGACTGGCGGCTTTAAGGGTTAGGCGGCGGGCAACATACATTGCTTTATCAGGGGCGCGGAGTTCCGGCGCCATAACATGGCTGTGGCCAATAGTGCTGCGGCGGGTTTCCTCTTCCGGCAACTCTACTCCACGCAGTAGATACCACATTTTTTCACCCCACACACTACCCCATACTTTGCGCATGTGCTTGGCGTCGAGTTTCCATAACGTTTGCATGTCGCCAATTCCTGCCAAACGGAGGCGTTGCTCCATGTTGCGGCCAATACCTGGAAGATCTCGCAATTGCAAATCAAACAGGCGCGCGGGAATGTCATGCATTTGCAAAAGAGTCAGGCCATCGGGTTTGTGAAGGTCAGTGGCAATTTTTGCCAAGTATTTATTCGGCGCGATGCCAATGGAGCAACGCACATATTTTCCTACGCGCTCACTCAGTCCCTGCTTAATGGAAAGCGCGATGGCAGTAGAACGTTCAGGGCTGATTTCATTGTCCATTAACCGGCAGGCGACTTCATCAATGGAACAGACCGCGGTAATGGGAATGTGGCGTTCCACCTCTTCTAAAATGCGATGATGAAACGCAACATAATGCTCATGATTAGCCAATACGCACACAATTTGCGGGCACAAGCGCTTGGCTTCCCAGATGGGCGTTCCGGTTTTGATGCCAAAGGCTTTTGCCTCATAACTCGCGGCAATAGCGCAGGTAGCGTCGGTATCCACCGGCACAATGGCTATGGGCCGCCCACGCAATTCCGGACGCAATTGCTGTTCAACACTGGCAAAGTAACTGTTGAAATCGACGTAAATCCAGCGGAGGGAAAGCGCAGCAGGCGTTTTTTCGGTAAATAACCCGCTCATTTGCGCATCATATGGGCTACATGTATTTTTTCAATAAGGAAGCATTTTGCTTATCCCCTGCATAATTAAATAAAATTACGTATTTCTTAACCAATAAAATACCTCATAATTTTAATAAAATACCTTATAAAAACTTGCTTTTTACAATAAAATTTATAAATTACAGATGGATAAAAAAATGCATTTCCGTGCAATAAAAGAGTGAAAATTAGTATATAAATATGCTATTATGGTAAATAAGTAGAAGAGGAATCGGATCACATGTTAGACAAGAGCATATACAAGGCAACCGAGAAATACCCAGACAGCGCCAAGCAATGGCGTAGCGGGTATCCTATGTTGCTGCTCTCGGCAATCATGCTGAGCCCAGTTCCCGGCTATAGCCAGCCTGACAGAGCTCATGTGCCAAATACTTCGCAACTGAATAACAGCGCCCTGCGCAATCAAGGTGATGAGTCTAAAAAAGAAGCACCGTTGCCCATTGATACGATGAGCGATACGTCGAGCCATCATGGGGCCTCGTTCAGCAAGTCATGGAAAGATGACCAGGACGATGCAATCAAGCTTTCTGAGAATGCGATGAGCGAACTCTCCCCCAGTGCCGCGTATGTCGCAACGACATCCTTTAACGGCAGCGGTGCATTCAGTCACCCCGGCTTAGCGGCTGCGGCGATGCAGAACCCTGAAAATATCACGGTGGAACAAGCCGGACTTGGCGCTTTTGTAAGCGATCCCAGTGTAGAAAAACATGGTACTGTGTCGGCATATTTACGGAAAGTGCCTGTTTCTTCCGGCACCATTTATTCACTGGATTTATATGGTGACGGCCTGGTGAACCTGGTTGTTTCTGAAACCATGGCCAAGCAATTGGCACGTGGCAAAGGCGAGATTACGACTAAAGGTATTACGGTTACGCTTTCTGCCGCTGAAACGGCAAGTATCGTAGATAAGCTGGTAAAAAATAACGGCGATCCGTCTTCGGCAACCGCCTTACGCCAATAGCTATAGTCGTTTCAATTAATCATTAGCCCTGAACGAAACAGTGTCCTCCGAGAACCGGAGCAGAGCATATACCCATACGTGAGTACCGAAAGCGCAGGAGAAGGTGTTTGCAGCCATGCCTAATGATTAAGTGGCCTGACTATACTTTTTATATGCCAGAAAAAACCCCCTTTTTCTTTATCGAAAAAGGGGGTTTTTCGTTACGCTTGCAGGAACTTCGGATAGCTGCCCGAAGCGCCGTTGCCATTACCACTTGGCTTACGGCGGGGACGGCGGTGTTTGGCTTGGCCGTTTCCGCCTCCGTTGCCACCTTTGGCATAATTCCCCTTACCACCACGCGGACCAGAGCCTGGCGCCCGTGGCGGCGGTGCTTCGCCTGGATGCATTAAACGATGAATATCACGCCACTTGCCATTGTCCTCAGGAGACACGAAGCATACGCTGGCACCTTCCGCACCGGCACGGGCTGTACGGCCCAAACGGTGAATGTAATCTTCCGGGCATTGCGGTAAGTCGTAGTTAATGACGTGCTCAATGTGCGGAATATCCAATCCACGGGCGGCGATGTCGGTTGCCACCATGATGCGATGCTTACGGTTGCGGAACGCCTGAATCACACGTTCACGCTTGCGCTGATGCAAATCGCCATGGATGGCTTCAGCACTGTGGTTTAAGCGATTCAAGCGTTCAGTCAGCTTGTCTGCGCCGTGCTTCGTTTTCACGAACACGATGATCGAGCCGGTACGGGCATCCAGCTCTTTCAGCAAATGATTGTATTTGTCGGCGGTGCTGGTGTGTACTACGTCCTGCTTGATCTTCAGGATCGGCGTGTTGGATGAACCAACGGCCACGCGTTCCGGCGAGGTGAGGAATTTAGCAGACAGCTTGATGATGTTATCCGGCAAGGTAGCGGAAAACAGCATGGTCTGGCGCTGTTTCGGCAAGTATTTCATCATCTCTTCAATCTGCGAGGAGAAACCCATGTCAAGCATACGGTCGGTTTCGTCCATCACCAGGAAGCACACTTCATGCAGCATGAGCGTACCACGGCCCAGATGGTCATTGATACGGCCAGGAGTGCCGACGATAAGGCGTGGGCGTGAACGCAGCTGACTGATCTGTGCGGGCATGGATTCACCGCCAATAAGCAATGCGCTGCCGATACCGCTGCGACCGGTGAGCTTTTTGAGCACATCGAGCACTTGCACCGCAAGTTCACGGGTAGGTGTAAGAACCAGGGCAGAGCCACGGGGCGTAGTGAGCAGCTTGTTTACTAACGGAATACCGAAAGCCGCTGTCTTGCCGGTGCCGGTTTGCGCCGAGCCAAGAATATCTTTACCGGCGAGGCCAAGCGGAATGGCTTGTACCTGGATAGGTGTCGGGGTGGTGTATTGCATGCGGTCCAGCGTTTCAAGCAGGGCAGCAGGCAGGCCGAAGCCTTTAAAATCATTGGTCATTTAAATCCCTTTCAGGGGGGTGGTTTGTTACAGCACAAAACCTACCATTGACCCGCTTATAGCGTCCCTGCATGCAGGGAGAGGGTCGCACGAAACACCGCTGGAGTAACGTTACGAGGTGTAAAATTACAGGTGTAGATTACGAGTAGAAATGTATTCTACAACAGCGGCTAAGGCGTTTACACGCCTGAGCCTCGTATTCCCCCTCCCATTTCACGCCAGAGCATGAAATGAGGAGGGAATAGATAATAGGCTATTATATGCTAAAAAATTAGGCTAGCGTAGTAGCTTAAGCTTAGCGTTATTAGATAAGCTTCAGGTTCACCGCAGAGGTTTTGCCTTTTTGGGTTTCCAGCTCAT
>CAZGVV010000033.1:0-23655 GCA_964529155.1 uncultured Rickettsiales bacterium
AAAGTGGTAATGCACGGGACTGCAAATCCTGTATTCGGGAGTTCGATTCTCCCCCCGGCCTCCAATTTCCAGTATAATATATGACCCTAAGCCAGCTCGGCCATCAATCTGCTCTACCTGCATCGCCTGAAGAAGCGGTGCTTGAGGTGGTTCCTAACCCGCACCCGGATACGGCGTATTGCGTGCGGTTTACGTGCCCGGAGTTTACCTCCATTTGCCCCATTACTGGTCAGCCGGACTTTGCGCAATTGGTGATTGACTATATTCCAGGGCCATCGCTGGTGGAAAGCAAGTCTCTGAAGCTATTTTTAGGATCGTTCCGTAATCATGGCGCATTTCACGAAGATTGCACGGTTGCCATCGCCAAACGTCTATGTGAAGCGGCAAAACCACAGTGGCTGAGGATTGCGGGCTATTGGTTCCCGCGTGGCGGTATTCCCATTGATGTATTCTACGCCACCGGCACGGCGCCTGAAGGGGTATGGATACCTGCGATCGATATGCCGCTTTATCGCGGCAGGTAAGGCAGGTGGCGGGTTGCAGAGCTATGCGCTAAATGCATGGCTCCCATAGAATTTCTCTTATGCAATGCAAAAATATAAGGGCTATAGATGGGGCCAACCCACATGGCTCTTTATGAAAAACGCACTTAAATATCTCGTTCTGATCTCCCTGGTTCTGCAAACCGCTGCCTGCAGCCAGACCTCGCTTTCATCGAACACGGTGAAGATGAACGACTACACCTATATTCCTAAGCAGACCCAATACACCGTGGTCTCCGAAATGGGCCTGGAAGCACTTTAAGCGTGCGGGGCTTATTCTGAACTCGGTCCAGTGGTCATTTAGGCATTGATTATAATATTAAGGTCAACGTCACCGAAATATATTCGGTGTGACGCCTTTTTAATTATCGTTGGCGGTTTCCGCGTGGGGCGAGCCTTCGGGTAGGACTTCGCTGATGCTATCGCGGGCAACGCGAACACGAATGCCCTGGGCGATCTCTACCAGTACAATGTCTTTGCTTTCCAGTTTCGTTACGGTGCCGATAATGCCGCCGCCGGTGACCACGCGCGCACCTTTCTGCACGTTTTCCAGCATAAGCTTGTGGCTTTTATAACGTTTTTGCTGGGGACGAATCAGCAGAAAATAGAAAATCGCAAATAAAAACAATAAGAAAACGCCGGTATCTGACAGCATTTTCTGCGGGGAAAGCTCATAGGGTGCTTGCTCGCTATTGTCGACAATAAGCGTAGCATCGCTTTTGGGTGCGGGTGCAGTATCGGCGAATGCGTCGCTGAAAAGCATTATTTTATTTTGCTTTCCGTGAATTCCACATGCTTACGCACTACAGGATCATACTTGCGAAATTTGAGTTTTTCCGTGTGCTTGCGTGGATTTTTCTGCGCCACATAAAAAAAGCCGGTATCAGCGGAGCTAAGCAGTTTAATGAGCACGATATTTTTCTTGGCCATAGGTATTCCTAATCAAATGAAGGCGGCAAACTTATAATCACTGGGCGGCGTATGTCAAGCAAAGACTCATGGCCCATTCCAGCAAAAGTACGTTCATTTCCTATGAAATCCTTTGACTTTAGGGGGGCGGGCCGCTTTATTCCGCGGGTTATGAAGCCAAAAACACTACAGAAAATCCGTAAAGTCGTATTCCCGGTTGGTGGGCTTGGCACGCGCTTTTTGCCTGCCACCAAGGCATTGCCTAAGGAAATGCTGCCGGTGGTAGACAAACCCATTATCCAATATGCCTTTGAAGAGGCCTGTGCCGCCGGGATTGAGCAGTTCATTTTTATTACCGGGCGGAATAAAAACGCTATTAGCAACCATTTTGATCATTCCTTTGAACTGCAAAATCTGTTGTCTCAGCAGAAAAAAGACCAGGCGTTGGAACTGACGCGCGGCTGGCTGCCGCCTGCGGGCAGCATCATGTTCGCCCGCCAGCAGGAAGCGCTGGGCTTGGGCCATGCTATTTGGTGCGCCCGTCACATGATTGGGGATGAGCCGTTTGCTGTTATCCTGGCTGATGACATGGTATTGGCGGGCAAGCCTTGCCTGGCCCAGATGGTAGATGCCTATAGCAAAATCGGTGGTAATATGCTGGCGGTGACAGAAATCCCGCGCGAAAAAACTAACCAATACGGTATTGTTGACATAGAGCCTGGGCAAGCAGATGCTGAATTGGTGCGGGCACGGGCACTGGTGGAAAAGCCTGCTCCCGATGTGGCTCCGAGTACACTTTCAATTATTGGCCGGTATATTTTGCAGCCGGAAGTGTTTGATCTATTAGCTCACCAAAAAGCCGGTGCCGGTGGTGAAATTCAGCTTACTGATGCAATCAATGCATTGATTCCCACTCAAGATGTGTATGGGTTCCGTTATCAGGGCGAACGGTTTGATTGTGGTGGATTGTCGGGATATGTTGAAGCAAATGTAGCGTGGGCACTTCAGCGGCCGGAAGTGGCCAAATCATTGCGTCCACGCTTGGCGGCTATAATTAAGGAGTAAGAAATGCAAATTGCCATGATTGGCGCCGGCTATGTCGGTTTAGTGACCGGAGCCTGCTTCGCAGATTTAGGATATGATGTCACATGTGTGGAGTCAGACGCGCGCAAACTTGCTATGCTGGAACGGGGCGAATCGCCTATTTATGAGCCCGGGTTGGATGAGATGCTGGAACGCAACATCCGCGCCGGTCGGTTACATTTTAGCGGTGACATGGCGGCAGGCGCCGGTAGTGCTGATATTGTATTCCTTGCCGTTGGCACTCCCGGAAGCCCGGAAGACGGCTTGCCCGATTTAACCCAGCTTAAAACTGCCGCCTCGCGCGTGGCGCGCGTGGTGAAAGACGGTGCGTTGGTGGTAATTAAATCCACCGTTCCCAGTGGCACTACGCGGTGGCTGGCCGAAGAATTAGCCCGGTTCCGGCCCGATAGCGAAATTGAAGCGGCGTCAAATCCAGAATTTTTGCGCCAAGGCACGGCGATTAAAGATTTCATGCAGCCAGACCGGGTGGTAGCAGGCGTTGCCAGCTCGCGTGCAAAAGCAGTGCTTACACGGCTTTACGCGCCTATTTGTGATACCGGCGCGCCGCTGCTGTTCACTACCTATGAAAGTTCTGAATTAATCAAATATGCCTCTAATACATTACTCGCCGCGAAAATTGCATTCATCAACGAGATGGCGGATGTATGCGAAAAAGTAGGTGCCAATGTGCGCGAGGTAGCGCGCGGTGTAGGGTTGGATAAACGCCTTGGGCCGCAATTTTTGCAGCCTGGACCAGGATTTGGAGGATCGTGCTTCCCCAAGGATACGCTGGCGTTACTTGGCGCGGCACGCCAGGTAAAAGTGGCAACGCCGCTTATTCAAGCCGTGGTGGAGAGCAATGAATCGCATAAGCGCCATATGCTCGATAAGATTTTGGCAGCATGCGGTGGGGATGTGGCAGGGAAGACCCTTGCCGTGCTTGGCCTCACCTTTAAGGCCGGTACTGATGATATGCGCGAGAGCGTGAGTATGCTGATCGTGCCGGCTTTGCTGGACCGTGGTGCAAAGATCCGTGTTTATGACCCGCAAGGCATGCAAGTCGCGCGTCAGCTATTTTCCGAAAGCATGATTGCATGGTGTGAAGATGCCTATGACGCGCTGAATAGCGCGGATGCAGGTGTGATTCTCACGGAATGGAATGAATTTAAAACACTGAGCCTTCCACGGGTAAAAGAACTGCTGCGCCAACCTATCTTGATTGATTGCCGCAATCTCTATAAGCGCCGCGATATGATTGCTGCGGGACTGCGCTATATTTCTGTTGGGCGCGCCGAGGCATCGTTGGAGCGCGGTGATGTGCGGGATATGGTTCCGGCGGATTAACTATTCGTGTTGCCGTCTTTAGGCAAAACCCTGTAGCGCATGCCACCCAAGAGAGCCGTCACATTTTCAGCATTGCCAAGCGGCAGAATGCATTGCCGGTATCGTACGGTATCGCCCTTGCTGTTGATGAACTCACCTTCTTCGATGAGCGGTTTGCGGGTTTCCAGCACTTGCATGTAATTGCTCATGTGCTCGGTAAACCCTGCGGGAACGGCGCTGATGCGGTCGGCTTTTTCACGAGCGGAGAAATCGCTTTGAAATGCGTCATGCAGCCGTACGCCGACATAGCGGTAATTATAATTGTCTATTGTTTTGGTATTGAGTTGGGCCACAAAACAATGGTCCCATAAATCGGCCAGATCATCCGGCTCGATGTCTTTTTCTGAGGGCATAGCCCGGGCACCACGGAGGCGTTCCCAGTACGAAACAAGGCGTACAGTAAGCCTTCGCTCGACCAGTGTTTCCGCAACGGGCGCTTGTACATTATACGGTGGCATATGAATTAAGTATAAAGAAAGGGGGTTAAGGTGCGGTTAAATATATAACGAATGTTAAGTAATGCGACATTTTTTGTGCGGGCAAAAAAGCGCGTATAAATATGAAAAACAATGATTTTTTGTAATGATAAAACCATTGACGTAAAACGCCATTCGATTATTCCTTAAGCAAATGATCAAAAATGCATGGTTTTTTAGGTATCAGGCGCGGGTGTGCACAGCACTATTTCCCGTATTTGTAATGGGAATGATCGCCCGCCTTACGCCCGCTTATGCCGGTATTGCCGGCATCGGCACCGCGAAGGTGAATAAGGACGTCTTTACGGTAACGTTACGCTCATCCTATACCGCCGACGAAGAGCAGCCTGGTCTACATGACCGCATCCGCATGCGCCTCATGACCGATTACGGATTTACCGATGATTATGCGTTTGGCCTCTACATCCAGGGTGACAAGCGCCAGGACGATGACATGGAGCTGGACGCCCTTATCATGGAGCACCGCATTGAGTTAACCGATGCCTCCACGCATGGCTATTACAGCGGCTTTCGTTTGCGCTATACCTATAAGGACGGCGACAAAAAACCCGACAACGCGCATATCCGCCTGATTCTCGGTGCGCCGTATGAGAAATGGGATTTCCGCATCAACCAGATCATCGCCCATGATGTGGGTGAGGGCAGTGTGGGCGGTATCGGGCTGGATACACGCCTGCAAACCACCTATGGCTACTATCCGCGCCACCGCGCTGGCATAGAAAGCTTCAGCGACTTCGGCAAAATGACCCGCCAAGCCGGCTACGACCGCCAGTACCACACCATCGGCCCCGTCTTTACCGGCGCCCTGGCAGACGACCTAACCTACGAAATCGGCTACCGCATGGGCGTGAGTGAAGCGGCGGCGGATCATACGTTTAAGGTGTTTTTTGTGAAGGCGTTGTGAGTGGGAATAAGGGTTGCAACGCTTTTTGCATGTTAAATTATAAGATTGCATGCTTGGGTTGGGAAAGTGGCAACAGAAGGCCTTTATAAAAATTAAAATTATCTTATTGTTAATATGGCTGTGGTATGAATTTGGTTTAATTCTTCATCCGTAGATTATTAATTTATGCCGATAGAATTTGTAGATAAACAAAAAATATATAAGCGCGGTTCTAATGAACCTGGCATATTTAATTATATTAAAGGCAAAGAAGGATTGTGGTATGTTAAGTCAGGTGAACTAGATAATGGTGTAACTAATAAAACATTAGAACCTAAGAATCAATATTACAAAAGATTGAATGAAGATGAACCAAATTATTTGCATTATAAAAATATTGGCGCAATTGTAGAGGCCTACGCTTCTAAGCTTTATAATGAATTAACCCCGCATTCTGATGAAAAGCTAAGTATTGAAATTATATCTGGAAAAACAAAAGAAGGCGCTCCTGAACTGCAGATTGCCTCAAAGCTTATTCCCACTTATCGGGGTATTGAAGAAATTATTGCGAGTGGAAAAAAAATAACTTTAAACGATAATACGCATAAAGCAGAAATTGATGGGAAATCAATTAAAGGCATTAATCGCAATTTTATTCTGCGATATTTGCTGGGAGATTTTGATGTTGCTAACATGCAAAATATTGGTCTTGTAGAGAAGGAAGACCACTTCGAGGGCCAATCGATAGATTTTGGGAAGGCGTTTCTAAATCCTGCTACTGCACTTGTGCATAGCACAATGAGTCAGCAGCATTTAGATTTTATGTCTGTTGTAACCAATCCTGCTGCACCTAGCTGGATATTTCTATTTACTAATCTAATGGAGACTGATTCTAAAAGCTTAAATAAAATTATAAACAATTTCAAAAACAATGCTTCTGAAGGTCAGAATCGCATTCAGCCAGGTATTATTCCGCCTATTCCTGAAGAAGCAATTTATCCCTTACCAGAGTCAATTGGAAGTGCTCAGGAAGTGACTGAAACGCTAAAACATATTTCATCAATTGACGTTGATAAACTCAAGATAATCGCAAAAGAATACGAAGAGTTTATTGTGAAGTATATTACAAAAAATAATCTTCCTGTTGAATATCAGGAAGGAACTATTATTAATACAATTATTGACCGGATTGCTTTAATACGAAGCTCTATATTAGAAAAAGATAATTCACAGAGCGAATTTCCAAGTGCTGTGATAACAGCAAGTAGAGTTCCGACTCCGCCCCAAAATAGGGGTTCCCAATTATAACATTTAGGGGCTGAACCAGGAGGTTATAGCGCGACGAAGAATAAGCGCACCAGTCAAATATACTGTTAGCAAACTTCGTCTCTGGCCGCATTTCATTTGCAGGTCATTTTGTAGGGTGATGACTTGCCAATTTTGCCAGCACATTGAAAAATATATAATAATAAAATGAAAATGGTGGAGCCATGGGGAGTCGAACCCCAGACCTCTACAATGCCATTGTAGCGCTCTACCAACTGAGCTATGGCCCCATGCCGAAAACGGCGTCCGCTGGCGCGGGAGGGTAGCTATAGCGGATTTCGTGGGGCTGTCAACTGCTAGCGCGAAAAAGCATGCTTGCCGGTTAGCTGCGCGAATTAGAGGCGCTGTTTATGCGAGTCCCTCCCAGGGTTTAGTCAGGGAATGCTTCAGTCCAAATAAATCCAACGTGCGGCCCACCGTGTGGTTTACCACGTCTTCCAAGCTGGTGGGACGGGTGTAAAACGCCGGGACGGGTGGGGCGATGATGCCGCCCATTTCGGTGACATATTGCATATTGCGGATATGCGAGGCGGAGAGCGGGGTTTCGCGGACCAGTAAGACCACCCGGCGGCGTTCTTTCAAGCAGACATCGGCGGCGCGGGTGAGCAAATTGCCGGTGGTGCCAAGCGCAATTTCACCTAAGGAGCGCATGGAGCAGGGGGCGATAATCATGCCCATGGTCTGAAACGACCCGCTGGAGATAGAGGCCGAAAGGTCGCCGGTAGGGTGGGCGATATCGGCCAGTTTTTCTACGTCTTTGACCTTATAATCTGTCTCATAGGCAATCGCCACGGCGCCCATTTTGCTGATGACGACGTGGGTTTCAATGTCCGTCTCGCGCAGGACTTCCAGCAACTTAATGCCATAAATCGCCCCTGACGCGCCGGAAATGCCGATGATGAGGCGTTGTTTTTGGGTCATGCTCCGAGCTTTCGTGCTATATCCAGCGCCGCATAGGTGAAAATACCCGTCGCACCGGCGCGTTTGATGGAAAGCAGGGTTTCCTGCATGGCCGCATCGGCATCCAGCATCCCTGCGGCACCGGCGGCGTGGAGCATGGCGTATTCGCCGCTCACCTGATAGGCCAGTACAGGGGTGTGTAAGTGCTCGCGGATGGTGCTGATAATATCCAGATAGGGCAACGCCGGTTTTACCATCAGCAAATCTGCGCCTTCGGCCACGTCCAGCGCCGCTTCGCGCAGGGCTTCAGTCGCGTTGGCGGGGTCCATTTGGTACCCGCGCTTATCGGCCTTGCCGAGGGCGGATTTGGAGCCGACGGCATCACGGAACGGGCCATATAAGGCCGAGGCATATTTCGCGGCATAGGCCAGAATCAGGGTGTCAGTGAAGCCTTCGCGTTCCAACGCGGTGCGAATGGCGCCAATGCGGCCATCCATCATGTCAGACGGAGCGATGATGTCGCAACCGGCTTGCGATTGCACCAGAGCTTGCGCGCAGAGTAATTCCAGCGTGGCATCATTATCCACTTCACCGTGAGCATTGAGCACTCCGTCATGTCCGTGGGTAGTGTAGGGGTCAAGCGCTACATCGGCGATGATGCCAATGTCTGGAATGGCGGCTTTTAAGGCCCGAATCGTGCGGCATAGCAAATTGTCAGCATTAAGCGCTTCTTCTCCACGCTCCGTTTTTCGTGCCGGGTCAATGGCCGGAAACAGGGCAATGGCCGGAATCCCGGCATCGCGCGCTTCTGCGGCTTTGGAAACGATAAGGTCGATGGAAAGCCGAGCTACACCGGGGAGGGAGGCTATGGGGGTGTGGGCTTGTGTGCCTTCCTGTACAAAGAGCGGCAGGATGAGGTCATGGGCAGAAAGCACCGTCTCGGCCACTAAATTGCGCGACCAGTTGTGGCGGCGGGTGCGGCGCAGTCGGGTGGCGGGGTAACTTCCTTGGGGATAAGACATATATACAGTTGCGTGTTCCTAAAGGGCTGCCATACTAGAGCGTCTATCCGCAACGAACCAGCAAAAACTAACATCATGCAAGCAAAACAGCGCATTCTTTCCGGTGTGCAGCCGACCGGGAACCTTCATTTAGGCAATTATTTAGGGGCAATCCGAAACTGGGTGGCCCTGCAACATCAATATGACTGCCTGTTTATGTTGGCAGATCTACACGCCATCACCGTGCCGCAAGACCCCGCAGCCCTGCGCCGGAATACGCGGGAAACGGCGGCGGCGTACATTGCCTGCGGCATCGACCCCACGCATTGCGCCATTTTCCCGCAATCGGCGGTGAGCGGACATGCGGAGCTGGCCTGGGTGCTGTCATGCGACGCGCCGCTGGGGTGGTTGAACCGGATGACACAGTTTAAGGAAAAAGCTGGAAAACATAAGGAAAACGCGGTGTTGGCCTTGTATTCCTACCCCGTGCTGATGGCGGCGGATATTCTGCTCTACAAAGCCACCCATGTGCCCGTCGGCGAAGATCAGAAGCAACACCTTGAATTAGCCAGGGATTTGGCGGGGGCGTTTAATCGGCATTATGGCGTGGAATACTTCCCGCTACCCGAACCCTTGATAATGGGTGCTGCCACACGGGTGATGAGCTTGCGGGACGGAACCAAGAAAATGAGCAAATCCGATGAGTCGGACTATTCGCGCATCCATTTGACCGATGACGCTGACACCATTGCCAAGAAAATCCAAAAAGCCAAGTCGGACATGGAGCCGGGTATTACCTACGATGTAGAAAAACGCCCGGAAGCCAGCAATTTGCTGACGCTGTATGCGGCGCTGCAGGGCATGACGGTGGAAGCAGCATGCGCCGAATGTGCCGGAGATAATTTTTCTACCTTTAAACGCAAACTGGCCGATGTCGCGGTGGCGGTACTTTCGCCCATCAGCACACGCATGCGAGAATTGCTGGCGGATCAGGCTGAGTTGGACAACTTACTTATGCGTGGAACGCAGCGCGCACTGGCGCTTTCAGTGCCGCACATGCGCGAAGTAAAAGAAATCGTGGGTTTCTGCCAGGCAGGGGCATAACGCATGCGGCATGAAGGCGCAGATATTTCATTTGCCACGCTGCTTAAGGCCATGGGGGTTGCCTCGGTGCCGGCACTGGCCGTGCTTTCTGTGTTGACGGCGCTGGGTGCGCTGGATTTTTCGTATTTTATCTTAAGCTACCTGGCCATTATGCTGCTGTCTGGCCTATTTGTTGCCCCACTGCTCTCCAACGTGGCAGCCCTGACCTCCTATGTATCCAACCTAAGCCAAGACCGCCGCCCGCGTGCGCCGGATTTACGATTTTTGAGCCAGTTTGCCCGTTTGTCCGACGCATTTGGCCGTTTGCAGCGTACGTGGGAGAAGCAAAAGCAGGAGATGGAAACCGTCATTACTGACCGGGAAATTCTGGTAGATACCCTGCCAGATATCCTCATCATGACGGACATCAACACCATCATCGTGCGCACTAACCGCGCCGCTCGTGCTATTTTCGGGCAGAATCTGGCGCAGAAAAAATTGTTCGATGTCATCCCCAGCCAATTGCTGCGGCAAGCGGTGTCGGTGGTGATCGAAGATTTTAAGGGGCAGGAAATCGAGTTCTCCCTGGAAGACCCTATTGGCCGGGATTTCCAAGCGGTGATCGAGCGTTTCCCCATTCCTTCCGAAGGCGGTATTTCCCTGGTGCTAACCCTCACCGATGTAACCCAGCAGAAACGCGTGCAGCGGATGCGCGCTGATTTCGTCGCCAATGCCAGCCATGAAATCCGCACGCCGCTGGCCAGTATTATCGGCTTTATCGAAACCTTGCGCGGCCCGGCGAAGGATGATGACAAAGCCCGCGAAGAATTCCTCAAAGTCATGGCCGAGCAAGCCGAGCGCATGTCCAAGCTGGTGGGTGATTTGCTGTCCTTATCAAAAATCGAAATGAATGCCCACAATCCGCCCACCGGGAAAGTGGATATGTTCCGTTTGGTGCGGGCGGAAAAGCAGCATTTTGATTGGGCGCTGACGCAAAAAAACGTTGTCATTAAAATGCGCATCAACGATAATTTACCGCCGGTGCTAGGCGATGAGAATGAACTGGCGCAGGTGGTTCGCAACCTGTTGTCCAATGCGATTAAATACACCCATACCGACACCGAAATTACCGTAAGTGCGCGTCTTACGTCCGAATTGCCGGATGATCCGTTTATGCGCAACCTCACCCGCGCCATGCTGTTTTCAGTGCGTGACCACGGGGAGGGGATTCCCAAAGAACATATCCCCCGCCTAACCGAGCGTTTCTACCGCGTAGACTCCGCCCGCACCCGAAAAATCGGCGGTACCGGCCTTGGCCTTGCCATTGTCAAACACGTGCTGAACCGGCACCACGGCGTGCTTTCCATTGACAGTGATGTGGGAAAAGGCAGTACGTTCAATGTGTATCTGCCACTCTATGAACAGCCAAAAATTTAGCGTCATTCTTACGCGGCTTAATGTGCTGGCGGTATGCGCGCTGGTGGCACTGTTGATTATCAGCCCGATTTTGGCGACGGGGAGTTGGTATAAAAGTCACGATGGCATACATTCCCCGTACCTTATGTTGCAGTTTCGTGAATCATTTGTGCAAGGTAATTGGTATCCGCGTTGGATGCCGGAATTGCTGGGAGGCTATGGTTATCCGGCATTGGTATTTTACCAGCCTGCCTATTTTTATTTTACACTTCCCTTTACCTATTTCACCGATATTTTAGCCGCCTGCTATTGGAGTCTGCTGTTCGCGCTTACTTTAGGTATGTTAGGCGGATATAAGCTGGCACGCTTATGGTTGCCAGCAGGATGGGCAATAGGTTGCGCAATTCTTTTTTTACTAAGTCCCTACATTGCAATTAATCTATTTGTTCGGTGTGATCTTTCTGAATTGTACGCCATGTTGGTTTGTCCGTGGCAGCTGTATTTTTTATTTACACTTGCGTATGCGATTCAGCGGCAACAATCGGCCTTTAGACCCGCGCTTTATGTAATGTTAAGCACAGCACTTATTATCATAACTCATCCGTTTGTTGCTTTTTGGTGGCTGCCTGTTGCAGGAGGATTGTGGATAGTGCTTTCGTTTTTTCCGCAGCGTAATTACCAGCTATTATGGGTTGGCATGTTAAGTATGGCACTCGCCGTCGTACTTACAGCGCCCTATTGGTGGACGATTTTGCAAATGAAGGAATATGTGCAGTATTGGCGTGCGATAAACTGGGAGGTATTAAATCAAACTTTTGGCAATAAAATTTCTCTCTTTAATGTCAATGATGCCACTGCATTTGCTTGGCTCTATATCGTAGCGGCAGTAATGGGTTTTGCGCTTACTTGGCGAAAACACTTCTCGCTGTATGGAATGCTTATTATTGGACTTTATATTTTTCTGATGAGTACATTTTCCATATTTATATGGCAGGTTGGCTGGGAGATATTGCGTTATACTCAATTTGTGTGGCGACTACGTGGGGGGCTGACGATTATCAGCTATTTAGGAATTATACAGCTTGCAGTAATGCTTCGCCAATTTTCTTGTAACCGTCGACTGCGCCCAGCATGGTCTTTGGCAATTGCAATTCTATCGATGATGTTGTGTATATTTTTAGCTTACAGCACCCTGCCTTTGGGGTGGATGATTGGCTCATCGGATCACCTTGAGGCACTGGATTTTTATCAAAAAGCCAATCATGAGGAAAAAAAATACCTTTATACTTCTGATCAAACTGCAGAATTTCTCCCCATACACGCCGATCCTTCCAAACTCGCCAATCGCTACACCCACCCCATTCCTCTCGCTCAATTTATGCTGCCTGCGCCTGCGGAGAGTACGCTAGAAGAAACGGAGACATCCTCGCCTTACCGAATTGAAGCTGATATTGGTATGCGTAGCCCCGGCGGGGTGTTAATTAATCAGCTTTACTTCCCTGGGTGGAAAGCCACTGCTAACGGTCAGCCGGTGTTCTGGCGGGAGGATGCCACGCAGGAGGTTCCGACCGGTTATGCCCCGGGCGTAGTGGCAGAGCCCTTGCCAAGTGGCAAGATTGTGATTAGAATTCAAAGGCCTGATAATTATCGCGTGGCGCTTTGGTATGATGGGCCGCCGGGGTGGCAATGGCGAAATGCGGTTATTCTGGTGCTGGGCGCGGGGCTGATGTGGGCCTTATGGCGGCAAACGCGGATAGCTCGGGCAGCATAATTTCCGGCGATTCATAGTTTTACTGGCGTTCCTGTGCGCTGCCGCTTATATTCGCCGGGAAAATTCATCATAAGGAAAGACACGGGTAGGGGGTATGTCCGCACCGGTTTCTGCACGTAAGGTCAATGTGTTCTACGGCGCCAAGCACGCGCTGCAGGATGTGTCGTTGGAAATTGGCGGTGGCGCGGTGACTGCGCTGATCGGCCCTTCCGGCTGCGGAAAAACCAGTTTTCTGCGCTGCATAAACCGCATGAACGATGCCATCGATAATTGCCGCGTCACTGGCGAAATCCTCATTGATGGCACGAATGTCAACTCCCCGGAAACAGACGTGGTAGCACTACGCACCAAAGTCGGAATGGTGTTTCAAAAACCCAACCCCTTTCCCAAATCCATTTTTGACAACGTGGCGTATGGCCCACGCCTGCATGGTTTGTGCAAAAGCAAGGCCGAACTCGCCCAGCGCGTGGAAGAAAGCCTAACCGGCGCTGGTCTGTTTGACGAAGTGAAAGACCGCCTGCGTGACTCGGCTACGGCGCTTTCCGGCGGCCAGCAACAACGTTTATGCATCGCCCGCGCACTGGCGGTGAATCCCGATGTTATTCTTATGGATGAGCCGTGTTCAGCGCTCGACCCCATCGCCACCGCCCGGGTGGAAGAACTCATCGGCGCGCTCACGCCGCGTTACACTATTGTAATCGTTACCCATTCGATGCAGCAGGCGGCGCGTGTATCGCAGCATACGGCATTTTTCCATATGGGGCACATTGTGGAGCACGGCCCGACACCGCATATTTTCGGCAGTCCGCAGAAGCAACAAACGCGCGACTATATCACCGGCCGCTACGGTTGAGCCGCTATGCCGCCGGTGCCGATCCCCATTGCGACCATCGGTTTGTTGGTGTTGTCCAACGCCTTCATGACGTTCGCCTGGTACGGCCATTTACGCCATAAAACCGCGCCGCTACTTATCGTGATCGCCGTGAGCTGGGGCATCGCTTTTTTTGAATATTGCTTTCAGGTTCCCGCCAACCGCATTGGATATGGGTATTTCAGCGGTGCGCAGCTTAAAACCATTCAGGAAGTGATAACGCTGCTGGTGTTCTCAGTATTTTCTATATTTTATTTGGGTGAACCGCTTAAGTGGAACCACATGCTGGGCTTTGGGCTGATTTGCCTGGCCGTGTATGTGATGTTCAAGGAATGGTAGCCATGTCCACTTTCTCCCTCACTAACCCGCGCACCCGTGGCATTGCCTACGTGCTCTTTGCCGTGGTGATCTGGAGCGGATGGATGCTCCTAAGCCGCTACAGCGTGCGCGGCAGCCTCACCGCCTATGACATCACCGCATTGCGTTTTGGCGTGGCCGGTACGTTGCTGTTGCCCGTGCTTATCAAAAAAGGGCTGATGCTAGGACCCTATGGCTGGAAGGGCAGCTTGCTGTTCGCGCTGCTGATGGGCGCGCCGTATAATACCATCGGCATCTTCGGTATGCGCTATATTCCCATTTCCCAGGCTGCGGCGATTTTAAATGCCGTAATGCTTATTGTCACCACGCTGCTTGGCCTGTGGTTGCTGAAAGAAAAAACCACACGTTCGCGGTTGCTGGGCGTGGCGCTGAGCGTTATGGGTATTGGCTGCATGCTCTATGCCGGGCACAACTCGCAATTGCCGGGTGTATGGGTGGGGGCAGGGTGCTTTATTTTAGGCGGCATCATGTGGGCCAGCTATACGTTGTGCGCCCGCGCCTGGAAGGTTGACCCGCTACATGCGGCGGCGGCGGTGTGCGGCTTGTCGTTACTGCTGTATTTGCCGGTATATCTGTTGTTTATCCCATCGCACATCAGCATGAGCAATCTGCCGGAAGTATTAGTACAAGCCGGTTATCAGGGTATCATCAACAGTATCGTGGCGCTTGTATGCTTTAACCGGGGTTTGCATTTGCTGGGAGCGACCATCAGCAGCGCCTTTTTACCCTTAATCCCCATTTTTTCGACCTTGATGGCCATTCCCCTGCTCGGCGAGGGGCCGGGCGCATGGGAATGGACCGGCATTTTCCTCGTTTCCACCGGCGTTTTCCTCTCCACCGGCTTCCTTAATCGCTTTAAGCGCCGACAGACTTGAGTAGAGCGAAAAACTCCTTTATGAAAACATGAACCAGAGGGAAACATGAGCGAGTGGGTTAAGCCAGCAGTCTTGAAAACGGTCGTAGGTTGGAGTGATTTTTTAACGCCGAAAGGCAATGGTATATGGAAGCTTGGCCGAGTGGTTTAAGGCACTAGTCTTGAAAACTAGCGAGGGGGCAACTCCTCCGTGAGTTCGAATCTCACAGCTTCCGCCACCCCCTGTTTTGACCTTCGAAAATGCCCCATGGTCCACTGGTGGTCCACTTGGAAACAAACGATGGCAAAACGCCACAAATCAGAATTGAGTGCCATCATTCGGAATTGTATGGCTTACTGTGGTCAAAGAGATTCTAAAAACAGTGGCGAAAATATGGCATCAGAACAAATCAAGCTGTCAAAAATTCTGACAATTGCAAATCCCAAGGATTACAAGCTGCACTGCGCGGTTTGGAATGGAGAGAAACAACCACTTGATGTTTTTGCCACCGACCGTGATGAATGGCATGGATGGAATCGTTATAAAACAGCAAAAAATGAGTTTAATCGGGATTACATTTTCTCGATGATGCGTTTTTACCACGAGGAAAACACTTGGCTCTTCGGTGGAATTTACAAGGTGCTTTCGGTAAAATCCGATGGCTATGAGGTTGCCTTGCAAGATATTGGTCGTGAGTATATTGGCCGATTAAAGCTTTCCCTGAAACTTACAGGCCGCAATATCAGACCAAAATTCGAGAATTATTACGATGACATCGTCGTCACTGAAATTCTGAAAGAGCCATATACTGGCGGTGTGTTCTGCGGGTATGAGAATATCAATCTTGGATTTGAGCAGTTGGAAATAATCTTTAAGAATCAGAAGAACGACTGGAAAGCAGCACTTCAGAACGTAAAAGGCGTTTACCTGGTCACAGATAAAAACAACGGCAAACGATATGTCGGATCAGCCTATGGCGATGCTGGTATATGGTCACGTTGGGCGTGTTATGTTGGCACGGGGCACGGATGGAATGATGGGCTGACCGAACTTCTGGCCAAAGAAGGCAAGGCATATGCAAGAAAGCATTTTCAATTTACGCTTTTAGAATACCGATCCATGCGTGTTGATGATGCTGTTATTATTGAACGCGAAGTATTCTGGAAGAACGCCCTGCTATCGAGAGGCGACTACGGCTATAACAAGAATTAGCTGCTAATAATGTGCCAATTTTGGCTATTTTTAGCCCTCATCATTTTGATAATCCGCACTAAAAGTGTTTGAACAAAATAGATGAGTGTTGCAACACTTTAGTTGTTGCTGGTGTTTGCCATGTACGGTAAATTTTTGCCTGTTACGGCAAAGGGTTACGGGCGATGGCAACAATACAGAAAAGGTTGAATTCCAAGGGTGAAGCGAGCTTCCATGTGCGCGTGCGGCTGCGTGGTCATCCCGTACAAACATGCACTTTCCAACGCCTCACCGATGCGCGTGAATGGGGCAAGCAAACTGAAACCGCCATCCGCGAGGGACGCTACTTCAAAACCGCCGAGGCGAAGAAACACACGGTGGCGGAACTGATCGACCGCTACCTCAAAACCATCGAGCAGCGCAACCCCCAACGCTACAACAGCGTGAAGGCGATGCTGTTCTGGTGGCATGACCAGATCGGCAGTTATCTGCTCTCCGATGTGACGCGCGCATTGCTGATCGAGAAACGCGAAATCCTCGTGCAAGGCAATGTCATCAACAAGAAGCTGAAACGCTCCAAGCACACGAAACAGCGCACCCCATCCACAGCCAATCGTTATATGGTGGCACTCTCGACCGCCTTCACAATGGCAGTGAATGAGTGGGAATGGATTCAGGATCACCCGATGCAGCGCATCGCCAAACTCTCCGAGCCGCGCGGGCGTGTGCGCTTCCTTGATGACGACGAACGCAAAAACCTTCTTACAGCATGCCAGCAGATCAATAGCGAGCATCTGTATTTCCTCGTTGTGCTTGCCCTCTCCACGGGTGCGCGGCATGGTGAACTCATTAAACTGCGCTGGAAGGATGTCGATTTTAAGCGCAACGTGATTGTGCTCCACGACACTAAAAACAAAGAGCGGCGCGTGCTGCCACTGGCGCACCATGCGTTGGAACTCATCCGCGAACGTCACCATGCGCGCACACAGCTCACTGATCTGGTATTCCCATCGCCTTACGACCCCAAACGCACATGGCAAAGCCAGGCAGCATGGAAAACTGCCATCGAAAAAGCTGGGCTGGAAGATTTCCGCTTCCATGATCTGCGCCACAGCGCGGCATCATACCTTGCTATGAACGGCGCATCACTGTCGGAAATTGCTGAGGTGTTGGGGCATAAAACCCTCGCCATGGTGAAACGTTACGCCCATCTTTCCGAGGCACACACGACCAAAGTCGTCACCCGCATGAACGAACAGATTTTCGGGTGAGCATTATGACTGAAAAAAATATCACCATCCGTATTCCTGGTTTATCAGATCACAGCCCCACCAATCGCACGAATCTGCTTAGTGGTGATATGGGAGAGAGGATATTAGAGGGTTTGCGACATCGCATGGAAAACACTGACTGTGTGTCGCTGATTCAAAACATGGTTGGAGTATATCCTCATTCCTTGAACAGACACTTCGATCCCGCACTGTTTATGCCGCCAAAGCCACGTTATGCTCCGCAGCTTGTTCAGGCACCACCTCCACAGAAACTCAGAGCGGAACAACTGGCGAAGGATCGTTGCCAGACAATAGCCAAGATGCTCTGGAAACAAAACCCGAGCCTTACAATTGCCGAGCTCACGCGCCATCCCATGATAAGGGACAAAGAGTTGGGTGGTGGGCAATTTTATGAGCCGCGCACGGTGTATGACTGGATCGCCGAAATTAAAAATCACCCGCAGAAAAATAAGCGCGGCAGACCACGTAAGTCGCTGAAATAACAATGCAATAAATTACGCTCCTGTAAATTAGGCTCTGCAGCGCATATTTCCATTCGCCGTTTCTACATAGGCTGCTCCGTATCCAGCAACACCGCTGGGCAACCAACTGAACGGAGCATGATATGGACAATCCCGATACCACCATCAAAACCCGCTTGATTCCAGTGACCAAATGGAACGAGCATCACCAATGGCCACCGCTTGGCGGCCTTCGCCATCTGATCTTTCACGAAAAGAGCAATGGCTTTCGCCCGAGCATACCAAGGCACTGATGGAAGCTGGCGTAGAGATTATCTATCAACCCAAGCTGGTTGATGAATCACTTGGTATTGCTGGTGATCCCGATTTTCTGATCCGCACACCATCAGGCGAATATCAGGCAGCGGATGCAAAACTCGCGCGCGGCGAGGAAGAAGATGATGAGAAGAAAAACAAGAAGGAAATTCAAATCCAGCTGGCAATCTACCGCAAGCTGTTGGGTAGCGCGCTGCCTGCGCTCGTGCTTCACAGTAACGGCATAACCAGCGAAATAGGCGATGAAGCGAACAAACTAGCGGATAAATTCCTAACCAGCATGCGCCAGATTCTTGATCAACCTACCAAGCCAGCCGCGCGCTATGCACACAGTAAATGCTCAATCTGCCCATATGTAGGCATCTGTAAGCCTGAGTTTGAAGCAAAACAGGAGCTGACGCTGATCTATGGCATTGATTCGCGCAATGCGCCGCATCTAGAGGCGCAGGGCATCACTACCATTCAGCAGTTGGCGGATAGTAACCCAGAAGCCATTTCGGATGTGCCATATCTCAAAGGCGCACGAAACAAGCTAAAAGCAGTGCTGCAGGCGAAATCCTATTTCACCCACGAGACGCATCGTATCGGGGATATTCAGATTCCTGACGGCACCTGGGTGCATTTTGATCTGGAGGACAACCCGCTCAACGATTCTGGCGAAGATCATGTGTATCTCTGGGGATTGCTGAAGCCACCCTATAACTGGTCAGGTTTTCAGTATGCCTGGACGGATGGGCATGAGCAGGATCAGGCGGGATGGCTGGAATTTCTAGGCACCCTTGCTGAGTTGAAGGAACAATATCAAGATTTGGTCATCTGCCATTTCTCTCACCACGAGGTGAGCAAAATCAAACGATATGCAAAACGATATGCAATGGAAGAACACCCCATCGTTGCATGGCTGCTGGGAGAGAACACACCACTGTTTGACATCAAGAAGCCTATTATGGAGGCACTGGTGCTACCTGTGATGGGGTATGGCTTAAAACCCATCTGTAAAAACGAAGGGCTGGTGAATTTCCAGTGGAGCGACGACGAATCTGGCTCGCAATGGTCGGTTGTACAATACGTCAATTATCTGATTGAGTCCCTCAAAGACCGCCGCGAGCAGATGAAAAAAGACATCCTCACCTATAATTTCGATGATGTGATGGCCACACGCAAGCTAGAAGAGTGGCTGCGGAAGATGGCTGCTGCCTAAACAGTAATCACCTTCCGAAACGTCAGCGAAACGCGGCGGGTGCGTTGGATAATATGACCGTTGTAGCGGTCGGTTTTACGCTGGGCGATGGCGTGCTGCCAGACGTAACGCACATCACCTGTGAGCACGAGAAGGCTGCGCGGCTCCAGTAATAGCGATGATTTTTCACCTGTCTTACTATGGGTAAAATCCATCACGCAGGGCGAACCCAAGCTCAGGCTGACAATGGTATCAGCGAAACAGGGCACGCAGTCGATATGTGCGGAAATTCCCTGTCCAGGCAGGTATTCGTTGATGATGACCTGATCAGGCATTTCGGGAAAGTATCCCGCTTGCTGTAAGCGCACTGCGTAGGATTGAAGCCAATCAGGTAATGCGCCTATACGCAGATCACTCGTAACGCTTCTCGCCTTATAATCGTACTGCCAGCCATAATGCTGCACACGCCGCTTCAGTTCTGTTATCCACGGCTGGGTATCGAGGGTTCGGATGAGTGCATCTTCAGTGGCTGCATCAATGTAATCGGCGATATAAGTCAGCCCAGAAATTATCGGCTGGGGCGTTTCAAAAAGCGATGATTGCAATGGCAGTTGGTGCATAATGTTATCACCCTAATTTTCCAGCACATCTTTCAACGCTTCGTATTGTTCGCGGTGCTTATCTGGGTTACTGGTTTTTAATTTCTGCAGGTTTTGCAGCTTCCATTGCACGGCAGGGAACCGCTCATAGTTATATATTGACCAGTCAGGGGTTACATTATGCACGCTGAGCAGAAATTCTTTGTCTTTTGATGTTATCGCCGCATGCATAGCCTCCACCAGCGCAGCGCGCGCCTGCTCAAAATTCTCGTAGGTAAAATCCTCGGCAGTCATGCCTGCGAACTGATTGGTAAGCGCGGCACGCTGATCCTGAAAGTTAGGAGCGATCATTTCGTGAAGTGGGCGATCACTTGCCAGCAGGCATAGCATGAATCCTGCTTTCACCTGTTCGGAAAACCCCTCATTTTCGAGAAGATATTTCACATCAAATAAGTCGCGTGGGTGCTGCCGATCCAATGCCGCGCAGATTTTTCCGCCATACAGCTGACCAATTGGCACAACGGGTACTGCCACAAACGCATCAAACTCTGACTGTGCTTTATCGCATAGTGGCATCTTAACTGGCTCGGCGATTGTGCCGCGTCCTACCAGATTCACTTCCAGTTTTATTTCCACGCCGTTGGCAGAAACAATCAGTTTGCCGATGTCTTTTTTGTGCTGCACACGAGCACCTGCCACTACGCTTTCGATCCGTTTTTTGGTGCGCTCTAAGGCTTCATCAATATGCTGTAAGGATGATGCGCGGTCTTCCACTGGCACATAGGTGAGGTCAATATCCACCGACAGGCGCGGCATATCGCGCACAAACAGGTTGATGGCAGTGCCGCCATGAAGCGCAAAGCATGCCTCTTTTGCCACTTCTGGCAATACGCTGAGAAGCAATCTTACTTGTTTTTGATATGTTTTATTTGTCATGCTCTGCCAGTTCTTTCGGGACGGTTATCTGGTATTTAGCAACATACACGCCATTTTTTACCAGGCTACGCTTACCGCTGCCTAAATCTATTTTTTGTAAATCCAGATACTGCAACCACTCATGGCCAGCTTTATCCGCAAGATACAGAAAAAGCCGCTTCACCTTGACGGATGTGCATTGCTCAAGAAGTTCCTGAACCATTTTGGGGCGCAGATTATTCAGCCCCTCCATTAGCTCAAAGCACTCGAGTAACTCCTGTTTCTCAGGGGTGAGATACAGGCACTCCAGCATCGCACGCGCGGGCGATGAAACCTTTATGGAGAAATTCTTCACCTCAAAATCTTCAAGTCCAAGATCATTGGGGAGAAAAGATGTCGGATGATACTCTACGCTAACACCCCAATCATGTCCCTTAAGCCATGATGGCAGCGTTTCTTTATCGCCACCAAACAACAGTGCTTTTGAAGAGGACATCTCTAAATAATGCGCTTTTCCAAGCAGTGACAATGCAGTGCGCCCGCCTGGATGCACAGTGAGGCCAGCATGTTTCTGCAATCCGTACAGTGCGCCGTATATGTCGGGTGAATCACCAGCACGCACCATTGCACCATTGCCTATCGATTCCAGCCAGTTGCTTTTGCGATATCTCTTCTGCAGATCAGGGCTATAACCCTGCCGCGCAAGCCATGCGGAAAGAAGCACAGCCCCCTGGGGGGTGGCGTTCAAAAGCTGGTTTATTTTTGTCTGTATTAAGGTACTCATAGTACCAATATAGAGGAAAATATAAACCAAGTCAAGGATAAGGTTTATATTTATCGTTAAGAAGGTACTAGTAGTACCTTGGTTTCATTAAAAATAAACCGCGATAGAAACCGTAAGGATGGGGACAATCCGTCCCCGCCCTTTATATTGGCTTATGTCTATTATCTTGCTCATTAAGCCGCTTAGTGTCCATAGTAATGGACATTAGGCATCATCCAACACCTCAATCCTGAACTCAATGGTCGGGTCTAGGTGGTTGGCATATTGCTCTGCCCATACGAACCACTCCATTTGATCAGGCGTTAAGTCCCCATTGCCGCGCATGGCTGTGAGATAGGTGCGTATTCGGCGGCTGGTTTCCCAACCCTCCAATTCTGTTTTAAGACGCTTTGCCTTGGCTTTTTCTACGCGCAGCTTTTCCTCATGGATACGTTGCCGCTCGGCAGCATCGCGTCTTTCCTGTTCTTCGCGCTCACGCTTCAAACGGTAATCGCGCTCATAATCGATGATTTTTTGCAAACTGATGAAGAAGTTGTTCAGGCAACTTTCCACCCGTTGTAATTTACCATCCGTCCAGCTGCGCTGTACGCTGGAGGGGTAGTAATGATCCAATCGCAAACACAACGTTCCTTGCGGGTGGTAATCCGAGCGGGGAATGGATGCATAATGATCCAGCCGTTCCGTAATCCTCTCCATGTACGGGATGCGCTCCATCCGCAAACGCTCTTTCTTTTCTGCATTGGTTTCTACATGGGGAACCGACTGCACTATTTCTTCAATATAGAAAAACACACGATCCTTGCCAGAGGCAACGAAGGTGGCATTCTTTCCCTCTTTGATATCAACCGCCACGTTATATCCACGCTCTTCGGCTGCTCTGACGATAGCATCCATAATTGGTATGGCGCGCGCTAACGTCCCCTTACTGACGCGCACATCAAGACAAGTGGGGACAAGTGCCAATCGACCATTATGAGCCTTGGCATCCAATAGCTGCCTGCGCGTTTCAGCTACCAATGGATGGAGCTTCTTCGGTTTTTCTACAATTTCTATGCGGTTTTCAGCCTGTTTTTCAAATTCAACGATTTTGATAATTTCAGGATTGCGATCCATTTCAGCCTGCTTCTGCATGGCTCGGTTTAACAACACATGAGATTTACCTATCGTTGAGAGCGGTTTCAGCGGCGACATCTGCATGCGCGCACCGCTCTCGGCTTTTGCCCAGAACCCACGACCTGGGCGCGGAATTTCCATCTTCTTGCAGATTTTTGCCAGACCAACATCGGAAATATTATATTTCTTTGCGAGCTGCGCCACTGGCGTTGACCACACTTCTTTGTACAGATCTTCGCGCTTGATGATAATGTCCTGATATGTTGCCATGCGCCCTCCTTTTTTATCTTCCAATGAAGCAATAAAGTTGGGTATTCATCAAGAAAATCATGCGCGCAGGGGAAACAAACCTTGGTTAATTTATGGCACTATTCGCGATTTGACTTCGCTCATTTGCTCCACTGGTGGTCCACTTCGCCACAAATCAGCGCAACACCGTAAAAACGATGGCAAAAAGATGCACCTTGCAACCATTTGATATATTGTGTTATGATGTGTTGTAAGCTATTGTAACTTATTGCTAAATTGCGCCTTGAAAACTGCCGAGGGGGCAACTCCTCCGTGAGTTCGAATCTCACAGCTTCCGCCACCACCCAGTTCGAATGCCAAAAACGTCCATGGGACAATTCTGGGACAGTTCGGGAAAACAGGTGGCAACTGAGCACAACAATCACGTCTTTTGTGATGCTTGGCTAATTTCGCTTTTTCTTTCTTGCATGGGTTGATTTTTTCATTCCCAGACTTATATTAAATTCGTCTTCCTCTTCGAGAAAAAGTTGAGGGCGTTGGTGAAGTTGGACTTATTCAGCCTCGTAACCGAAGGCGCGGAATTAGCTGCAAAGGCAATCAGCCGAGTAGCAAACATTGAGAAAGGGAGTGCGCGACACAGTAAAACGATACGCCCGTCA
>CAZGVV010000034.1:0-256 GCA_964529155.1 uncultured Rickettsiales bacterium
TGCTTCACAATCTGCATGCGCTCATGCAGTAATCCGATCAACCGATCATCCATCGTATCGATCTGAGCGCGGAGGGTTAAAATATCACCGTCCACAACGCGAGGTGGATTGCCATTCAATGCGATTTTTTCCATCCCCGTTATATATAAAATAGCGGGCAAAGTAGCAAGCGCCACGAAAAAATATATAAATTACTAAAAATTATATATTACCTTATTCGATAACCTATAGTTATTTCAATTTAACATTATACGTA
>CAZGVV010000034.1:266-22478 GCA_964529155.1 uncultured Rickettsiales bacterium
AGCGTACACAGGTGTACGTGAGCACCGGAAGCGCAGAAAACACTCTTTGCAGCTATGTATAATGGTAAAGTGGAATAACTATATTACCCATCCATCATCTCTTGTAATGGAATAGGTGGTACTGCGGGCAAGATGATAGTAACCGATGTTCCTTTCCCTGGAGCACTTTCCACCCGGATTGCGCCGTGGTGCAGTGCCAGCAAGCGGCGCGTAAGCGGCAGGCCAAGACCCGTTCCTTCGTAGCGGCGGTTTAAGCCACTATCAATCTGACCAAAACTTTGGAATGCTTTTTCGATATCTTCTGGTTTCATACCAATACCGGTATCATTTACTGTAATGATAAATTCTGCCACATCTCCCCCTGCCTGGCGCGTTTCCACCACCACCTGCACTTTACCGCCGGATTCGGTGAATTTAATGGCATTGGAAAGCACATTGAGCATAATCTGCATAAACCGCAGCCGGTCTGCCAGTAACGGTGGCGCTTGGCGCGGCAATTCTGCAAGGATTTGCACCCCGCCCTTCTCCGCCCGGGCCGTAAGCAAGGCAATGCATTTGCTCACCGCTTTGCTGACTTGCACTTCTTCATAATGCAGGTCCAAATTCCCTGCTTCTGCGCGTGAGAGATCCAGAATGTCATTGATAATATCCAGCAAATGCGCGCCTGCCTCATTGATGTCGCGCGAATATTCGAGGTATTTCACATCACCAATCGGCCCAAACAATTGATTGATTAAAATCGATGAGAAACCGATTACCGCATTCAGCGGAGTACGCAGCTCATGGCTTACATTCGCCAGAAACTGTGACTTCGCGCGGCTGGCCGCTTCCGCCGCGTCACGCGCCTCTTGCAAGTCCACATTCTGCTGCTTAAGCCGCGCTTCACGCTCACCAATCTCATACAGCATGGTGTTGAAGGCATCGGTAAGTAATTTAAATTCGTTATTATCGCTGGTTTGCTGGCCATCAAACAGCTTCACCCGCACCGAATAATCCTTGTTCACGGCAATTTCATGCACTTTGGCCGTTAAGTTCAACACCGGCTTGGAAATACTGCCCTGCATAGCCAGCGCCAGCAGATACGATACCAAGAGCGCCGCCAACGTTACCACCCCGCCGATTAATACCTGCTTATTAATATAAGCCGATAATTCCCGCAGATCAGAGCGAATATACATTGTTCCAACCACATCCTCATCATTGCCGGTCATGCGAATAACAGGCCGCGTCACTTCCAGGCGGCTGGATGTAAATACCGTACGCTTTGTCATCTCCTGCGGGCACTTCGCCTGGTCCTCCGCCTCCGTCACATAATGGGCAAACACATTTCCTTTATCATCATATAAACATGCCAGTTGAACCGAGGGCTTCGCTTTAAAAATCTGCAAATTATTTTCCGCTGATTTCGCATCATTAAATATCAGCGCCGCTGCATTGCGGTCCCCCACGATAGAAGCGGCTAAATTAAGTTCATCCGCCATATCACTACGCAAACTATAGAGGCCGATGAAGGAAATGGTAAGCGCTGTAAGCAATACAGCCACTGCGCTGGCAGCCATGATAATGGCGGTCAGACGTAGGCGTATCGAGGCGTTTCTTACCAGCGAAAGCATCATAGCCCTCGCACTCCTTTCTTATTTTATCACCTGCATTGCTATTTCCAGAAGCTGTGCATCCACGCGCAGACCTGCTTTTGTCGCCGCACCTGGATTAACGATCAACTTCACTTTCCCGTCTTGAAAACCAAATTCGATCATACCGCCGTATTTCGCAAATTGCGGCGCTTCCCCCACGGTAAGCACCGGTTTATTTTGCAGTGAGGCCACTGTTTCAAGCTGCTTTTCTGTTGAAGTACGCGGAAAAAATAAAATATGGCACATCGACAACCGCGCTAAATCCCCATGCAAATCAACCACAGACAGCGCCAGTCGTGCCGTTGATGCTCGCTGAAACACATCCAGCGCACCATCGTTAAACGGATTATCATGAATCACGCAGATATTAATATGCTGCTGTTTTGAAATTTCTAAGGCGCCCGGCCACTCAACGAATTTCACGAAGTTATAAATAAACGCCGCTTTGACAATATATTCTTTCTGCACTGCCTCATCTGCGGCCATGGCAATGGGGGGCTGCGCCACCCAAATCGCTGCTAACGCAGCCATATGCCATATGTATTTCACCACAGACAACTTCCTGAATTATAGACTAAAAATGAAACGTAACATTGACATACGCACTACGCGGCACTTGTTCAGCATTCTGGTAGATGAAGCCGGGGAATTCCGGATGTTGGGAATCCAGCAAATTTTGACCGACCAGGCTCACCTCCATACCCTCTGTCGCTTTCCACGCAAAACGGGTATCTAACCGGAAATAGCTCGGAATATGAATGCCACTGAGATTATCAACGTAATATAGCGTATTATCCATCTCGGTATTGTAGGGAAGCAACAAAGTGGAACGCAGATTCACCTGTTGCTGTGGTGTTGTGCCCGCGATCGGGAATGCAGGATCAATTTTTGATACACTCAAATGCATGTAACTGTACCCACTTGACAGACGCCAATTATCAGTCACCTCCCAATTTGCTGATAGCTCGACGCCATATGAACGAGCTGAGTTATCATTAAACGGTTCAATTGGAATGTAATAATAATCTGTTCCCTGAAATGTCCCCAGTGTAGGCGCCCCCATAATCCCACGGATAATATTACTGTAGTGATTATAAAAAGTTGACACATCCAAGGACATCGTCTTTATAGGCTGCACTCGATAACCCACCTCAAATGCAATCAATTTTTCAGAATTGAGCCCAGGATTTCCATTGGTTCCTACCACCGCCAATGCGGGCGGCGATGAAAGCCCAAACGCACTACTTGGCGCCACAGCAAATGCCAAGGAACCATTCGATGTTCCATGATTTGGTGTTTTAACTGCACGTGATACCGCAGTCCACAATGTCTGTTTTTGGTCTACCAGCCAGGTTAAACGTGCACTAGGCTGCACTTCAATACCGGAATAGGCATTATCTTCTAATTTAGAACCAAGAGTAAGAAATAGATTATTTGGTAAGAGCGTAATTTTATCCTGCAAGAATGCATTATACAGGGGGTCAATCCGACGACTTGGATTTAATGTATAATAAAACGTTCTGGCTGCATCTTCTTCAATCAGCCGATACCCCAAGCCCCAGGTAATTTCATTACCTGAAAAACCGGTATAAATATCCTGAAAATCAATATCCATCGTTGTAGTATTGATCAGCGCCACCGTATCTCGCTGCGTATGATCCAAATATACTTGTAATGTCATCGTTGATTCAGGCGAATTAGTATAATTCCAGCGCCCTAATATGTTCGCTCCGTTTTGATTAAACGTTGTATCGAAATATTGTGTTGGTGGTGAGCTGAGCGAGGGAGTATTCCATGGCAACCGCTCAGGCATAGAATACACGTCACCTTGCAGAGTAAAGCTTTGCTCTGCACTTTGATTCCAGTCGGCCCTAAATCCGCTTTGGTATTTTTTCCATGAATCCCCGGCACTTTTGCCATTTAATGTCTTAAACGAATCGCCATCATCATATTTCGCGTATACTCGCGCATAGGCATCATCACCAATTTTATATCCTTGACGTACAACACCCTGTGCATGCAGCTGCGTTCCTGTGGTTAAGCTTGCATATCCGCCCTGGGTATCCTGGGCTTTTTTGGTAATGATGTTAATAACACCGTTAACGGCATTCGCCCCCCATAACGTTGCCCCTGGCCCTCGAATAACCTCAATACGCTCAATATCCTCCAGAGGCACATCCTGCACGTCCCAGTGGACACCACTAAATAAAGGGGTGTAAATGGTCCGTCCGTCGATCAATACTAAAAGTTTATTAGCAAATTGGCCATTGAATCCACGTGATGTTATCGCCCATTGGCTTGATCCCACCTGTGCGACATTAAGACCTGGCACAATACGCAATGCATCTGGAACATTAGTTGCTCCAATACGACGAATATCCTCGGAACTGATCACATAAATAGCCGCAGCTGCCTCACTCGCTTTTTCAGGGGATTTAGATACAGATGTAACTTTAATATCGGTTAATTGCGCCAATGAAAGCTGCAACACATCACTGGCATTTAAATCCGCATAAACATTGTAGGAAATAACAGAATAGAATAGAGCAGGAAACATTGCCCCATACAGTGCAGCAGGATATTTAGACATAATTATCTCCACATTTTATGCATCCAGCTAATTTATAGAGAGAAGGCGTTAAAAAAATGTATGTTAGCGCTTGCCGTGATCAAATTTTTCTATCATAACGCGATGATTGTGGTAATAATGCCACTTGAAATAACTTTCCTTAGCGCAGGACCGCTTGTAATGAAGATTAAATTGTAAAAAATTTCTTCGCGAGATAATGGCAGTTAATAAAGTTTTTATTTATTCGCATTTATTTATTCGCACATGGGATGCGCAGGCAGAAATGACCGAGCAAGATGAGCAGATTACTCGCAACTATTTGCGTAGTTCATCTCCTTTAGAGTATGAATTTACACGCGATGAAGCTTTACTCCATCAATATTACCGCATACGAGAACAAGCGTTTATTCACAGATGGGGCCTTGAGTATTTTCATGCGGAGAAAGACTATATTGATGAAATCAGTGACATATTAATTGTTCGCAAAGGCAAATTATGCGTTGGCGGTGCACGGCTAACGTTTAGCACGCCCGAAAATCATGTTATGCTCCCCATGGAGGGCGCGGATTTTAATTTACGCAACGTATTTCCTGAACTTACTCTCAATTCTGCGATTTATGCTGAGTGCACACGCATGGCAGTGTTACCTGAGTTTCGCACCAAAGAAATAACGCAAAAACTACAATACCACGTAGTCCAACGCCATATTGAGCGGCATGCACAATATGGATTCTGGATCGCACCTATTCTGGTTGCGCGCAACAATCGACAAAGCGGGACTAACCTTGGTGTCCATTGCAAAATCCGGATGGATATTAAAATTCCAGAACGCGAAGAATATGAAGGCATTAAAATGTACCTAGGCGTGATGGATTTTACGCCAGTAAATCCGCTGCCCCAAAATTTGGCTCAAGCCCCCGCACTGGCATAGAATATATGCTCGCCATTTTGACGAGTAAGCCGTGCATAATCCTGCTGATTACAATACGGCTTCTGTAAATCCGCATACCGTGTCGCCCGTCCCAGTAAAAAGCCACTACGCGTTAAAAATGCAGCCATGTCATTCATATGTATTGCCCAGCGGAAGCGCTCTCCACGACGCTTTAACACCCCATCCCGTACGACTTCTCCCACTGTCTCCCCTGTATCCAGTTTTTCGATAGCAGTAAAAATCACACGTGTGTTTTCTCCAGCCAAGCGATAAGCCGCTTTTAGCCATGCCTCATTTTCTGCTTCCGTAAGATACATGGTAAGGCCTTCAGCAATAAAAAGCGTATGCACATTTTGCTTAAAATGAGGTTGCTGCAGCAAAATCTTATCGAGTTGCACTTTGGAAAAATCGCACGGAATAAAGAATAAATTTGAAGGCACGGCAATATGCGCAGCTTGCAGAGCAGAACGTTTGATTTCTTGCGTCTCTGGCATATCCAGTTCAAAATATTGCATATCGTTTTTTTCTTGCGACAGCCGCCATGCCAGAGCATCAAAGCCCGCACCCATCACTACAATCTGACGACAACCCGCCGAAATTTCCAACCGAGCTTGTCGTTCAATCTCCTGTTTGCGTAAGGCAATGTGTTTAGCATAACCACGCACAATAAGCTTATCCATAAATGATAACTTCAATGCGCCTGGAATATATTGTAGTATTTTATAAAATATATCTTTTTGGGCGCATTGCTTTAAGCATGCGCGATAAATAACTACCGCTTCAGAGGGAACTAATTGCTTCCATCGACGAGTATGTGACAGAGCAACCAAAACAGAGGTTAGCACATAAGCGGTAAGATTTGGTTTTGCCACAATTCCCCACCTTGTTTATTACAGCTATTTCTTACGGATTTCCTGTTCCCGGCTTGTCGCTAAAGAAGGCTTCAAATTTTCCTTCCTTGCCGCGAAACTCATCCGCATCCGGTGGCGCTGATTTTTTGCGCGTAAGGTTCGGCCATGCGGCTGCATGCGCACGCGCTAACTCAGCCCATTTCAACAATTCATCTGATTCCGGGCGAATGGCTTCCACGGGGCACTCAGGTTCGCATACCCCGCAATCAATACACTCATCAGGATTGATGATGAGCATATTCTCACCCTCATAAAAACAATCCACGGGGCATACTTCCACGCAGTCAGTAAATTTGCATCTAATACAGGCATCAGTAACAACGAAGGTCATAGGATCAAGCGCTTAGATAAGGTGTGGTGTGAGTAGGAAGTATAGGTTTTTCTTCTATCATTACAAGAAAAACCAATCACCAACCTACGCGCTGCTCACCTTTCTGTGCAACTTCCACTCCAACAATGCCGCCTGCATCCGCACAATCAGCAACACCGTGTAAAGCAACGAAAATCCCGCCCCCATCAACAATAGTGGCGTCAACATGGCCGGGTGAATGGCCGGGCCTTCGCCGCGGATGAGGCTAGCGGGCTGGTGAAGAGTGTTCCACCATTCCACCGAAAATTTGATCACCGGCAGATTAGCAAACCCGGCAATGGCAAGCCAGGCGCAGGCTTTGCGGCCACGCATGCCCTGCCCGGCATTGTTTTCGAGCGCCATGTAACCCATATATAAAAATAATAACACCAGCACCGAAGTAAGCCGCGCATCCCACACCCACCACGCCCCCCACATCGGCCTTCCCCACAGGGAGCCGGTAATGAGGCAAATCAGGGTGAAGGCCGCGCCCAACGGCGCTGTTTCCGATGCCGCCACATCCGCCAGCGGATGCCGCCAGATCAGGAAGCAAGCGCTAGCTGCCGCCATCACGAAATACGCGCCCATCGCCATCCAGGCGGCTGGCACGTGAATATACATAATACGCACGGTATCGCCTTGCTGGTAATCCGCCGGTGACGCCGCCAGTGCATAATAAAGCCCCGATACAAGGCACACCCCACATGCAGCAGCAAGCCACGGCAATAACGTACGAGAAAGCCGTAAAAACGTGGTGGGACTGGCGAAACGATGCATGGTTATTGGATAGCATTTTAGACAATAGCCATGCAATGGAAACGATGACTAGAAACGACCAATTCTGCAAATTTTAATAATTATTAATTAATTTATGGCAATCTACTCATGCATGAAAACTCGTTCCGTAATCCTATATTCACTCTGCGCTTTGGCATGCGCAGCCTTATCTGTATCTGCCGTACGGGCGGAGACAATTACCAAATATTTCCACGTTATCTCCGGCACCGGATTTTTTGTCAGCAATGACGGCTATGTAATCACCAATGCCCATGTCGTAAAAGGATGCACGCGCGTCATGCTCAAAGGCCCGCAATTTTCTGAAACCGAAGCGGAGGTGCGCGCGGTCGATGTCACACATGATTTGGCATTGATTTACACCCCCCAAAAACCCAAGGATTTCGCCACGCTACGCAATGATATTAATTCTTTGCAAATTGGTGAAAAAACATTTGTGATCGGCTATCCTGGCAATTCCGCCATAAGCGGGCAATACCAAACGGCCAACGCCGCGGTAGTAAACATGACCGGTCCTCGCGAACACCCCGAATGGCTGCAGATTTCTGACGTAGTGCGCGAAGGCAATTCCGGCGGCCCTTTGCTGGATTTAAGTGGAAATGTGGTAGGCGTGGTGGTCGCCAAGATGGAACAGCAATATAAAGTTTACCAAACCAACGCTGCAGGCGGCCCGCCCAAACTCATCCAAAGTAGCGATACACGTACCGGCGCAGCAATTAATCTTACCACCGTTCAAGACTTTCTTCACGCTCAGCACGTCTATTCCCATGGTTCGTATTCAAGCTATCCGCTAAGCGATGCACGTCTGGAAGAGAAAGCCAAGGATTTCTTAGTTAACGTCCAATGCCGCACCCCTATCAGCACAGCTGAGGCAACGCAAAGCCAAAATGGTCATGTGATTCAGGTGCAATGATTCAGCGCCCCTTAACACGCCCCCCCGGCTGTACAGTTATAATCTGCGTCAAGGCATCGTCTGGCGTTGATGCTTTTACATCAGCAGTGTGCAGCAATGTTTGGTCCGGAACAGAAAATGGAAGGTCTGGCACGGGATAAATATTTCCCTGTAAAGGCAATGCGTGATCAACGAAAATATTATCGTAATTGCCTGTTCTCTTGTCTAAAGCAATTGGCAGAAAATTATTGGAGGGATCATTTTCTTGAGCGGTGCTTGCTTCCTGAAGCTTCTGTGAATAACCATTTTTATATATTTTTTCTAATAATTTGCGTTCTTTCTTTGTCGCCAGGGGAGATAGTGCATCAATGCCCGAAGGAGTAATGGAGTATCCTATTATTCCAGGATAAATTTCACCATAAGCAACATGGCTATCATTAATTAGTTTTCTAATGGCAGTGATTAACTTGCTTTCGATTTTCTTGTCAAAACCTTTGCTACTCTTAGTATTTTTTGTATTGTTATGATGCTGGCCCATTACAATCAAAGTCGCCATTGAAGTAAATCTGTCACCAAAGCTTTTTCGTTCCAAAAGCCTACTCATTAAATCTCGTTCTAACGGCGAAAAATAATCTCTGCTATCCCTCATAAAGCACCTTCTTATTTATTTTTATTATAAAAAAACACCTTATAAATTAACCATACTGAAATCCATTTCACGCGGAGATTTATGATGCCCACCCTCTTCATCACAGGCGCCACTGCCGGTTTTGGCCAGGCTTTAGCACGTCACGCGGTGCGATCAGGTATGCGGGTGGTGGTTACGGGGCGGCGGGAGGAGCGGCTCACTGCCTTAATAAGAGAATTAGGACCGGATAACGCCTTTGCGGTTTCCCTGGACGTGCGTGACCGTTCCGCGGTGGAACACGCTATTGCCTCACTTCCACCTGCATTTTCGGCTATCGACATCCTCATCAACAATGCCGGGCTTGCACTTGGTTTGGCTTCATTTGAGCAGCTTTCTGACGATGATATAGCACAGATGATCGACACCAATATCAAAGGCGTATTGCATTGTACGCATACCCTCCTGCCCGGCATGATCGCGCGTAACAGAGGACACATCGTTAACCTCGGCTCCATTGCCGGGAATTATCCTTATCCCGGCGGAAATGTATATGGCGCAACAAAAGCGTTTATTCACCAATTCTCCCTCAATTTACGGGCAGACCTGCTTGGAAAAAATATTCGCGTAAGCGTGATTGAGCCTGGCATGTGCGACACGGAATTTTCCACCGTACGCTTCCATGGCGACACAGCAAAAGCCAATGAAGTCTACGCCGGCATGCAGCCTCTATCCGCTGACGATATCGCCGAGACTATTTTATGGTGCATCTCGCGCCCAGCGCATGTTAATATCAACCAGATAGAAATCATGCCGGTGATGCAGGCATTTTCACCCTTTGCTGTAAAAAGGAGTAATTCGTGAAACATAATTCGGGATTGTCGTTGCTGGAGATGGCCCTTGTTATCACCATCATTGGCCTGTTACTAGGTAGCCTGGTGGTCGGACGAACCATGCTTACGAATGCACGGCTTCACAGCGTAATGACCGAAATTGAGGACTACCGCTCCACCTTCAAAATGTTCCGCGACAAATATCACGGCTGGCCGGGAGATTTATATAATGCAGAGAGCCTGTGGGGATCCGACAATAGCTGCCCGAATACTCCTGCCAATACCACACTGAAACGTGAAACCTGCAACGGCAATGGCGACAATCATATCACGAATCAGGAGGCATTTCGCGCCTGGCAACATCTGGCTAATGCAGGTTTCATTAAAGGTATTTATTCTGGGGCAGAAAATATTAATGGCACTCCCAATAGTTCGATTTTAGGGGTGAATATCCCTCGTTCTACATTTGATGGAGCGGGGTATTTTGTGTATTATCACAGTGCCGCGCTGCTTGCGCCCATCAATGCCTCGCCCGCGCTTACCACTAATCCCGGTTGGGGAGCTCCCGAAGGCAATTATATCGATATAACAGGCATTATTCCTGGCACAGCTCAACCTGCAGGAAAGATCTTTTCTTCCAGGGATGCTTTTTCCATAGACCAGAAAATAGATGATGGCTTCCCTGGCCAAGGCGCTGTGTTGTCAACGCCCGGCGAGACCTGCACCACCATTCTAGTCAGTGGGGCGCTGGATCCGGTTAAGGCAATCTATGCTCCCGGCAATTCAGACACAGCAGCTTGTATTTTAAGCGTAAAACTGGGAGTAGAATAACAGCAGGCTTACTTATGTTAGAATCGCAATACCTTAGCTTGCTTTACGCCCGGCAATACACTGATTTTTGCAAGTAATTCTGCGGAAATATCCTGATCCACCTCTAATAACGCCAGCGCATCATTTGCGCCTGCACTGCGGCCAAGATGGAAGTTGGCAATGTTGATGCCACCATCTCCCAACGTTTTACCGAGATTGCCGATAAAACCGGGCTTGTCGTCATTATTCACATACAACATACGCGGCCCCACCCCTGCTTCCAGGCGAATATCGCCCACTTGCACCAGGCGCGGCTGGCCTTCAAACAACGTTCCGGCCACAGTACGGGTACGTTTTTCGGTGGTGACGGTGATGCGCATCAGTGTTTGGTAATCCCCCTGACGCTCATTGGCGGAAATGGCGACATCAATGCCACGTGATTCCGCCACCACAGGTGCGTTGACCATGTTAACACCTTCCGTTTGCGGCGCAAGCAAGCCTTTAAGCGCAACAGCGGTAAGCGGCTTGATATTCAATTGCGCGGCCCTGCCCTCATAATCTATACGCACCGATTTCAGGCCCGTTTCGGTGAGTTGACCGGCAAACGCGCCGAGTGTTTCAGCCAATTGCAAATAAGGCTTCAACTTGGCGGCATCTTCAGCGGAAACCGAAGCGACATTAAGCGCGTTAGATACTGCTCCCGTCATCAAATAATCCGACATTTGCTCAGCGATTTGCAGCGCGACATTTTCCTGCGCTTCTGCGGTAGAAGCACCCAAATGCGGGGTCGCCACCACTTGCGGCATGCCAAACAGCGCATTGGTTTTGGCTGGCTCTTCTTCAAACACATCCAGTGCCGCGCCAGCAACCTGGCCCGATTCCAATGCAACTTTTAAATCGGCTTCATTCACTAGCCCGCCACGAGCACAGTTGATAATCCGCACACCTTTTTTGCATTTTGCGAGCGTGTCTTTATTGAGAATATTTCTGGTTTGCTCAGTGAGCGGCGTATGCAGCGTGATGAAATCAGCGCGTTTGAGCAATTCTTCCAACTCCACTTTTTCGACATGAATGGACTCGGCTTTTTCGCGCGACAAGAATGGATCATAGGCAATCACGCGCATTTTAAGCCCTTGTGCACGGTCAGCAACAATAGAGCCGATATTCCCTGCACCGATAAGACCCAAGGTTTTGCCGGCAAGCTCTACTCCCATAAAAGCGTTCTTTTCCCATTTTCCTGCATGCGTGCTGGCGGAAGCCTGAGGAATTTGACGTGCGAGCGCCATCATCAGGGAAAGTGTGTGTTCCGCCGTGGTTACAGAATTGCCAAACGGTGTATTCATCACCACAATCCCACGAGCCGTAGCAGCGGGAACATCCACATTGTCCACCCCGATACCAGCGCGGCCAATTACCTTTAACTGCGGGGCCGCAGCGATGACTTCCTTTGTCGCCTTGGTTGCTGAGCGCACCGCCAGGCCGTCATATTCCCCAATGATTTTCAGCAGCTCTTCCGGGCTTAAGCCGGTTTTTACATCCACTTCTACGCCACGGGCTTTAAAAATATCAACGGCTTGGGGGGACAGTTTGTCGGCGATTAGAACTTTGGGCATGGGCATTCCTATAGGGTTAAAAAATCATCATACTAAACGAATAAACTGAACTAGAGCTTATACTAAAGCGGGTTTCATGCGTTTAATAGGATGAAGAGAATATCTGAACCCACAATAAAAACTCTATGCGTAGGCGCAAGTGTTTTTGGGAGGTTATGGCGTTTTGCACAGCATAAATCGCAGGCAACAACCGCAATTATACTTATGCAGCCTTGCTCATGCCGGATTTCATTTCACCGAATGCCCAGTCCAGCCAAGGGAAAAGCGCTTCCAGATCAGTGGTTTCCACCGTGGCACCACCCCAGATACGCAGGCCCGGAGGTGCATCGCGGTAGGAAGCGATGTCATAGGCTGCACCTTCTTTTTCCAGCAAGCTGGCCAATTGCTTGGCACCTTCCGCCTGCTGTTCAGACGTAAGGGAGGTATACCAGGGGTCTATAATTTTCAGGCAGATGGACGTACACGAGCGGGTAACCGGATCCACGGCCAGGAAATCAGCCCAGCCAGCCTGTTTTACCCAGGCGGTCACGGCCGCCAGATTTGCTTCGGAACGCTTGACCAATGCGGGCAATCCACCGGTAGACTCGGCCCATTTTAAACCATCTAATGCATCTTCCACCGCAATCATGGACGGCGTATTAATGGTTTCACCTTTAAAAATACCGTCTATGAGTTTTCCATTTTTAGTAAGCTGAAAAATTTTGGGTAATGGCCAGGCAGGAGCATAGCTTTCCAATCGGGCAATAGCCCGCGGGCTTAAAGCAAGCATGCCATGGGCAGCTTCACCACCCAGTACTTTTTGCCAGGACCAGGTAACGACATCCAGCTTATCCCATGGTAATTCCATAGCGAATGCGGCTGAGGTGGCATCGCAGATGGCAAGACCTTCACGGTCTTTCGCGATCCAGTTTCCATTAGGAACACGCACACCTGAGGTAGTACCATTCCAGGTAAAAACAATGTCACGCGCGGGATCGGTCTGCGTAAGATCTGGTAATTGGCCGTAATCAGCGTTGAACACACGCAAATCAGAAAGCTTTAATTGCTTTTTCGCATCGGCCGCCCAACCTGCTCCGAAACTTTCCCAGGATAAAATATCCACACCTCGCGCACCCAGCATAGACCACATAGCCATTTCCACCGCGCCGGTGTCCGATGCGGGTACAATGCCGAGCTTCCAGTCGGCAGGCATGCCAAGGAGTTTTTTGCTGCGATCAATTACTTCAGCAAGCGCAAGTTTGCCTTGTTTACCACGATGCGAACGGCCAATAACGGCGCTGGAGAGCGCATTCATAGACCAGCCTGGGCGCTTAGCGCAGGGGCCAGATGAAAAACAAGGATTTTTGGGTTTAATTGCTGGTTTCATGCGGGGAATAATTAGCGTTTCTGCCGCAGATTGCAATGGGTTTTTGTACTATATTTTATGCATGTTCTCTAAACACCTTTTTCTTATATCTTAAATTACAGCCTTAAATCACGCCCCTAATGTCTTAAAGGCGGTGGTTGCAACCACACGAGACCTTCTTCCGGCGGTGTGAGTGATTTGCGTACGCCAGCGGATGGGAGAACCACCAACTGTTGTTTGCATTGACACGCCACACCATCCGCCACGCCATGTTATGCATGTATGGTATGAAACAGAGTTACCCCTCTCTCACCCACACAGGGTCATCGCGGCGCAGGCTGGATACCCGCCGCGAGCCCATGAGCTCACTTGCCACTCAGCCGGATCCGGAATTACCGGCTTCACTCTCAGAAGTGCCATAAGAAAAAATGCCCCGGAAGGCCTAATCTTACTTCTTTCACCCTTTCCTTCTTTAACATCTACAAGCAAGGGGTGTTGGTGTTAGAAAGAGGTGTTGGTGTTAGTGACGAAGTGAAGAAAAAGATCGGCACGCAAACATCTAGTTGCATAAGTCGAAAATTATGCCATGTATCTTGCTTATATTATGGCAACGCCCGACAAACGCCCGGTGATACTGCAAGTCTTACCCAGCCTTCGCACAGGTGGGGTGGAACGGGGAACTATCGAAATCGCACGGGCCATTGGCAAAGCAGGCTGGCGGGCAATTGTCGTGTCTGAAGGTGGCCCATTAGTACCGGCACTGACCTATGTGGGAGCAGAACATATCACCTTGCCGCTGGAGACAAAAAACCCTTTCAAAATTAATGCCAATGCCAAAAAACTGGAAAAGCTGATTCGCACGCACAAGGTGGACATTGTTCACGCCCGCTCACGCGCACCTGCATGGAGCGCACATTTGGCGGCGAAGCGGGCGGATGTAAAATTCATCACGACGTTTCACGGCATTTATAATATTCAAAACGATTTAAAACGCCGCTACAACGCCATTATGACACGCGGCGAACGCGTGGTGGCAGTGTCGCATTTCGTAGCAAAGCATATTCGCGACAATTATTATATGAACGAAGAAAATATCCGCGTGATTCACCGCGGCGTGGATTTGCGGGTATTTAATCCCGGAAGCACCAATCCGCAACGCATGATGGAACTGGCGCGCGCCTGGCATTTGCCAGAACATCTACCGGTGATCTTATTCCCTGCCCGCCTTACACGGTGGAAAGGGCAAGACGTATTTATCCGCGCGCTCGCCAAATTACCGCACCGGAATTTTATTGCGCTGCTGCTGGGCGACGATACAGGGCATGAGAATTATCGGCATGAATTGGAAAAGCTAGTGGTTGAATGCGGACTGGAAGGCCACGTACGCATGGTAGGACCAACCCATAATATGCCGGAAGCCTATACCTTGGCTCGCATCGTCGTTTCTACTTCGGTGGAGCCGGAAGCGTTTGGTCGCGTGGTGCTGGAAGCGCAAGCCATGGGCCGTCCGGTTATTTCCACCAATCACGGTGGCCCACGCGAAACAGTAGTGCCAGAAGTTACCGGCTGGCTGGTGGAGCCAGGCAATGTTGACCATTTAACGCTGGCATTAAACCAAGCCCTAGCGATGACGGATGAATCGCACAATTACATAGGCGGCCAGGCGGTGGCACATGCACGCCAATTTTCTTCTGACGCAATGTGTGATCGTACGCTCGCGGTGTATCAGGAAGTATTATAGCGTGATGGATAACGGGCAATGAGAGAAACGCATTTTTTCATCCCTCACCTGTTATCGTTCAGCCCTCATCACCCATCACATTCTCCCAAGCAATTCCGCCAATTCCTTCGAGCAAGGAAAATTTTGCAGGGTTAGTCAAAATTTCCACTTGTGATACGCGCTGGTTTTTTACATAACTGAGAAATGAGGAGGCATTTTCTTCCGATACCGGCAAAAAATTCCCTCATTAAGCAATTTTTAAATCCTCGGCGCCATACTGTGCAGAGGAACAGGAGAAGTGGCGCATGGCTCAGTTTGTAGACACGTTAAAAGGCTTTGGTCAGCTCAAATTAGCGTTGATGGCACTGGTAGCAATGGCAATGATCGCAGCATTCGCGGTGATCGCCATGCGCGTATCATCGCCTGCACTTGCTCCGCTGTATAGCAACCTTGCCGCTGAAGACAGCGCTAAAATTATTACGGAATTAGGCAAGCTGGGTGTTCCGTTTGATATTCAATCCAATGGCGCAGTGATTATGGTGCCAAGCGAACGTGTCCTGCGGTTACGGATGACGATGGCGCAAGCAGGCCTGCCTTCTAATGGTTCAATTGTGGGCTATGAAGTATTTGACAAAAGCGATACGTTTGGCAGCTCCAATTTTGTGATGGGTGTAAATTTAACGCGAGCATTGGAAGGCGAACTTTCGCGCACGGTAAGTTCATTTCAACAAGTAGAGTCGGCACGCGTGCATTTGGTGATGCCTAAACGGGAATTGTTCAACAATAACCAGCAGGAGCCAACTGCATCGGTGGCGCTAAAATTACGCGGCGGACAAGAATTATCGAAGCAGGAAGTAGCGTCTATTACGCATTTCGTGGCTGCCGCAGTGCCAGGGTTGAAAGTATCCCGCGTAACGGTGGTGGACAGCTATGGCCGGCTGTTAGCACGCGGCGGCGGTGAACAGGAAGTCGGCGCGGTGGCGGCAGTGTCAGAAGAATATCGCAATTCGTATGAGAATCACACACGTGAGCGGCTGGAGAATTTGGTAGAAAAAATTGTCGGGCCAGGCAAAGCCAAAGTAGAAGTGGCGGCGGATATTAATTTTGATCGTATTGTCACGGATTCAGAAAAATTTGATCCGGAAGGTCAGGTGGTGCGCTCCACCCAGTCTAATAATGAAAAAGATAACTCACAAGAAAAGGAAGCGGGCGGACCTGCAACTGTTGCCAATCAGCTGCCCGGAGGCCAGGCAGGTGGCGGTTCGGGTGCTGGTAATGCGCATGTGTCGGAAAAAAATGATGAAACGACCAATTATGAAATCTCTAAAACCACCAGCAAGCAAATAAAGGAGGGTGGCACTGTTAACAAACTCTCTATCGCCGTGTTGGTAGATGGAACCTATACTACGGATGATAAGGGCACAAAAACCTACACACCCCGCAATGAAGAAGATTTAAAGCGCATCGACCAATTGGTGCGCACTGCGGTAGGCATTGATGAAAAACGCGGTGACACTATTCGCGTCGTGAACATGCAGTTCACTAAATTTGAAGAAGAACAAGCCGCAAGTTCATTCCTTGATGATTTCAAAAATCAAACGCAAGGCATTATCCAAACGCTGATTATCGCAGGTGTGGTGGTGCTGGCGATTCTGGTAGTGTTGCGTCCGGCGATTATGTATCTGATGAAACACAGCATTATCACCACCGCAACACCGGCGGAGGAAGCGGCAGCGATGAGCGCAACCGGTATTGGCATGGCCCCTCGCCTGCCAGGAAATACGGGGCCACTATCCGCCGATCAGGTTGCAAGCAGTTCAGGCTTCGCTGAGGGAGCCGTTGAAGAAGATGAGACGATGATGGATCTGCAGAATGTTAAAGGTGGCATCCGGGCATCCACCGTCCGCCGTGTCATTAGCACGGTGGATAAGAATCCAAATGAAGCCATGAATGTGATGCGTCAATGGCTGCTGAAGGAGGCGTCATGAGCACAAAAGACGATTACCGAAAACTCACCGGCTTACAGAAAGCCGCTATTTTCCTGATCGCCGTGGGCGAAGAACAAGCTACCAAGCTATTCAACATGATGGAAGATGACGAAATCAAAGATATTTCCGGTACAATGTCGCAATTGGGGCAGATCAGCTCAGATGTGGTTGAGCGGTTGTTTGCTGAATTTTCTGAGCAGATTTCAGCGGCTGGCGTAGTAGTCGGTACGTTTGACAGCACAGAGCGCTTGCTGACCAAGGCATTAGGAAAAGGCAAAGTGGATTCCATCATGGAGGAAATCCGCGGTCCTGCCGGGCGTACAACGTGGGATAAGCTTGGGAATGTGAGCGAAGAAGTGCTGGCGAGTTTTTTGAAAAACGAATATCCTCAAACCATCGCGCTCGTGCTTTCTAAAATCAAAGCCGATCATGCCTCCAAAGTGCTAACCAATTTGCCGGAAGAAATCACCACCGACGTTATTCTGCGCATGCTGGGCATGGAAGCGGTAAAAAAAGACGTTCTTGATGGCATTGAACGCACATTGAAGCGTGAATTTATGAGTAATTTGGCCAAGACGCAGCGCCGCGATAGTTACCAGATGCTCGCTGAAATCTTCAATAATTTCGACCGTGCGACGGAAACCAAATTCATGGGCAAGCTGGAAGAACGCAGCACCGAAGCTGCCGAACGTATCCGCAAGCTGATGTTCACATTTGAAGACCTTATTAAAATTGATGCGTTTGGAATTCAAACGCTGCTGCGGCTATGTGACAAAGAAAAACTCACGGTTGCACTGAAAGGTGCCTCAGAGGGCATTAAACAGCTTTTCTTCAACAATCTTTCCGAACGCGCCGCTAAAATCATGAAAGAAGATATGGCCAATAAAGGCCCGGTGCGTATCAAAGAAGTGGATGAAGCGCAGCAGTATATCGTGAATATCGCCAAAGACCTGGCGGCCAAAGGTGAAATCATCATCTCTGAAGGCAACCCGGAAGATCAGATGGTATATTAAGATAAACGGCTATTTGACAGGAATACGACATGCGTTTTGAGAAATTTGCGTTTCAACAATTAAATACACCGCCAACCGTATTACATGGCAAGGTGGGAACCAGTGCACGGTTTGTGCCGCCGTCTTTGGTGCCGGAACCGGAAATTGCGTTGCAACCCGCAGAACCGGTATTTAACGAGTCGCAGGTGAAAGATGCTGAACAAACCGGCTATTGCCGTGGGTTTTTGGAAGGTGAAAAAGAATTACGTGAACAAGCCGAAGCAGCCGCCGGAAAATTGCAGCAGGACTTGCTAAATGCGGTAGAAAAATTGGCGGGAAATGTGCATCGGATGATGACGGAATATAATCAATTTTCACAAACGCAACGCGGCGAATTGCCCAAGCTTGCACTTGCGATTGCCAGAAAAGTGGCAGGCCAGGCATTGAAAAATGACCCCATGCCCGCAATTGAATCCATGGTAAAAACCTGTGTAGACCGCCTATTGCCACAGCCGCATATTGTCATCACCGTAGCAGAACCGTTGGTGGCGGCGCTGAGAGAACGTTTGGCAGAATATTACGCGCACAATCAGGACCCCGGTGAAATTAGTATTGAAGGCAATCCTGCCCTCACCGCTGCCGATTGTAAAATCGTATGGGAACATGGCACTGCGGCGCGCAGCACGGCGAGTTTGTGGCGCGAAATGGAGGCATTGGTTGAAAGCATGGCGGACGGCGCACCTGAAATTATTGAGACGCAACTGGCTGATAATGAAATCATTACGGATAGTATTCCTGAATCACCTCACCCTGAAGGAGCATAAGCATGGCCGAAACCGAAACCCTCCCCGAAGTAACGGATTCCGGGTCACCTTCCCAAGAACAAGTAAGTCTGGAGACGGTTTATGATATTCCCGTACAAATTTCCGTGGTACTGGGAAAAACCAGCATGCAAGTGAACCAGTTGCTAAAACTTGGCCGTGGTGCTGTAATCGAACTGGACCGTAAAGTTGGGGAACCAATCGATATTTACGTGAACAATCGCCTGGTGGCACGCGGTGAAGTGGTGGTAGTGGAAGACCGTATCGGGGTGACGATGACGGAGATTATTAAAGGAGACAAGTAATGATGCGTGACGTGTGATGAGAGATGACTGACCGTCATTCCTCTTTCATCCCTCAGCACTCATCCTGATTAAGGGACTATACAATGCGTTTATTGATAATAGGTGATTTATACGGCCAAATCGGCACAGCAAGCGCCATTGCACGCTCACGCGGCGCGCGCGTATCGCACGTAGATGATTTAGATGCGGCGATGCAAGCATTACGCTCTGGCCAGGGTGCGGATTTATTGTTGGTGGAAGTAAAGCAGGACATTGAAAAACTGTGCACGCTGCTCATGCGCGAACGCTTTAATTTACCGGTCATTGCCTGTGGTGTGCAGGCGGATAAAGAAGCGGCGGTACGGGCAATTCGCTCTGGTGCCAAGGAATATTTACCACTCCCGCCACAAGAAGATTTGATCGCCGCGGTCTTGGAAGCGGTAACGGAAGAAAGCTCCTCGGTGATTTACGCCTCCAAAGCCATGGAGTCCGTGCTGAAAATGGCTGAGCAAGTGGCAGGTTCGGATGCAAGTGTCCTGCTTACGGGGGAATCCGGCACAGGGAAGGAAGTCGTGGCGCGGTTTATTCATGGCAAATCACGGCGCTCCTCTCACCCTATGATCTCGGTCAATTGCGCGGCGATTCCGGAAAATTTGCTGGAGTCTGAATTATTTGGTCATGAAAAAGGCGCGTTTACCGGCGCCGTCGGGCGGCGTATCGGCAAGTTTGAGGAAGCCGACGGCGGAACTATTTTGCTGGATGAAATCAGTGAAATGGATTTGCGCCTGCAGGCGAAACTGTTGCGCGTATTGCAAGAGCGCGAGGTGGACCGCATTGGCGGCAGCAAGCCGATTAAAGTAAATATCCGCGTGCTCGCCACCTCAAACCGCAATTTGCAGGAAGAAGTAAAAGCGCAGCGTTTCCGCGAAGATTTGTATTTCCGCCTTAACGTGATTGCCATTCAAATTCCACCCTTGCGGGAACGCAAGGAGGATATTGGGTTGCTGGCGGTATATTTCATTGAAAAATATTCAAAAGCCAATGGTGTGCCGATAAAAAAATTGACCGATGGAGCGCGCGCAAAGCTGGAGAATTACCGCTGGTCCGGGAACGTGCGGGAATTGGAAAATGCGATGCACCGCTCTGTGTTGCTGGCGGCAGGTGAAGCCATTGATGAGAGTGCTATTTTGCTCTCCGGCCAGTCTGAGCCAAGCGCTGCGGAAGTGCTGGCGGAAAAAACAGCGGCGGTAGCAACAACGCCTAAACCAACAGGCGGAAATGCCACCAGCGCCTTGGTGGGCCGGACCGTGGAAACCGTTGAGCGCGATTTGATTTTGGACACCCTCAACTACTGCCTGGGCAACCGCACGCATGCCGCGAATATTCTGGGTATCTCGATCCGCACGCTGCGCAATAAGCTCAAAACCTATGGCGAGCAAGGATTTGTGTCTTTGCCGCCTACGGGGAGCGAGGGATGAGAGAAAAGTTGCATGTTGTGAGTTGCGAGTTGCGAGCTGAAACAATGCCCTGCAGCATCCCATTTACTTGCAACTCACAACTCACAACTCGTAACTATACTCATGGCTGACGCCGCTACCGATCCGGTTGCAGCACCCGGCATTATGGCTGGGTTTCAGGACATCCGTGAGGTTGTCAAACGTAAGGATATTTACTTTGCGCTTGGCATTATAGCCAGTCTGGTGGTGCTTATTTTGCCGCTACCGGCGCAGATTTTGGATTTCATGCTGGGGCTTTCCATCACCATCGGCGTGTTGATTCTGATGACGGCGTTGTTTGTGGACAAGCCGCTGCATTTAAGTTCGTTCCCCACCATTTTGCTGATCGCCACCATGCTGCGCCTATCACTCAACATCGCCAGCGTACGGTTGATTTTGAGTCATGGGCATGAGGGAACGGCAGCGGCGGGGCATGTGATTCAGGCGTTTGGTGGGTTTGTGATGACTGGCTCGGTGGTGATTGGGGCAATTATTTTCGGTATTCTCACCATCATCAATTTCGTGGTGATCACCAAAGGTTCTGGCCGTATCGCTGAAGTATCGGCCCGGTTTAGCTTGGACGCGATGCCCGGAAAACAGATGGCTATTGATGCCGATTTGTCTGCCGGACTTATTACAGAAGACGTCGCCCGGGCGCGACGCAAGGAATTGGAAGACGAGAGTAATTTTTACGGTGCGATGGACGGCGCCAGCAAGTTCGTGCGGGGGGATGCCATTGCCGGACTATTGATTACGTTCATCAATTTCATCGGCGGGATCCTGATCGGCGTAGTACAGAAGGGTATGAGCTTTACCGATGCGCTCAATACCTACACAACGCTTACCATCGGTGACGGGCTGGTGTCGCAGATTCCGGCGCTGATCGTGTCTACGGCTGCGGGTATCCTGGTAACCAAATCAGGCGTGGCAGGTAGCGCGGAAAAAGCAGTGCTCGGGCAATTGGGCCGTCACCCGGTAGCGATGGCAATTACCTCGGTGTTTTTATTCGCGATGTCTCTGCTACCCGGTATTCCTGCCATACCGTTTTGGATTTTGTCGGGTATGACGGGGTATGCATCATGGTATATTTTTAATAATCCCGATGTGCTGAATCCAACCAAAGACTGCGCGTGATGCCGCAGGTGTACCGCAATTAACCGGCCCCGATGGCACACCAAAAGCAGCAGAGGAAAGCCCCGCGGAATTTTTGCATTTGGATGCGTTACGGCTGGAACTGGGTTACGGCCTGCTTTCTCTCATTAACTACCAGCGCGGCCACCGCCTGACCGAGCAGATCAAGGCATTGCGCAAACAAATGGCGCGCGAGCTGGGCTTCGTGATTCCAGCGGTGCGGATTCAGGACAATATGCAATTGCCTGCCAATTCATATGTGGTGAAGGTAAAGGAAATCGAAGCGGCGCGTGGCGACATTCGCCCGGATATGCTGCTGGTGATGAACCCGGCGGGCGGAAAAATCACCCTTCCCGGCGAGGCCACCACCGAACCCACCTTCGGCCTCCCCGCCATGTGGATTGGCGAGAGTTACCGCGAGGAAGCGCTGTTCCGCAATTACACGGTGGTAGACCCGCCCACCGTCATCACCA
>CAZGVV010000035.1:0-21375 GCA_964529155.1 uncultured Rickettsiales bacterium
CACTGCAATCGCCCGACAAAACTTCAATAAGCCGCTGAATATATTGCGTACTAGTATTGACCCAGTATTCTAGGTCGTCTAATTCGTAATGTGGTGCTCTGCCAACTGAGCTGCGGCGGCATTTTAAAGTGTATTTTATCCAATGGGCGGGCGTCATACAACCAGGCGCACCCCTTGGCAATCAGGGGGGTGCGCCCCATATTAAGGATATAACGCTTATAAAACAATTGATATATAAGCCTTATAACAATTTAATTTAAATTAAATAATAATCCGCTTTTGCTATTGCCGGTTGCGGGTAAATGTGTTAATATCTTAACCATTAACGTGTAAATCAGTAAGGGTTGACCCTATGACGGAAAATATCATCGACACGCATATCGGTAAGAAATTACGCAGCCGCCGCATGCTTATGGGCTTAAGCCAGGACGCCACCGCACGCGCGGCGGGCATTACGTTCCAGCAAGTGCAGAAATATGAAAAAGGCGCCAATGCCATGAACGCCACCAAGCTGTTGGTGTTCGCCCAATTAATGCGCGTGCCGGTGAGTTACTTTTTCTCCGGGTTGGAAGAATCGGTGTCTGATGAGGCGCTCTTGGCGGCGGAAGCTCCGCCGGAAGGCGCGGAAAAACGCAACGTGTTCGGGCTTGAGGCGGGGAATGCCTATGGCTCAGACCGCGAATCGCTGGAGTTAATGAAAGCGTTTACCCGCATTGAGCGCCCTTACGTGCGCCGCCGGTTGGCGGATTTAGCCCGGGCGTTGGCGGATAGCAAGCTAACTACTGAAGAATAGGGCGTTTTAACGCTTTTTAAGCCGGTTGGCTCGGCTTTTTTTGCTGGGCTTTAATCATGGCCACGATGTCGGTGAGGCGTTGTTCCTCATGTTTTAATACGGCAGCGGTTTGGGCTTTTTTCAGTTTTTCTAAGAGATGATCCAAATAATGGTCATCAAAGCCGTGCTCGCGTTGCATCTGGTCTTGGATGGCGGCTGGCACGTCAGCATCGAAACCGTAAGCGATGATTTGGCCGTAATCGGCGTGCATGAACGGTGTGCCGGATCTGCATATGGCTAAAAATGCGCCGTATGCGCTGGGCGGTACGGCGAGATAGACCCAGTAGGGCGTGTTGTTGGCCTGCATGCCGCGGTCCAGCACGATGATGGCCGATTCAGCATCGGCGAGGGCGAGCTCCTCTGCGGTCGGCGCTTTGAGTTTTCCGGCGGCGGTGAATTGAAATGCCATATTACACCACCCCAAGCGATGCGCCAGCGTTGCGAACCACGCCACCTGCAGCGAGAGGTGCTGAGGGCATATCCACCGATGCAGAGGCGAATTGCAGGCGCGACGGTTCGGGCAGGTTCTGCGCGAGGGCTTCTTTGGCAATGACCGGTTCGGCGGCGGCGGTGTTCCCGGCGGCAAGGCCGGTGACGGGCGCACCGGTGGAAACGGAGGCGACTAAGCGATTGGTTTGTTCTGCGTATTCAGTGGAATCTTCTTTTTTAACGATGGGGTCGGCTTGTTTTTCCTGTGCCTGATTAAATGCAGTTTGTGTGCTGTGAACCAGTTCGGGATTTTTCTCTTTAAGTAGAGCCAGTTCATTATCGCCTATACTGCTGACAATGCCAGCGGCTGTTGCTGATGCTCCCAAGGCGAGTGATTCATTGAGCACAAAGGCCGTATGAGCAGTATTTTTTTCCGGGCCGTTCATGGCGGCGGTAGGGGTGGCGTTGGCTTCTTGCTCTAGCGTGGGTTTGGTGTCCTTGGGAGAGGGCATGGTATCGCCAAGGGAAGGTTCTTTGGTGAGTGGTGGGCTGAGTTGGGCCGGTGGAGGATTGATCTCGAGTGCGTCTGTTTGTAATACGGGGGCTTTTTCAGCGACGACTTCTTGTTGGGTTAATTGCGTGGCTTCCGGAGTTTTTGCATCCTGAATTGCAGTAGGGTTTTCTTCTGCAAGTTGTTCACCTCCGGCCTGTGCAGACAGGACTATTTCTGGCGCTACGGCTGCGGAAGATTTATTGGCATTTGGTTCGTTTGTTTCTGCAGCGGCGACATCGCTTGAGACCTTACCCGTTTTTTTAGGCTCCGCTACTGCAGCTTGTGCTTTGCTGACGGTGGGATCGATGACCGGTGCTGGGGCTATCTCGATGGTTTCTTCCATGCCTGTTCCTCCTCTTTCCGCTGTTCTTACTATAGCGCGTCTGTGTGACAGTATCGTGACGTTTCCTCACTTTTTTGACCTTTATGGAGGGAGTTTTTGCTATGTATTATGACCGTAAAATCAGTGCTGCAATGCGTGAGTGTAAGCGTTTGCGTGCCCCTGTTTCATTGAAATCCGTAAGCGAAGATGGGCGATTTGCCGGGTATGCCAGCGTGTTTGGCGTGGTGGATTCGCACGCCGACGTGGTGGAGCGCGGGGCGTTTACCGATACGATTCGCGGCAGGAAGCACGCCATTAAATTGCTGTGGCAACACCAGCAAGACGCGCCGATTGGGGTGATTACCGAGCTGTTTGAAGATGGGAAAGGGTTGTTCATGGAGGGGCGGTTGCTACATGAAGTGGCCCGCGCGCGTGAGGCATTGGCGTTGATGAAGGCAGGCGCGCTGAACGGGCTGTCCATTGGCTATTCACCGACGCGCTATGTGATCGACCCGGTCAGTGGCGTGCGGCGGTTGAAGGAGGTGGAATTGTGGGAGATCAGCCTCGTGACCTTCCCAGCCAATAGCGCGGCGCAGGTGACGGTGGTGAAGAGTGGCAGCATTCAGCAAGCGGATAGTCCAATTCCCTCCGCTGTCACCTTGCCATTATTGGAAGCCTTGGGACGGGCGGCAGGGGTGTTGTGCTTAAAACCGAGTCATTATTTGATTGACAAGAATTAAATAATTATTATTATTATTTTAATCTTATGACGCATACTGCTAACCATTCAGAAACATGGGCTGCAGGGTCCAAGCGTGAGGCAGAAACCGGTCCGGCTGCCAACCAAAAATTGCATGAAGAGCGTTATCCGAATGGGTGTCCCGATATGCAGTTTGTGTATGCGGGGAATCCGCCGTTTGAAGTGTCCTATGTGACCTTAAAGGATAGTGAGCGTGATGCGCTGGCTAAGGATTTTACCCCTTATGTATATACGATTAAAGACCTTAACCCAGCTACAATAACGGCGCTCGCGCGCACCGTAAAAGAATGGGTGCCCGACCGCCTAAAACGGGCGCTTACCGCTTTGGAGGATAAAGACACGTCCTCAGTTGTCGTGCTGCGTAATGTACCGGAAGTTTTAATCTCCGATACGTCCGAAGTTTACAGGCAGCCGTCCTTTGCAAGCCTGTTCCCCTCGACACTCTTGTCATGCCTTGGGAAAGAGCCGGGGATGGTTATGCAAATCCTGCGCGACGCCTCTGATGCGTTTATTAATGGTGACAAAATACATAAACATGGTACGCAGCTGGCGTGTTTAAGTGTGATGTTAAGCGATGGTGCATGTACGCGTTTTATCGATTGGTACTCAATTCTGAAAGAGGCATCGCAGGATGCGGAACTTCGTGCGCTGTCGATTCATGTTTCCAATTGTGGTCTAAATGAAGCGTGTAAGATGACGCTTGCGGAAGCGGCGGATGATAATAATATTACGAAGTTAGAAGGGCATACGGTTTTTATTTCTCCTGCTGAACAGGAAGCCGATTGCGTACAACGGTTTGAACGCCTTGTTGCGCGTCATTCGCATAAAATACACGTAGGTCCCGGTGATGTTGTATTGTGGTCTGATCGGGGGCGCATTTATCATCAGGCGATGGTGACAAAGGTGAACAGCCCGGAAGTACCGCAAGGTTTAACGCGCGTGGCTTTTGTGGTAAGTGGCGAGGAAGAAATGAAAACCGCGCAGCAGGCTATTGCATGAGTGTTGATGTTGATATAATCTCAACTTATGGCGCGTGTTGTTCCCTTAGAGCAGATCGAACAATCCATCCTGCTGCTGCGCGGGCAGAAGGTGATGCTGGATACGGATTTGGCGGAATTGTATGGGGTGGAGACAAAAGTGCTTATACAAGCCTCAAGCGCAATCCCGAGCGGTTTCCTGCGGATTTTGTTTTCCAATTGAATGATAAAGAGATTCTGGCTTTGAGGTCACAATTTGTGACTTCAAAACAGGAGGCGCGGTGGCCGTTGCACCGCTCCCTATGTCTTCACCGAACAAGGGATTGCGATGCTTTCCAGCGTATTGCGCAGCTCGCGGGCGATTAGTGTGAATATTGAAATTATGCGGGCGTTTGTGCAGTTGCGTAGGATGCTATCATTGCATGCTGAGCTGGCGCGGAAGTTGAATGCGCTGGAGAGTACATATGACGCGCAGTTTAAGATCGTGTTTGAAGCGATTCGGGAATTAATGACGCCGATTGTGCCCAAGAAAAAAGGGCGTATTGGGTTTCGGTTGAGCGAATAGATTTGGCGCAAGACAGAGGTGCTGGTGGTGGTGGCTGGTGCTGGTGAAGAATAAGGCTATTCGGTGAAGCTGTATTCGTCTTTCATCTTTTTCTTCATGTCGTCTGGCGGGTTTTCGCCGTAGCCGGAGTAGATGATTTTGCCGTAATCGGTGAGTTGGATCTGGCCGCGTTTGGCGTCGATTTCGAAGAGGCGTTTTTTGGGTTTGTCTACCATGACGTAATACCAGGCGGCGCGGCTGGTGCTGTCATTGCCGCGCACCAAATAAATACAGTCCGTGCGTGAAGAGCTGACGCTGCTGGCAAAACTTTTGCGGGGTTCTTCACGTACCATATTATTCGCTCCTTAGTTTTTCTTTGTGCAGGGCGGAGAGCGACTCTACCGCGACATTCGCAGAGGGTATAGCATTGCTGCTTGCTTCTGACAACTGCGAGGACGGGGAGAACAGCGCGGCGCGTTTGCCCAGCAATAAATCCAGAGTGAGCTGGATGGTGCGGGATTCCAGCGGTTTGCGTGCCTCAACGATGGTAAGCATGGCGGTTGGCGGGTGCGGAAGCGGGTTTGTGCCGGCGCGCTCCAGCCATTGTTCTACGACGTAGCCGGTATGGGAGCCGTCATGCGTCACCAGCGCCATAACCGGTGGGCGCTTGGCGGCGGCGTAGGCGTCCATGAATGCGTGCAGGCGTTCTTCATAATTCGGTTTGCCCGGTGCGCCGATATGGGCAAGCGTTACCTGCTGGCGCGATATATCTTGAATAAATTGCTGTGGATGCCGGGGATTGAACTCGGTTTTTACAGTAGGGCAATCGGCATAGGCCGTGTTGCCAAGCAGCGCACGATACGTTTCCACCACACGCACATATCCGGCGTCGAAAGCAAATCCAATAGTGGGTTGTCGGTGCGGCATGCGGAAATAGTATCGGCAATGGTTAATGAAATATTAACCAGAAACTAAACATTTTTTTCACAAAAGCAACGAGGAATATGATGTCAATACCAGAAATAACGGATCGCGTAAATGCTTTAGGCCATGCCTGGGAGCAATTTAAGTACATTAACGACTCACGGTTGTATGAAATTGAACGTAAAGGTGTAGCTGATGGCTTATATACCGAGCATTTGCACCGTATTAGCGAGGCGCTGGATCAGCATAAATCACGCCTGGATCAGATCGAAACCGTGTGGAGCCGCCCTTCCGCTGCGGGGGGGAATCTCCCGGAGGCGCATACATCGCTAGAGGGGTATGAAAAAGCATTTACCAGCTACTTGCGCAAAGGCGTAGATAACGGGTTGGAAGTACAGGTAAAGGCCCTCTCCGTGGGGTCCGACCCGGATGGCGGGTATCTGGTGACGCCGACCATGTCGCAGAAGATTGTGACCGCCATTTTTGAAACCTCGCCGATTCGCCAATTGGCATCGGTGGAGACTATTTCTTCCGACGCACTGGAAATGCTGGATGACCATAACGCCGCTGCTGCTGGCTGGGTGGCGGAGACGGGTATGCCTTCTGAGACATCGGCGCCGCAAATCGCTAAGCGCTCGATCCTGGCGCATGAGCTATACGCGCAGCCGAAAGCTACGCAAAAATTGATCGATGATTCAGCGATTAATGTGGAGGAATGGCTGGCGCGGAAAGTGGCGGATATTTTTGGCCGCATGGAAAATGCGGCCTTTGTGAATGGCACGGGGGTGGGGCAGCCGCGTGGATTTCTGACATATGCGGCTGGGACCGCCTGGGGCCAGATTCAGCAAGTGAGTTCGGGCGTGAGCGGGCAAATCACCGGGGATAAGCTCATTGAGGTGTTTTATGCGTTGAAAGACGCCTATATGCGTCGCGCCAGCTTCATGATGAATCGCTCCGTTGCACAGCAGGTGCGTACACTTAAAACGTCGACTAATCAGTATTTATGGCAGCCGGGGTTAAGCGCAGGCGCGCCAGATACTCTGCTGGGTGTGCCGGTATATATGGCGTCTGACATGCCGGTGGCGGCATCGGCGTCGTTGTCAGTGGCGGTGGGCGATTTCCAGAGCGCCTATCAGGTTGTAGATCGCCTGGGCATTAGCGTGTTGCGTGATCCTTTCACCGAAAAGCCTTTTGTCAAATTCTACACCACCAAACGCACCGGCGGCGATGTGGTGAACTTTGAGGCGATTAAGATTTTGAAGCTCAGCTAAGCAGCGGTGATGGGGGTGGCTGTTACGCCGCTTCTCATCACCTAAGACCCATACCCTAGTTTATGAGGAGAATTCCATGAAAGACCTTTACCATAATGTTTCCGTAACCCATTTGCTGGACCCGCAGGTGGCAACTACGGCTAAGACTTCGGCGGGCCTGGATTTGCAGGGGTTTGCCAGTGCCAATGTGTTGTTTGTCATCGGGGCGGCGGGCGATACGCTTTCGGGGGGCATCTACTGGACGCTTAAGCTTCAGGAAAGTGATGATAATTCAAGCTATTCGGATGTCTTGGCCTCGGATTTGCTCAATGGCAGCGCTACAGTGGTTATCAACAGCCTGTCGCTGGATCAGGCGACCTATAGTTTTGGCTATATCGGTAGTAAGCGCTATTTAAAAGGCGTTGCGACACCTACCGGAACCCATACCAATGGGACACCATTGGGTATTGTTGGGTTGCGGGGTGCGGCTAGCTATAACCCGGTGGTTTAATCACAGAGACAGGCGGCAGCGGGTTTCGCCGCCTGTCTCTAAACGCGTATTGACTTCTGGGCATTCCCTGCTATATTAATAAATAGTTTATAATTGAATGAGATACTGGATTTTCTCATTTTAACCTGGAATTCCTAAGGACGCTTTCGTGACCAAGCTTACCCGCTCTGAGCAGATTATTGCCGAAAAAACCGTATGCGTGTTGTTAGTGCGTGGCGAAAATACGGAGAAGGCAAAGATTTATGCCTATATCGCGGTGCGTGCGGATAAGCTGGAAGAGTTTATCGCGGCACAACGTAAGGGTTTGTTTTATCCCGAAGAATATGGGATTATTTTAGAATCTGGCGAAGGCGATCCATCAGAGGAAGTACGCGAGCGTATGACCAAAGAATACGGCTTCAACCATGACACCATGTTGGACCTGCCTAACGCCTCTACGGCCCATGAAGTGGCCAGCAAAATCTCGACCTATACAAAGAAGCCAGAAGAAGAATAAACGCCGTTTCCGGCGTCTTTTTTACGTCATAAAAGCTTCACACGATTTCCGCTCTTATTTTTGGTATCCTGTAAATGGTGGATAGTCTCCGCTATGAAAGGTAATGCGTGCGTAATGGGCGTCGATAAGATCATCACCACTACTGCGAAGGAAGTTGCTTCCAATTCAATGAGTTGGAGGAACCCTAAGACGCGCCAGCTGGCCTCGATGTTCGTGGCGGAAGTGGTGGGGGGGGTGGTGTCACTCGGCGCGCTCTATTATTTGGGGTGCGGAGAAGTAAAGCACGGTAAACCGAAACATGCCCACGGCGACCCCACAGCGGAAGATCAAATCGCGCTCAATTGTGTGAATAAGGTCGAAGAGCCGGGCGTACTCAACGCGGTTCGCAGAACCATTGCTAAAACGTGTATTCAGCCGCTTTTTCCTGCTTCGCGATGGGTGGATCACCAGCTTTCCGGTTTGTGGCCGGATGGGCATCAGCGCCGCTTGCGCATGGATGATATTGCCTGTGCCCAGGAATATGCCAATAACGTGGTTAATTTTGGCGGCGCATTTGGTATTGGATTTGCCGCGAAAATAGGCACGCGTGATTTAATTAATAAAGCACTTCATGCGCCTATGTCGAATAAGCATGGATGGAAAGTTATTTTAATTGACGAAGGTGTATATCTTGGCTCGATTTTGGCCATGAATTGTTTGTTTCCGAAGCAAACCAATCACTTCACCAATATTGTTTCAAAAACACTGCAGGGAGTTGGCATATCGAAGGAAAAGGCCGATAGTCTGGCGCTGTATACGGTGGTGTCAGCAGGCCCGAATATCCTTGCTTTCGGCGTGGCAGGCAGGTCCATCTGGAAGGGCGATCCTCACATGCCGCATGTGTAGGGTATTGCCTGGGTAGTTTAAATTTCTGTCATGACTCAAGTATGTGAAGGGTGAATATATCACGCTTCACCCATCACACTTCACCCATTTTATATTTTATTTCAAAACTAACCTGGAGAACGATATGCATTGCATAGAACGTTATCCCGGACGGCTGCTTACGTGCGTGGCTGCACCAGCAGTTGAGCCGGTATTGTTGGCGGATGCGAAAGCGTATTTGCGTGTGGATGTGGACGGCGATGACGTGTTTATCAGCGGATTAATCGTTGCGGCACGGCAGGCGGCGGAGGAGCATATGCGTCGCTCGCTGATTAGCCAGACATGGACATTGGCGTTTGATTGGCCTCCCGGTGCGGTGACGCGCGGAGGCTGGTATTTCCTGGGTTATGAGCGCGCGGCGTGCCCGCTTCCTAAGGGGCCGGTGCAGTCCGTGGTGAGCGTTACGGCCTATGATGCGGCGAATAATGCGACGGTAGTAGACGCGGCGCTGTATCAACTCACGACGGCAAAAGATGCGCTGGTATTGGTGCAATCGCTTGCCGCCAGTCGTGTTGAAATAGCGTATGTGACGGGGTATGGGGCATCGGCCAGCGCCGTGCCTAAGCCTATTATTTACGGCATATTGGCGCATGTTGGGATGCTCTATGATGCGCGCGGCAGTGCAGGCGTCGGGTTGCCGCCGCCATCGCTCGCGCTGTATGCGCCATATCGGGAAGTTATGTTATGAGCGGGGAATTGCACGCCCGCTTGCGGCATCGCGTGGTGCTGCAAGCGCCGGTAATGAGTGCAGACGGGGCCGGTGGTTTTTCGCGCGCATGGGAAGATGTAGCGGAGTTATGGGCAGAAATTACACCGGCGCAACCGCGTGCCTGGCAAGCGACAGAGCCGGTGGTGAATCAGCATCAGCAATCGAAAGTGTTTTTGCGTGTGGCATTGCGTTACCGCGCAGGAATAAGGCCCGATATGCGACTTATGTATGGTGCGCGCATTCTTATTATCCGCGCGATGGAGAATGTAGACGAACGCGGTGCGGAGATTGGCTTGCTGGTGGAGGAAGGGCCGGTGGCGGGGTGAATTTGAGGTGTTCTAACACGTCTCACATTATTATCAGGAAAGGATGATGCTATGACCAGTTTTGGCCATTGGCCGCTGCAGCAGGCGATGTATGCGGCGTTAATTGCGGATACGGCGCTGATGGATACGGTAAGCGCCGTATATGATTTTGTGCCGCAGGATGCGGTGTATCCGTATCTTACGCTGGGGGATGCGGTGGGGACGGATGCTTCGAATCTGGCGGCACCCGGGATGCGTTTTGAGTGCACGCTTGCGGCGTATAGCCAGCACGGCGGACGCAAAGAGGCGGCGGCGATTCTTGACCGCGTATATGCAGTGTTGCGGGAAGCGCAGTTGCATGTGAGCGGGATGACGCTGGTGTTTATACGCGCCCTTGACAGCGCTATCACCTTGCAGCCCGATGGGGTGACGTATAAGGGGGTGTTACGGATAAGGGCAGAAGTGAGAGGGTGAGGGGGCATTGTGCCTGGAAACGCACCCCAGGCAGCAGGCATTTCTTACTGTTTCATGCAGTCAATAACGGCCGATTGATCGGCGGCGATTTCGATGATCCAGGGGCGGTCATAGGCGAAGCAGCGGTATTCAACCGAAAGCTTTTTCTCACACCGCGGGGAGGGGTCAGTGCCTAAATTTTTGGCGTTATTGGTGAGCTTGCAACGGACTTGCTTGTCGCAGAAGCTTTTGACGGTTGCCACTACATTGTCTTTGGTCAGGCTTAGCGTAGCATTATTCTCCGCATAGTTTCCTATGGGGGCGGGTTGGGCATCGACTATTTTATCCGAAGAATAGGTATAGGCATCAAGGCAATTAAGCCCCCAATCGGCATGAGAAATTTCAATGTGGCGGTTATCCAGGCTGATTTGTGGGGCAAGGCCCGGCGCTTGCGGAGGGTGCATGAGGACCCAGCCGCCGCCCAGTAATCATGTGTATTTTCAAAGGCATGCCGGATTCTTTCGGTGGGTTGGTTTTGTGACGGAATTTTTCGATCTGCTCGGCCCTATCGTAACCAAAATGTCATAAAAATCAACTGGGGTTGGGGGGGTGCATACGTTAATATAATAATAAGTAAAAGTGTAAAATAGCGGAGTAGTCTTCACCGTGAGTTACCGCGACGACGACGATAACGAGTTTGAACGTCCTACCCGGAACCGCCATTCAGGCGGTGGTCGCAGGACTGCGCCCGATGATGACATGGGGATGGAAAAAACCGATTTCAGCACCGTCAAGCTGGTAGGGGATGACGGCCGATTCTTCGGCATGAAGGTGAGCGCGTCCACCGCCAGTTCGCTCAACATGTTCTCGCAGACATTGATTCCCTGGGCTCGCCGGACCTTGTCTGGCAAGGGTGAAATTATCGCGCGCGATTTTGCTAAGACGCATTTGGGGCATAATACCGTTGAAGCGATGCGTTTTGGGAATACCGCTTCCGATGCGATTGGCTATGCCACCATCTTCGCGCCGCAAATCGCGCAGGTGGGTACGAATCTGTATGAGTCTACGCGGGCGATGAATGATTTGCGCAAAGCAGTAACGCCGGTGATTAAAGGCACCAAGAAGCATGCGTCCATTGAGGCGGTGTTTGGTGATGGCGATAATGATTTGTTCCGCCACGCGCGCGCCAAGATCAACGGATTATTCTGGCAGCGCATGATCAAAACCGCAACGGGCGCGGTGGCCGCCGTGCCGCAGTTGATGCTGTGGAGTGATGAGCGCAAGGTAGCGAACAAAGAACGCGACCGCCGCCAGACGATTGAGAAACTTAATGACGGCAATATTTCCATCGACGAAGCGGTGAAGCTGTTTGAAGAGGAAATGGGGCATAATGGCTTTAATGCCGGGCGCTTGGAAGAGGTGCGGGGAAAACTTTTAGATAAGTTAGTGGCGACTAAGCGAGAGGAATATCTCAACGCATTCAAGGAATTTGAGCGTAAAGAAGGCAGTAAAATCGCTCGGGAATTAAAAGTAGAAATTGGTGATAAACACAGTACCGATCCGTTCGATACGGAAAAACGGAAGCGGTATGATGTTCCAGCTTTACCGGAAGATTTAAAGGATGTAAGTGATCCGAAAAATGCAGAGCGTCGTAAACGCTATGACAAGCTATTCGATGATGGCATTAAAAATGCTACTAAGCGTCTCACCCGCAGGAAATTTATAGAGTCACGCGGTGGTGCATTTGATGATTCTTGGTTGGAAGATGTGGATTTTGGTAAGGCGAGTTACAGCCGACATGGTAGCCGTCATCAGCAAGCCGATGGCAGAAAAACCATCCGCGCACAGCTCGAAGAACGCGTCAATAAAGCGTTCGATCAGAAGTCGGGGATTGATGCTAAGGAGGCCGTAGCAGCTAAGGGCGGGGAAGAGGATAAGTTCTTAAACGGCAAGAGTATAAAGGAATTTGCCTATTCTCTCGGCGGCGGTATGGCGGGGGATGTGGTCAGTAATTTTATCGGCTCCAAGGGGATGGAAAAATACCTGAAGCCGCAGGCGCTGGATTACGTGCTGAATCTGTGCAACGCGCTGGTGACGAGTGATGAAGGGCAAACGCCTGACATGGTCCCCGGGTTTGGTGATGGCTCCGAGACTGTGCCGTCCATGTCATTCGCGCAGGCGGTGCATACGATCTTCCAGAAAAATCAGGAAGACGGCATGACCTATGCCAAGGATTCGCAAAAATGGGGCCTTATTGCTGGCCGTGAATTTGAGCATTTTGAAAAAGCGCGGTGGGATGATGAGGCGATTCAGCAGATGGATGATAGCGAGCTGACATCCTATGAATATGCGGTAAAACACATCGCGCACCGCCTGAAACAAGGGCAGATGGGTGTGGAAGCGCTGGAAGTGCTGGTGGGTGACCGTAATATTAAGCTGGTGCATAAAAACGGCAAATCATTTGGGCCAAAATCCATTCAGGGCAGCGTTGAAAAAGTAAAAGAAGCCATTGGCAAAACGATCGAAGAGCAAACCGTGCGTTTCCGCCCGCGTCATGAAATGAGCGAGGAGCAGGTGGCGCAGACGCTGGGCGAATTGCCGTTTACCGAAGAAGAATTGAAAGTTGCGTTTGGCCCAAGCGGGTTGAAGGGCGAAGAGCGGGCGTTTTTCTTTACGCTGGTGGATGCATTGGTGCCGGATTCCAAAGTGCTGTGCGCGAAAACCGGCATGAATGAAAAAACCTGCGAAACGCTGCGCAAAGAATCGCAAGTACGGTTTGGCGCGCTGCTCGATGCAGCTATTATGGAAATGGCGGAACCTGAGCAATTGGCCGCCGTGACCTTAGGTGAGGAAGAAAAAGCATCCATTACGTCACTGGCGGAAAAAGCCCAGGCGGAAGGCAAAGATATTGCTGAGATTGCCGACAAAAAAGATTTGCGCACGGCGGAAGTGGCGGTGGCCGGGCTGGTGCTTGCTGAGTCCAAAGAGCCGCATAAGGAAGGCGAAGAAAAACAAGGATTCTGGCAACGCATGGTGGCCCGCGCCGGTAAGGCAAAAGAAGCCAAAGCATTGGCAAAAGAAGAGGCAGCGCATGAAGATAAGCATGCTCGGCATGCTCGGCACGGGGGTGACGATGGCGAATCGCTGGATGGGTATGGCGAGGAAAAACACTCCTATGCAAGCCGGGTTAAAAAGCACTCAAAAGAAGATGACCGCGATCATTTGATGGATGAACTGGCGGAAGGTGCGGGGCGTGATGATGGATTTGACGAAAATACCTCGAAGAAGAAATATAGCCATTTAGGGAAGCGCGATTTTCATGCCCATGCCTCCCGGCATGATCACCGGAAGAACGCGGATTTAGATGTGCGGGGGCTTGGCTGATATGGCAGAAGCGCGCGATTATTCCCCACCGGATAAGCCCGCGCCTTCGGAAGAACAGAAGGCCGTGGCCCCGCAGCCGGATATTAAAATTACCGGCCGCTTTGACCAGCACCGCTCGTCTTATTGGTCGGGCTGGCTGGCGATTGCCGGTGGACGTTATGCGACCCGGCCTTTTTTACGTCATCACTGGGATGCGCCCAACGGCAGCCATTTTAACCGGCATAAATATGCGGCAGGTGCGGGTGTGTTGATGAACAGCGTGGCAGCGTATTATGCCAAGCATACCTGGGACGATATGCACAGTATTTTTTGCCAGCCGCTGGCGTGGGAATTTAATAAAGATCCCAAGGATGTGAACCTTAAGGATTTCTTGAATAGTAAAAATACTATTGTACATCAGACGATTGAGAATTATAAAAAGTATAATACACGGCGTTTTACCGTGAATTCAGCCTTTTTCCTGCCGCTACTGGTTCCGGTTTTAAACTTATTCCTAAAAAAACCTGTATTTAAAAATATTCACCCGGAAACAGGTGTGGATTTGGGGATGGCGGCGAATGCCGGGTATTTATTTTCAGACGTGTTGTCACGCAAAGCCACGCCGTTTGAGACTATGCAATACATTATTGATAGCAAGATTAACCATACTGAGCATTCGGGCGACCAGATTACGGCAGGGGATTTGCTGGATATTTATGAGCGGCATGCGGCTAAGGGCGGGATTTGCTCCTTCAAAGGCCAGCGTGGGACGCCGGAATGGGACCGTTCTACGGAATTATTTGAGCGTATGGCGAATTTGCTGAACCAGACCCATAATAATATAGTGGCGACGGAAAAGGCTGATTTCGGATTATCGAAATTCATATTCCTGGTGGGCCATGGGATGATTGATCCGGAAAATATAGAGCGCTCCCAAGCCAACGTAGAAATTGCTAATTTTCATGGGGTTGAGGCCATGAAAGCCCTCGCTGCCGGGGGTAAGGAAATGTCGTTAGAGCAGGTGGTTGCGGCGTATCCGGTGCCGAGATTGCAGGGGCAGGTGGGGGTGGAGAACACCGAAGAAGCCGTGGTGCCGGAATTTGCCGCCCGCCCGGGAAATAGCCGTAGTCAGGGGCTTACAGGCGAGGCGCCGGCGTTAAGCATTGCCCACCGCGAAGAGCAGCGCCGGGCAACTACGCAGGAATGCGTGCCGTTGCGGTAAGAAAGCGCGGTTTTCCTGAGCTGCGGGCCGGGGATGGGGTGCGCCAAATGGTCATAAAAAATCCCCGAATTGTCATCAAAGTTTCACAAAATCCGGGGGCGTTTCGGGCTATACTGCTAAGGTAGTAATAGTCTCAATCGTGAGGATTCGTAACGGATGCCCGCTCTGCCACCTGGAGTACTTATGTATGCTGACGACGCGCTCATTATGGCGGCGCGCGGGGGTGCGAAATCGTCTGTCGTGGGCGGGAAATCTCCCAAAGGAAAAAAAGTGGGCGCACCCGCCGATGAGATGACGGGCGTTTTAAATGCGACCGAACATGCATCTGAGTTCGCCACCCGTGCCAGCATGTTTGGGATGTTTGGGATCGGCGGTGGGGCATGGGCGCTGGGTAAACTCGTCAAATGGACAAAAAATCCGACGGTCAGTGGATTACATGGAAAATTAGAAATGCTGAATAAGGCGACCATTGGCGATGTGCCTTTATTTGGAAAACCGTTGGCGGCGCTGGCGGCATTACCGGCGCGGGCGGCAGCACCGCTTGCGGATGCAGTGCACGCGTTGGGGATTACGCGGAAATTAGCCGAGCGCGCCGGAAGTAAAGCCATGAAGCATGCGGCGTTGATGACGCCACATGCAGAAAAGTTGTTTACTACGCCGGTGACTCCGGAAGCAAAAGCGGCGTTGCAGCAAGTGCATGCGGCATTTAGTGCCTGGCAGGAAACGGCGGCGAAGGGGCTGGTGTCGCATTCACACGCCGAAGGCGTTACGAAAGCCGTGCAGAATGCACAGGGGATCATTGCTTCCCAAGCGCGGGATTTGAACCCGCACATGAAAGCGTTTAGTAAGCATACGAAAAAGCTGATCGAAAGCCATCACAGCTCGCAGGCATTGGCGAATTTGGGGGATCATGCGCGTAATGCAGCGGAGCATGTTGCCAATACGGGGATTAGCCACGGGCTGATGAATGCTGGTATCGTCGGTGGGGTAGCGGTGAGCGATATTCGCACCGGTATGGATGCGATGAAGAGCCTGCGGGCGCTCAAAGAAATGTACGCCGATCTTACGCACACCAAGGCCGACAATGTGTCGGGGATGAATTTGCTGTTTGGCAAAGTGCCCGCCCCGGTGACGATGGCGCGGGCGCAGCTGATTAAAGAATACGGCCCGGCGATTTTGCTGGATACCGCCAATACCGTGCTTAACTTAGACATGGTGGTGCGCAACAAGGTGGGGTTCATCAACCTGCCGCTGATCATTGCGCTGGGCATGGGCAGCCAGGCGGCGCGCGGGGCGTTGCATGGGAATTTGCTGCCGTCATACCAGTCGATGAAAGATTTGCAGGCGGAATCGCAGATCGTGCCGGCGGAGTTATACGCGGCGCTGGTGGGTGATGCGTCAGAAGAATTGTGGAAGCGCGGCGGGGCGAATTGTGAGTCGGCTAAGGCGCTGGGCGTGGCGTATGCCCATGAGCAGCTTTCCGCCAAAGACGTGTTGCAGGAAGTGACAAGCGGAAAAATGCGCCGCCGCCTGGATGCGTTGCACGCTGAATATGCGGCGGCACATCCGGAGTCGGCCGTGGCCCATCCTTCGGCTCCGCAGACCCATATGGCGGAGCATAAGGCCGAGACACTGGCCGAGGCGCGCAAAGCAGAGAGCGCAGAGCATCATGGGACGAAAGCGCATAATTTAACGGCGCATGTGGAAAGCACGCAGGCATCACGCAAGCCAGAAAAGATGGACAGGCCGGTGGTGGGCGAGCATACCGGGCGGTTAGCCAAAGTCGCGGAACCTGCGGCCCATTCGGTGGGGATGTAGGCTATGGCATTACTGGAAAAAATCACCGGCTGGTTTACGGGCGAAAAGAAGGAAGAACTGGAGAACAGCGAGATAAAAGAATTGGGCGGCATGGTGGTTGGTCATGCCTTGCCTTTTGGCGTGGGTGATTTGGCGGCGGCGACGTTTAACAGCCATGCGGTGAGGGATGAGGTGGAAGAGCTGGGGGAGAAATTAAAGAAAAGCCATTCGGAGATTTTTACGGCGGCAGCAGTGCAATTGGGAGTCTCGCCCGTGGCCATTACGCCGCAAATATTGGCGGGCATGCCGGGTGTATTTCAGCATATGGAAGAACGCACCGAGGATGACGCGGATAATAATTGGTGGGGATATATCGCGGGTGCTGCGGCGGGTGCGGCGGGGATGGCGTTTCTGCCGCTGCCGATTCCATTTGTTGGCCATATGGCATCGGGTTTGGCGTTTGGTTTTGGTGGCACGTATGCGTATAATGCGTATTCCGAGCATAATAAGCTGTGCAAAGATACCATCTCGGTTGTGCATGATGCGATGGATATGTTGCCGCATGCGAACGCGAAAGATCGGCGGGTGATTTTACAGTCTTTCCTGGCGCTGCGCACGTCGCAAGCGTCGCAGGCGGCGTTTGAGGAAGAGCATTTGGGCGGGGCGTCTATTGAGGCGGGATTAACGGCGTATCTGCATGGCGGAAACCCGAAATTAGCGCGCACATTTGCCGAGGCGTTGTTTGACCCGCTAAACGATCAATTGCTGCGCGATGAGTTGGATGTGTTGGCGTTGCCAACGCTCAACGCGCAAGGAAAACAACTGGCGCTGGCGGATTCGTACAGCGCAGCGGGTGTAACGCCTGCGCAGTTTGTGGTGGGGGATTTGCAGCATGCGGTGGTGGCGGCGCGCATGCCTTCGCGTATGCCTTCGCAAGGCGTGCTCTCCAATGGCCGGGTGCTTGCGCAGCATATGCAAGCGGCGGCTGCTATGCCCGGCGGCATGCCCGCACTGCCGGCATTTCCGGCAAAAGAGGGTGAGCTGGGTATTTCGTAAAGGGTGCCTGGTTTTTGGTGCCGTGTGCCTCGGGCGTTTACAACAAAAACCCTTGCCCATCCCTCATCACCCATCACCAGGCACAAGCCACTTCTTCACATTCATCAGGAGATCATATGGCATTTCACGAAGTGCAGTTCCCGACCGATATTGCGTTTGGCGCGGCGGGTGGGCCGGCGTATTCTACTGACATCGTGGAAACGCACGGCGGTTATGAGCAGCGCAATAGCAACTGGGCGCAGGCGAGGGCGGTGTATCAGGTGGCGCATGGGGTGAAAACCGAGGCGCAGCTGGCGGCGCTCATCGCCTTTTTTCGCGCACGCAAAGGGCGTGCTTACGGATTTCGGTTTAAGGATTGGGCGGATTACCGGGTGAGCGGCCAGCGCATTGGAACGGGCGATGGCGCGCAGACCCAGTTTCAATTGGTCAAAGCCTATAGCAGTGGCGGCGTGACGGAGATGCGCAGCATCAGCAAGCCGGTGGCGGGAACGGTGGCGGTGTATGTGGCGGGCGTGGTGCAAAACAGCGGCGTGGCGGTGAACACGGCAAACGGCATGGTGACATTTACCAGCGCCCCGGCCAATGGCGCGGCGATCACCGCTGATTTTCAGTTTGATGTGCCGGTGCGTTTCGACAGCGACCATCTGAGCGCCTCGCTGGATGCGGATAATAGCGGCAGCTGGCGAGATATTGCGTTGGTGGAGGTGCGGGTTTAGTGTTATCGGCTATTCTGGTTGTTGCTGGGATTCCTATCTATTTGTCTTTGTAGGCCTTTAAGCCATTTCATGTAACTTCCATCATCATCTAGATGGTTGGCAAGGCGTGGGGCCTGTAGTTGTTGCCTAGCGTGTTTGGCAAATACTTGGTTACCGTTATCTCGTTGCGCTGCTTTTCGTTTTTTTTCATCCCCTAAGGCTTGGCGGGTCTTGAGCTGACTTTCCTCATCCTGTATTACGTTTTCTATTTGATCTAAACAGTCATTCAGTATTGCGGTAAATACCTCATAGGTAACTGGTTTCATCAGATAATGTTGCCGATCGCCTTCATGGAAGTCTTCAAGCACATTAGAATCGCCGGTGGTAAGAATAGTATGCATGTTCCTAACGCTATTATTCTTGCTCGTTTTAAGCTCCGTGAGCACCTGTTGGCCACTTAATCCCGGTGACATATCATTGTCTAAAATCACAATTGTTTTGGAGAGCTCCGAGTCAGATAATTCGCTGATTCGATTCAATACAGCCCCCCCCTCATGCATGGCTTCTATGATGAAGGGTGGAGAAGAGGTATTTTTACTTTGTTTGTAACGAAGGCCTAATACAATTGCCAAGAGTGTTGTGGTTGCGCTCAAGAGGTCCTTATTATCATCTGCAATAATCACTCGTATTGTACTGTCAGTGTGCATGGGTAATTCCATATTTTCTTATTGTTTCAATAATTTATCAAATTTTAGGATTTTATCAACATGAAACCGATCTCTACCCCGTTTGCCGCGCATATTGCCGGTGAGGTGACGACGCTTGCGATGTGCTGGAAGGTGGCGCGGCGGGATGCCATGGTGCAGGGTTTTACGGATCATGACCGGGATATTGTATTTGATTCAGTAAGTTACGTGGCCTCTAGTGGGTTCGCTCCCAGTGCGGTGGTTGGCCGTTCGGATTTTAGTGTGGATAATCTGGAGGTAGAGGGGGTGCTGGCGGCGGAGAGCATTACCGAAGCGGATATTATGGCCGGGGTGTATGATTATGCCGAAATTGCGGTGTTTTTGTTGAATTACAACGATATAACCCAAGGACCGCTGATGTTGCGTCGGGGGTGGATGGGTGAGGTGTCCTTGAAAGCCGGGCAGTTTGTGGCGGAAATGCGTGGGCTTTCACAGGCGCTGGCGCAGAATATCGGCCAGCTTTATTCCCCCGCCTGCCGCGCAACGCTTGGCGATGCTCGCTGCCGTGTGGACCTTTCCGGCTTCACGGTGGCAGGAACTATTACGGCGATTACCCTTGGTGGGCTTGGGTTTGTGGACAGCATACGGCCAGAAGCCGCCGGATATTTTACCAATGGCACGCTGACCTTCACTGCCGGTGCCAATAGTGGATTTTCTATGGAGATTAAAGACTATGCGCGGCTTGGCGGTGGGGCAGGCGGGGCGTTTACATTGGCGTTGCCGCTGCCATATCCCTTGAGTGCCGGGGATGCCTACACAGCGATTGCCGGGTGCGATAAAACCACGGGCATGTGCGCTGTGCGCTTTAGCAATATACTGAATTTTCGCGGCGAACCCCGCGTACCCGGCCTGGACCGCATGCTGCAAACGGCAGGGACACGGTAGGTGGATGGCGGGTGGCGGAGGGTGGGTGAAGGATGACGGTAGATGGTAGACGGAGGACGGGGAGCAATTTCGAGTGAGCGCCTGAATGTTCAAAGCTACCGCCATCCCCCAGCTGTCACCCGTCATCCGCCCTTTACTTCTTTATTGATCTTCCCCTCCATTTCCGACAATCTCCTGCTTCCGCGGAGAGGTGGCAGAGTGGTCGAATGCGGCGGTCTCGAAAACCGTTGTGCCCGTAAGGGTACCGTAGGTTCGAATCCTATCCTCTCCGCCATTTGCTACAATCGTCGAGATTTTCGAAGTTGTTAAATGGGAAGTTGTAGGAATAACAAAGGGTTTCCCCTTTGAGCGTTAGGTTCGAAAATACAAAATTCAGCAATTCCCTTTTTTCTTCTACGCTCGAACTTAAGAACGCCTTGTGCGCTCCCATAGCCACTTTCATCAGTTTTTCCATCGTACTGCCGAACATGTTGTCGGCATCATCATAGGCGTGAATCAGGTTCACCAAATCATGCTGGCGCTTCTTCAACTGCTCCCGCTTGTTGCGGTAATCATCCGGCGGCAGCACGCCCTCGGCCAGTAAATCGACCAGGCGATCCAGCTTGGCCTGTATCTCGCTATGCTCTTTCTTGAGCAGCCCGACTTCGCGGTTATGCGATTCCTGCTTGGCCTTGTTCGCTTCTTTCACCGCCGCGATAGCCGCAGTCATCATCTCATGGTCTTTGATGCTGATCCGCTCAAGAGCGGCTTCCACCTGTGCGGCAACCTTATCCTCGCGTATCCAAAACTTCTTGCTCGGGTTCTCGGGGTTCCAGGTTACCAGATAGGTAAACTCTGCTGTCGTGCCGTTTTTGTAGCTTTTCTTTTTGGTGTCCGAGGAAACTACCCTGCCGGTGACGGCACAGGTAAGCAGACCTCTGAACAAAAAGTCTTTGCCGCCGTACAGGAACGGTTTCTTTTCCCAGCCGCGCAATACAGCTTGGCAATCTTCCCATACGTTTCGGGAAACAAGAGGTTCGTGACAATGCTGCATGATCTCGCCTTTTATCAGCATATCGCCGTAGTAGAAAGGATTCTGTACGATACGATAAAGGGTCGATTTGTGTAATTCCACACCGGCCTTGCTACGCAGTCCCCACTCTTTGCAGCGTTGCTGCATTTGGCCGAGTGTATATGCGCCTGAAGCGTATTCGGTGAACATGCGCTTGAGCAATGGTGCGCGAAGCTGATCCACCACGATGACACTGTTGCCGCGCTCGTCGCGCTGGTTCAGGTAACTTGCAATGGGCGTTACTGCGTAGCTTCGCCCAGAACGGTGGCAGCATTGGTTGGCAGGATCAAGGTGCTTCCGATAGCGTGAAAACGCAGAAAAAAGAACTGATTAAAAAACTAAAGGCAGTCTTTCAGATTGATTCCGATCCCATTCCTTGGGATGAAGCAGCCAGCTGTTATCAGTGCCGATTTGTTATCAGAAAAGAGCAAAAAAGCAACAACGCCTAGCGTAGGCTATGGCAACAGTCATGGTCAGGAAATCGCGCAAAGCCGCAGATTGTCTTGACTAAAAAACCCGTACTGGCTTTTCCCAAGTACGGGTTTTTTATAACTGAGAGCGATATAGCGGC
>CAZGVV010000036.1:0-10834 GCA_964529155.1 uncultured Rickettsiales bacterium
AGGACGTGCGTGATTTTGTCGCACTGGAAGAAGAAAAAGCCGCCGGCATGAAGGAAATGGCCGATAAGTTTAAGGAAAGTGGCAGCGAGCTTTATCAGAAGGTCAGTTAATGCGCTGCCTCACGCTGAGCATTTTGACGAGCGTACTTTTTGCCACCACAGCGATGGCGGATGGGCGAACGTTACTCAACGTGTCCTACGATCCCACGCGGGAATTTTATCAGGAATATAACGCGCTGTTCACCCGGCATTGGAAAACCAAAACCGGGGAGACGGTGGCGATTCGTCAATCCCACGGCGGTTCGGCGCGGCAGGCGCATGCGGTGATGGATGGGTTGGCGGCCGATGTGGTGACGCTGGCCCTGGCGGCAGATATTGACGCCATTGCACACACAACGCCATTGATTCCAGCCGGGTGGCAGACACGACTGCCGAATGACAGCACGCCTTATACATCCACTGTGGTGTTTCTGGTGCATAAGGGCAACCCCAAGCATATCAAAGACTGGAACGATCTGGTAAAACCCGGCATGCAGGTGCTGACGCCTAATCCCAAAACATCGGGCGGGGCACGGTGGAATTATTTAGCGGCGCTGGCCTATGCGTTGGAAGCCAACAATGGGGATGAAAAAAAGGCCACGGAATTTCTGCGTAAACTCTTTGCCAACGTGCCGATTCTGGACACCGGCGCGCGCGGAGCGACGACGAATTTTATCCGCCGTGGATTGGGTGACGTATTAATCGCCTGGGAAAATGAAGCGCAGCTGGTGGTGAATGGCTCGCTGGGCAGCGGGCAATATGAGATTGTCTATCCCTCACTCAGCATCCGCGCCGAACCGGCGGTGAGCGTGGTGGAAGGCGTGGCACGGGCGCATCATACCGAGGAATTGGCGTGGGATTATCTCACCTATTTATATTCCCCGGAAGCCCAGGCCATCGCCGCCAACCATTATTACCGGCCATCCGATGAAACCGTGGCGGCAAAATATAAAAACCGTTTTCCGGATATGCGGATGAAAACCATTGCCGATTTTGGCGGGTGGGACGGCGCAAACAGCAAATATTTCGCTGATGGCGCTATGTTTGACCAGATTTACGGAAAATAGCGATACACCGTACCGCCACTTATGGGCCGCGATACACCCGTAGTAGACGGTAACGTCAAAGACAGCCCCCGCATACAACGCACAGCAAAATAGGCGAAGGCCTGGGCTTCCAGCGCGTCTCCGGACCAGCCGTGTTCATCCACCAGCCGCACATTGCCGAGACGATTGGCTAATGCACGCAGCAATGCCGGGTTATGACGCCCGCCGCCGCACACATACCAGCAATGCGGTTTTTCCGGGAAGTGCTGCGCGCTTGCTTCAACCGAGCGGGCGGTGAATTCGGTGAGCGTGGCGGCGGCATTTGGCAGTGAGAGCGCAGCAACGCAGGCGCTGCTGAAATGGTTGCGGTCGAGCGATTTGTGCGGAGGCTCGGCAAAATACGCATCGGCCATCCATTGCGTAAGCAGTGCTTCATCCGGCGTGCCTTGCGCGGCGATGCGCCCACCTTCATCGCATTCTGCACCTGTGGAGCGGTGAACAACATCATTGATAAGCGCGCAACCCGGACCGGTGTCAAAGGCCAGCATTTCACCAGAGCGGCCAATCCAGGTAACATTGGCCACACCACCGATATTTAAAATCGCCGCGGGTTTTGGCAATGCTTCAGCCAGTGCCGCATGAAAGAGGGGAACCAATGGCGCGCCCTGCCCGCCTGCCGCCATATCGGCCCGGCGGAAATCGCATGCGACATCAATGCCGGTTTCCTCAGCAAGCAACGCGCCATTACCGATTTGCCAGGTGATGTGCTCCTTGGGCCGGTGGATAATGGTTTGGCCGTGAAATCCAATGATACGCACGTCACGCGGGGCAAGGCCCGATTCTTTTAACAATGCCTGCACCGCGCTCGCGTGGCGCAGCGTCAGTTCATGTTCCACATGCGGGACGTCTTCCTGCCCGGCGATAGCGGCGCGCAGGCGGGCGCGGAATCCAGCGTCATACGGCAAGGTCAGCCACGGGCCGAATTGCTGAATATGCACGCCGTCTGTTTCTATCAGCGCCGCGTCTACGCCGTCGAGCGACGTACCGCTCATTAAGCCAAGCGCTAAAACCGTCTCTGCCATACCGTCATTCTCCTTGGGGATAGCCGTGTAGTCCGAGTAACATCTGTAGCGCTTTGCCTTCGTCGCTGGCAAGTGCGCTGTCGCGCTCGATCACCGCTTTTGCCTCCTCGCGGGCTTCAGCGATAAGGGTGTAATGGGCGGATAGCGATAAAAAACGAAACGTCGGCAGCCCACTTTGGCGTGTGCCAAGCAAATCACCGCCACCGCGTATGCGAAGATCAGCCTCAGCAATGGCGAGGCCGTCTTGCGATTCGCGCAGCGTGGAGAGGCGCGCGCGCGCTTCTTCCCCGGCTTCGTCGTTGTAGAGCAATACACAAAAAGAAGGTTTGTCACCACGCCCAACGCGCCCGCGTAATTGGTGGAGCTGGCTTAAACCGAAACGCTCGGCTTGTTCGATGATGATGATGGTGGCATCGGGCACGTCCACTCCCACTTCTACCACGGTAGTTGCGACCAGTAAGCGGCATTCGCCGCTGGCAAAGCGGCGCATGTGTTCGTCACGGAGATCGGGTTTCATGCGGCCATGGACCATGCCTGCTTCAGCACCAAACATCGTGGTAAAAAGGGCGTAACGCGCTACGGTGGCGGCGTCATCCTGTTCACTGTCGATGGCGGGGCAGATCCAGTAGATTTTTTCGCCGCGTGCCAGCGCCGGCTGAATACGCCCGATCACCTCTTCCACGCGTGAGAGTGGTACAACGCGGGTTTCTACCGGTGTGCGGCCCGCCGGTTTTTCGCTGAGGAGCGAGCAATCCATATCGCCATACGCGGTCATGGTAAGGCTGCGCGGAATGGGAGTGGCGGTCATTTGCAGAATGTGCGGCGCGGTGTCACCGGTGGATTTTTGCAAGAGCGTCATGCGCTGGGCAACACCGAAACGGTGCTGCTCATCGACGATAACCAAGGCCAGCGAATGAAACTGGACTTGCTCCTGAAATAACGCATGTGTTCCAACCACGATGTGGGCACGACCGTCTTTTATGGCACTTAGGGTTTCTTCACGGGCGCGGCCTTTTTGACTGCCGGTAAGGAGCGCAATTTCAATATCAAGCGCTGCGCACAGGCGGCGGAAATTTTCGGCATGCTGTTGCGCGATAAGTTCGGTTGGAACCATGAGTGCGGTTTGCAAACCATTTTCCGCTGCAGCCAAGGCCGCCATGAGCGCAACCAGGGTTTTCCCGCTGCCGACATCGCCCTGCAGCAACCGCGCCATACGCTTGCCGGAAGCTAAATCAGCATCGATTTCAGCGATCATGTGTTGCTGACCTGCAGTGAGCGTAAAGGGAAGCCGTGCCAGCAATTGCGGCCTTACCCTGTGGGTGGGGATGATAACGCGGCCACCACGGGCTTTAACATGGCGACGTAGACGAGCCATGTGCAATTGCCCGGCCAACGCTTCGTCATAGGCCAGCCGCATGCGTGTGGGATGGTCAGGGGCGAGCATAGCTTCCGATTGGGGGGCGTGGGCGAGCGCAAGGCTGGTTTTCCAGGCGGGGAAATGGTGTTTTTGCAGCATGCCAGGATTGACCCACTCCGGCAAATCAGGTGTATTTTCCAACACTTGCGCGATTAAGCCCGATAGCCTGCGGTTAGTTAATCCGGCAGTAAGCGGGTAAACCGGTTCCACAATTTGCACCTCCGCCAATTGCCCGACAGGGGCGATGATGTCGGGATGAGTCATTTGCAGGCGGTATTCAAAATGCTCGGTCATGCCGCTTACCACTCGCTCTTGCCCCACGGGTAAGGCGCGCATCAGGTAATCAGTGCTGGCATGGAAAAACACCAATGTCAGATCGCCGGTAGCGTTGGAACAGAGAATTTTATAGGGTTTTTTTCCGCCACGGGTAGTAGGCGGCATGTGGGATTCTACGCGTACTATAAAGGTTGCGACTACACCGGCGGGCGCGTCACGCAGATCATAGGTTTTACGGCGATCTACCAGGTCCACAGGCAAATGAAATAAAAGCTCGCGGATGATGGGAAGCGTTTGCCCCGGCATGACCGGCAGCAATTTGCTAAGGTTTGCGGCAAAGGCAGGGCCGACGCCCTTTACGCGCGTAACGGGTGAGAAGAGATAATGCAGTGCTTGCGCCCGCACCTGCGCCCGCTTACGCGCTTAATTCGGAAAGCGAGTTGCCCGTCTGCGTGTCCAGCTGTTCCTCCAGCCGGCTGAGAATGTCTCGCTCTGTGTCCGGGGTGAGCATAGAAAATGCGATGCTTGCGGTCATGGGTATAGCCTCGCTTTTAATATTATGCGGAGTAGCGGCAATGAGCCAGCGCAAGCGGTTTAGCACCATACGCGCAGAATCGGGTGTTGTATCCATGAGCAACAGCGCCAATGTACGCTCGCCGATGCACCCTGCAACGTCATCTCCGCGCAAATTTTGCCGGGCAACAGTAGCGATATGCAGCAAGGCGGCAGAAGCGGCTTCGTTGTCATGCTGCTCATAAATAGGCGTATATTGATCAAAAGTAACGATAGCGATAGACGCGGTGAGCATGTGTTTATTCACATAATGCCGCATGAATTCGATGTCCTTCACGATGGATGGGCGATCAGGCAATTGGGTACGGGGTTCCAGCACTTCATGGCCTTTGAAATTTTCCCGCATAACGGCCCGGAATGCCTCGTTGCGCCGGCTATCGGCCTGGCTTTGCAGGACTAAGTGGAAGCAATCCCGGCCTCCCACCGGTTCCCCGCGCAGCACTTTCAACCGGTAGGCGATTTCCTTACCGTCGCGGTGGAGCACGCAAAAACGCTGTACCTTGGACAAAACCGCACCGACATCATTGCCATCATTTTCAAATTCTACATATTCTTCAAGAAGTTGCCTTATTCGCTCTGGCAACAAGGTAGTAAAAGGAAGCCCTTGCAGCGCCGCGAATGAATAACCCAAGGCTTCTTCAGCAATCGTATTCATGCCTTGAATGTGTACGACACGCTGGTCATTGTCCTGACAGACAGTAATCACAGCATCTGCAGCACGGTAAGCCGGAAACATCGTTGCGTAATCCCTGGGTGAGGCGTTATATAGGTCTTTAAGTAGTAGCCGAGGACGATACAATGAACAACCCTAAAGCCGCAATCCTGGACGTTCCCGAATATAGCGCGGAGAGTGTCACCGAGAATGTCGCATTCAAACGCCTGCGCTTTCGCAGCACGCATCGCGGCTGCAAGGAAATGGATTTGGTACTGGGAACTTTTGCGGATGAGCATCTGGAGGATTTAAGCCCCACACTGCTTAGCATTTATGGCCGTTTGCTGGACGAATCAGACGCTGATATTTGGGACTGGCTGATGGGAACGCGTGAAATACCCAACCCGGACTATGCACCACTGCTTGCACTCATGATCGCTTACCGGCCGAACGCTTAAATTTTTTATGGTCGCCCCCGCCCCTCACTTGCCGCAGGCAATGTTGCTTGGCCCCGTTCCCAACGGCGCTGAGGCGGCGGCATTTGTGCATTTACCTGCGGCGCAGGCGATTATTCATGTGGCGGTGAATGACCGGGCATTGGATGCGCTGGCGCAGACACTTCCATTTTTTACCGATGCAACGTTGTTGCGCTTCCCGGCGTGGGATTGCTTGCCTTATGACCGCATTTCACCACGCCCGGCGCATATGGCGGAACGGCTGCGCACCCTGGCAGCGCTGGCGTCATGGAAGAAAGACAAACCGCTGATCGTGCTCACCACGGCCAATGCATTTCTGCAAAAGCTGCCACCGCGCGAGGCGATTGCCGAAGCGGTGGTGCATGTGGAACCGGGCATGGATATGCCGCTGGCCACGCTGCTTCAGCGCTTGACGCAAAATGGGTATCGCCATGCGGCACGGGCAATAGAACCGGGTGAATTTGCGCCACGCGGGGGCATTGTGGATATTATGCCGGCGGGGGAATCGCAAGGCGTGCGGCTGGATTTTTTTGGCGACACGCTGGAGAGCATCCGTGCCTACGACCCCCTTACCCAGCGCTCCAGCAATAACCTGCCGGCATTGACGCTGCATCCGGCGAGCGAGGTGATGCTAAGCCCGGAGCGTATTGCTCATTTCCGTTCGGAATACCGTACGCAATTCGGCGCAATCAGCCGGGAAGACGCGTTGTATGAAGCTATCAGCACCGGCCAGCAATATCCGGGGATGGAGCATTGGCTGCCACTATTTTACCCGCGCCTGGATCGCCTGGCGGATTATGTGCCAAATGCATTGATTACCTTTGATGCCGAGGCGCAAGTAGCGCTTCAGGAGCGTCAGGAAGCATTGCTTGATTATTATGCAGCGCGGCGCGAAGGGTTGAACGTGAAGGACGGCGCGCCGTATCACCCCGTTCCACCCGAGCTGCATTATCTGCTGCCTGCAGATGTGGAACTACTTCTTTCACAACGGAGTGTGGTGGAATTTACGCCGTTTGCGCAGCCGGGAACAAGTGTTTCGATTAAGCCCGGGGTAAATCTGGCGGCGGCGCGGCGCACCAGTGAAATTACACCATTTGAACAATTGCGCGACTACAGCGCCGGCCACCGGACCGAAGGCAGAGCGACGCTACTGGCATGCATGACGGAGGGTTCGCGTGAGCGGCTCAGTGGTTTATTGGCGGCGCAGCATATCCATGCGGTGCGCGTAGAGAATATGCGCGAAGCGAAGAAAGTGTCCGGCAAAACCATTGGCCTGGCGCTGCTGCCACTGGAACATGGGTTTACCACTGAAAATCTGGCAATCTTAAGTGAAAAAGATCTGTTCGGCGAAAGCCTGATTCGTACCCGCTCGCGGCGCAAGGCATCGGAGGCGTTTCTGGCGGAAGCGGCGAATTTTAGCCCCGGCGAATTGATTGTGCACCGTGAACACGGCATTGGCCGTTTTGATGGCCTGGTGACGCTGGAAGTGCTGGGTGCGCGGCATGATTGCTTGAAATTGGTCTATGAAGGCGATGACAAGCTCTTTCTGCCGGTGGAAAACATCGAATTGGTGTCACGTTACGGCGCAGAAACCGAAGGTGTAAGCCTGGACAAGCTCGGTGCGGCGTCCTGGCAGGCACGCAAAGCACGGATGAAAGAACGTATTCATATCGCTGCGGAAGCATTGCTGAAAACTGCGGCGGAGCGGCAGATGAGGCCGGGCACGGTGTTATCGCAGGATGAGCATTACGACACGTTCTGCGCCCGTTTTCCTTTCGCTGAAACCGAAGACCAGCAACGCGCCATTGACGAAGTGCTGGCGGATTTCGATTCCGGCCGGCCAATGGACCGCCTGGTATGCGGCGATGTAGGTTTTGGCAAAACCGAAGTGGCGCTGCGGGCAGCCTTTGTGGCCACTCATGCCACGCCGAAAGTACAAGTGGCGCTGATCGTACCGACCACCCTGCTTGCGCGCCAGCATTACCGCAATTTCAAAACACGGTTTGAAGGATTTGGCGTGGAAATACGCCAGCTTTCGCGCATGGTCCCTGCCCGTCAACAGGCGGAAACGCGGGCGTTACTGGCCGAGGGCAAGGTGGACATTGTAATCGGCACACATGCACTGTTGTCCAAACAGGTGGAATTTAAACATCTGGGCTTGGTGATTGTGGATGAGGAACAGCATTTTGGCGTGGGACAGAAAGAAAAGCTCAAAGCGTTAAAAGCCGGGGTGCATGTGCTTACGCTGTCGGCCACGCCAATTCCGCGTACCTTGCAAATGGCAATGAGCGGCGTGCGTGATTTAAGTTTGATCGCTACCCCACCGGTGGACCGTTTGGCGATTCGCAGCTTCGTAATGCCATGGGATGGCGTCATGCTACGCGAAGCGATTTTGCGGGAACGGCATCGCGGTGGACGCGTGTTTTTTGTGACGCCACGCGTGGCGGATATTGGCGATTTGAAGGTAAAGCTGGCAACACTGGTACCGGAAATGCGGCTGGCCGTAGCGCATGGGCAAATGACACCAACAGCGCTGGATACGGTAATGAATGATTTTTATGATGGGAAGTATGATCTGCTACTCTCCACCGCCATCGTGGAATCAGGGCTGGATATTCCAACTGCCAACACCATCATCATTCACCGCGCCGACCGTTTTGGGTTAGCACAGCTTTATCAAATGCGCGGGCGTGTGGGGCGTGGGAAACTTCGCGCCTATGCCTATTTCCTCTTGCCGCATGGCCGCGAACTCACACGCGACGCAACGCGGCGCTTAGAAGTGATGCAGTCACTAGATACACTGGGAGCGGGCTTTACTTTGGCCAGCCACGACATGGATATTCGTGGTTTTGGAAATTTGGTAGGCGAAGAGCAAAGCGGGCATGTCCGCGAAGTGGGCGTGGAGCTGTATCAACAGATGCTGGAAGAAGCGGTGGCGTCGCTAAAAGCGGCGGCACGACATGAAGCGCCGAGCGCGGCCCATGAAGATTGGAGTCCGCAAATTAACCTGCAATTAACTGTATTAATCCCTGATACCTATGTCGCAGATTTGGAATTGCGGCTAGGGCTTTATCGCCGTGCAGGCACGCTGGAAACACCGGAAGCGCTGGAAGATTTTTCTGCCGAATTAATTGACCGTTTTGGACCTTTGCCGGTGGAAGTAGAGCATTTACTTACCACCGTGCGCATCAAGCAATTATGCAAGCAAGCGGGTATTGAGCGCATCGATACCGGGCCGAAAGGTGCTGTGCTGTCGTTCCGGGAAAGCGCATTGAAAAAACCGGAAGCCTTGCTTGCGCACATTGCGCGAAACCCGACGACGCTTAAATTGCGGCCTGACCAGAAACTGGTTGCAATGGGTGAATGGAATGAGCAAAAAAAGATTCAAGCCGTCATGGCGCTCGCCACCACCTTTGCCTCTGTGCAAGCACCCGCTGGATCGGGCACGTAAAGGGTATTATTACATCGGGGAGTCCGGCAACTTCCATTAGCAATGCGCCAGCCATAGATCAATTTATAGTTGCATAGCTTGTGCATCTTTATGCTTAGATTATACGCTCTATTGTACAAATCTCAGGCACTACACACCGCCGCAAACTCCTGGATTGTGCCTGAGCCGCTAATGGGCTATAGCTATTTTTCAGGCTAATCCTTATGGAATATGATACCAAAACGGCATGAGTTCACGCATTGAAGACAAATGTATCGAAAAAGGCTTGAAACTAACCGGCCAGCGGCGGGTTATTGCGCGCGTGTTGTCGGAGTCGATTGACCACCCCGACGTAGAAATGTTGCATCAGCGCGCAACCACTGTAGATCCGAGGATTAGCATCGCCACAGTGTACCGGACGGTAAAATTGTTTGAAGAAGCGGGCATTACGCAGCGCCATGACTTTGGTGATGGCCGGGCGAGGTATGAAGAAGCACCGGAATCGCATCACGATCATTTGATTGACATTAAGTCCGGTAAAGTGATTGAATTTAGCAGCGAAGAAATAGAAAAATTACAAGACCAGATCGCCCGCAGCCTGGGTTACCGGCTGGCGGGGCATCGCCTGGAACTCTACGGCGTGCCATTGGCCGCCCGTAAAAAAGAAGATTAATCGGCACCTGACCCATGGCAATACCTGAACTCCTCCGCACGTCGGATATCCTACCCTGCCCGGTACTTGGTTTATTATTGGCAGGCACATTGCAAGTGCGCCTGGCGGCCAATGAAGAAGATATCCGCGCTGCGCAAGCAGTGCGTTACCGCGTGTTTGTGGAAGAAATGGGTGCGCAAGTATCGGCAGAGATGCATGCCGCCAAGCGCGATTGGGATCATTTCGACGCGTATTGCGACCATTTACTGGTGGTGGACCACAAGGGTGATGTGCCGCGCATTGTCGGTACATACCGTTTGTTGCGCCGCGAAGCCATGCGCAAATGCGGAACGTTTTACACGGCGGGCGAATTTAATATTCAAGCAATGGAAGCCCACCCTGGCGAAATTATGGAACTGGGGCGCTCCTGCGTGTCGCCAGAGTACCGCAGCCGGGCGGCGATGCAGCTGCTATGGCGTGGCATCGGAGCGTATGTAGCGCGCTATAAGGTAGAAATCATGTTTGGCTGCGCGAGCCTGGCCGGGGCAGATCCAGCGGCGCATGCGCAGGCGTTAGCGTATTTGTATCACTATCACCTGGCCCCGCCGGAGCTACGCTTACTGGCGTTGCCGGAGTTGCATGTGAAAATGGATATTATGCCCAAAGAATCCGTAGACGCACAAGCCGCCTTCATCGCCCTACCCGCCTTGATTAAAGGCTATTTGCGTTTAGGCGGATATGTCGGAGATGGCGCGGTAATTGACAAAAGCTACAATACCACCGATGTAGGCGTAGTGGTAAAAACCGACCTCGTCACCGCAAAATATGCTCAGCGTTACGCACAAGACAGTGTTTAATTCCTATGGCGAAATTCATCTCGCTTTTTAAGGGTGGATTATTAATGACATGGCTGTTGGCCTGCGTCGGCTTGTGCGCCGTAGTCAAATGGATTAATCCGCGCAAAACCAATGGGGTGATTCGGCTGTGCTACAAAGGCTTGCTTGCTATTATCGGGTTGCGTGTAGTGGTGGAGGGCCGCGCGGCGACTGAGCGGCCATTATTACTGGTGAGCAACCATAGCAGCTATTTGGACGTGATGATTTTGGGCGCATTGCTCGGCCCCCGGTTTACGCCTAAAATCGAAGTCGCGAGCTGGCCGTTGATTGGCTGGATGGCATCGCGTGGCGGCACG
>CAZGVV010000036.1:10844-21221 GCA_964529155.1 uncultured Rickettsiales bacterium
GGTTGACTGATTGCGTGTTCATTGACCGGCGGCTGAGCAAGACGCATGAAAACCGGGCGGATTTGGAAAAAGCAGCAGCAGAGGGCGCATTGATCTCCTTATTTCCCGAAGGCACGACCAATGACGGCAAGCATTTACTGCCATTTCGTTCGTCGTATTTTGGACTGGCTAATATGGAATTTGCCGGCAAACGCATGACGGTGCAACCGGTGGCTATTACCTACACGCACATCCGTAACCTGCCGGTGGACAGTTCGCAGCGCCATAAGCTGGCCTGGTATGGAGACATGGACTTTGTGCCGCATTTAGCGGAAGTGCTGCGCTTGGGAACAATTCAAGCCAGGGTGACATTTTGCCCGCCTATCGCCCCCGCAGGACCCCTGGACCGGAAAACCTTGGCATCACTATGTAACGATTTGATTTCAAAAGAAATATCTAGTAGTTAATGGTTCTTTAAGTATGCTCAGTTACACTTAAACCATTCACATTACGGAAGGGTTTCTTATGACACTCGCCATTAATGCCAGTATCTCAGGATTAAACGCTGCCAGCACACGCGTAAGCGTGGCAGCCAATAATTTGGCGAATCAATCCAGTGTAAATACGAATACGGATGGTGTAGCAAAACCCTATACCGCGAAACAAGCCGTACAAACATCGCAGGCGGGTGGCGGAGTGGATGTTACTATCCAGCAGACCAATGATGTCCCCGATACAGCCCAGCAATTGATTGACGCAAAAATCGCTTCCTATGATTTCAAAGCCAATCTGAAGGCCATTCAGGTGCAGGACGATTTGGTGAAGAATGCCCTCAATATCATCGCCTGAATCCTATGCACAATTCAAATGACACACGGCGTATGCACGAAAAAGTGCAGTACTATTGGCAGGACTTAAAAGGTCCGCGCCTGTATCCAACACGACAGGAAATTGAACCGATTGTCATTAAAGATGCATGGGATTGGTGTTTTATTGCCGATGTACAAAAGCTGACCGAACACGGCTTTCGTTATGAATATGTCGGGCCTGAACTAACGGAAATATATGGCGCACATCTCACCCATACTGACCGCTTTAGCAGAAAAACCGGGCCTGATATTGATATGGCGGAGTATTTTAGCGAGATCACCGAAAGCGGCGAGCCGCTGGTGTATACGTCTGAATTTAATACCCTGAAGCAAGCAACGATTAAATATCGCTGCTGCCTGCTACCGCTCGGACGTGACCGGGTGGAATATATTCTTGGCTGCATGCGCTGGAAAGCAGTGTAAATCCCATGAACGTTCAATCACCGACTGACAGATCGTTTCAATCCATTCCTTTTCCGGTTCGGTCTTTTGGTGGCCTTCTGGTATGCCGCTACATGATTTTCAGTTCGCCAAAAGAGCATGTGGAAGTCGAGGCTGAAACTGCAGCGGAAGCGCTTAAAAAAAGCGGGTGCAAAGAAGCCTATCGTATCGTACGCTATATGCCAGAACGTGAAGTGTTAATTGATACGGCAAATATGTTAAGCAATATGTCCAATCCCGCTGCCGCCCTGGCCGCCGCTGATGTGCCTTCGGCAACAGCTGAAGCAACGCCCGTAGATACACACGATGCAGCCTGAGCTGCTTACGGCCGCTCAAATTCGGCAGGCAGATCGAATAGCAGCCTCCTCCTCTCTTTCTGTATCCATGCTCATGGAACGCGCTGGATGCGCAATTGCTGATAGTATTTGCGCCCGTTACGCGCCGCGCCCAACATTGGTATTATGCGGCAGTGGCAATAATGGCGGTGACGGTTATGTGGTGGCGCGCCTGCTGAAAGAGCGCGGCTGGCCGGTTTCGGTGGCCCGAATATCCGATCACCCCCCTTGCCCGGATACAATAAGTGCACGTGCGGCGTGGATCAATGCGGGGGGAACGCATATGATGTTTTCACCGCAGATGCTGGAACATTGCACATTATGCGTGGATGCGATGTTTGGAGTCGGACTTACGCGCGCACCGGAAGGTTTGGCGGCAGAGGCCATTGCAGCGCTGGCAAAACGTGGAATTCCGGTCGTGGCAGTAGATATGCCAAGCGGCGTAGCTTCCGATACAGGCGCTGTTTTAGGAAATGCGATCAACGCTACGCTTACGGTAACCCTGTTTCGCGCAAAGCCTGGCTTGTTTTTGTTACCCGGAAAAACGCATGCGGGTGACGTAGTAGTAGCCGATATTGGCATTCCAGACAGCCTGCTGAGCGAGATTGCGCCGCGCTATGCGCTGAATATGCCGGCACTCTGGCGAAACACTTTTCCTACACTTACCACGGCGACACATAAATATACGCGTGGCCACGCACTGGTGATGGGTGGCGGTATGGCAAGTTCAGGTGCGGCGAAACTGGCGGCGATGGCGGCGCTGAAAGTAGGCGCTGGCTTAGTGAGTATCGGCTGCGTACCAGAAGCATTGCCGGTGTATGGCGCAACACTACTTTCTATCATGACCAAGCCGGTACAAGATGATGTGGCATTCAGCACGTTAATTTCGGATACGCACATAACGGCACTATTGGTAGGGCCGGGAAATGGCGTCAATTATATTACGCGCGCGCGCGCGCTTGCTGCTTTATCAACACGAAAGCCATGCGTTGTTGATGCCGATGCCCTGAGTGTGTTTGCGGATGATCCCACGCAGTTATTTTCAGCACTGCACGCTCAGGCGGTACTGACGCCGCATGAGGGTGAATTCGCACGGTTATTTAACGTGCGGGGCAGCAAAATGGAACGCGCCCTTGCCAGTGCAAAGCAAGCAGGTTGTGTGGTATTATTGAAAGGAAGCGACACCATTATTGCCCACCCGGATGGACGCGCCGTGATCAACGCCAATGCTCCACCGTGGCTTGCAACGGCGGGAACCGGGGACGTATTGGCCGGGCTTATTACAGGCCTGATGGCACAAAAAATGCACACGTTTGACGCCGCATGTGCAGCCACATGGCTGCACGGCGAAGCGGCAAACCAGTTAGGCCGGGGGTTGATTGCGGAGGAATTACCAAGCGCAGTAGGCGCGCTGCTTAAGAGCGTGTGACGATTTCGCTGCGGCGTAGCGACCGAATTTTCAAGACCCAGAGTGCAGCGTACGTCTGTACGTGAGCACAGGAAGCTTGGAAATTCGGTATGTGCAGCCCGCTGCAGTAGAAATCGTCACAGGCTCTACGGCACATTGGGGAAATTGGTGAAGCTGTCGTCAATGTAATGCATATACCACAACATGCTGCCACTGATGGTGACCATTAATACCAGGAAACTCAGCAGAATTTGCGGGGACATCAGCACGAAGAAAATTTGTACGCCCGGCATCAAACGAGACAATACGCCCGCACCTAAATAGAGAATAATCCCTATCGCGATTTGCGGCGCAGCAATTTGCAGCCCAACACCAAATGCACGGCTGAAGGTGGAAGCCATAAAATTGACCATATCGCCAAGCATAGGCAGGTGACCGGCGGGGAATACGTCATAGCTGGCGTTTAGAGCAGCAAGTAAAACGTGGTGCAAATCAAAGGCAAACAGCAGGGTAACGGCGGTGACGGAAAGCAAGTTAGTAACCGCAGTGGTTTGCCCGGTTTCTCCTATATCAAAAATAAGCGCGCTGGCGAGGCCGGATTGGGTGGCAATCACCGCCCCTGCCGTGTTCACCGCGCTGATGAGCAAACGTGCCGATACACCCATAAAAATACCAACAATGATTTCACCCACTACTTCAACAACCAAATCACCCACCACCGTGGGCGGATGCGGCAAATAAGGCTTAAGCACGGGAGCCAGTAACACGCTAATGGATAAGGCCAGCAACAGGCGAATACGCGGGGAAACATATGGCTCGCCAATACCCGGCAACAGCATGATGGCAGAACCCATGCGGCAAAACACAAGAAAAAAGGCGAATACTTCACTCGCCAGCCATTGGTCGAGCATATTACCTCCTTTTATTCGGATTCAACGTGCTCAATACGAACGGCCATGCGCTCCGTAAAATCGATCAGCGTATTGACCATGAACGGTAACACCAGCACCAGAGTCAACAGCAAGGCAATGATTTTGGGGACGAACGTGAGCGTGGATTCCTGGATTTGCGTAAGCGCTTGCAGCAGTGAAATGATAAGACCGACCACCAGCGCCACCAGCATGGGCGGCGCACCGACGAGTAATAAGACGTAAATCCCCTCGCGGATGACTTCGATAAAGGCTTGGGGATTCATAGGCTTTGAAGACCTTGCTAAATAGGCATGCCTACAATGGATTGGTACGCTGAGATGACCTTATCCCGCACCGCGACAATGGTATCAAGGGTTAGTTCGGCGTTGGTAATGGCCGTCACCAGGTTGGTGAGGTCCCCCTTCCCGCTGAGTGACTGGAGCTGCGCGGTTTCCGCCGTGTGCTGGGCATTAGCAGTGCTGCCCAATGTCTGCGAGAGCATCTGGGCGAAGCTTGAACCACCTCCCGCATTACCGCTGGTGACGTCCGGGGTTTCGGCATCGCCTAACCCCTGCAGCATTTTTGCCTGGGCTTGATAAGCATTCAGGGCTTGGGAAAAAGCGACAGTCATGGGCAAAATCCTTCGAGAGGCGGAAATATTTGCCTTATTATACGCGAAATCACCGAGAGAACAACGGGCAAAAATTTCCCGGTACGCAATGGAGCAAATCTTGATTATCGTAAGCAATTAGCCTATAAGCGGCGCATGCATAGTAAAACACTCTACATCAAAACCTATGGCTGCCAGATGAACGCCTATGACTCGTCACGCATGCGTGATGTGCTGGCGCCGCTGGGCTATGCGGAGACAATGACGCCGGATGATGCCGATCTGGTGATCCTTAACACCTGCCATATCCGCGAAAAAGCCGAAGAAAAAGTATATGGCGAACTCGGGCGCATGCGTGTGCAAAAAAAGCGCCGCGCCGCCGAAGGAAACCCGATGCTGATCGCCGTGGCCGGATGCGTGGCGCAGGCAGAGGGAGAAGAAATTATTGCACGTGCACCGTATGTGGACATGGTGTTCGGGCCGCAAAGCTACCACAAATTACCGGAATTATTAGTGGCAGCGGAAGGCCGTAGCCGCGCAGTGGATCTGGATTTTTCGGAGGTGCAGAAATTTGACCTCCTTCCCCATGAAATTGGCGCACAGGGACCGGCAGCGTTTTTGGCGGTGCAGGAAGGATGCGATAAGTTTTGTACGTTTTGCGTAGTGCCTTACACACGTGGCGCTGAGTATTCCCGCGCCGTGGCCGATATTGACCGCGAAGCACGGCAATTGGTTGCCAAAGGCAGTTGTGAAATCATGTTGCTTGGTCAGAACGTGAACGCATTTCATGGCGTCGGACCAGACGGTGAAACATGGAGTCTGGCCCGGCTCATCCGGCATTTGGCGAAAATCGACGGGCTGGAGCGCATACGCTATACCACATCGCACCCGCGCGATATGCGTGAGGATTTAATTGATGCGCATGTGGATGAACCTAAACTCATGCCATATCTGCATTTGCCGGTGCAGTCCGGCTCCGATGCCATCCTTAAACGCATGAACCGCAAGCATACGATTGCCGAGTATATCGCTACAATTGAAACCTTACGCAACCGGCGGCCAGACATGGCATTTTCAGGAGATTTTATTGTTGGCTTCCCCGGCGAAACGGAAGCAGATTTTCAAGCTACGCTCGCCGTGGTGCGCCATGTGGGCTATGCTTCAGCCTATTCCTTTAAATATAGCCCCCGCCCCGGCACGCCCGCAGCAGAGGCGACAGACCAGGTGCCAGAAGCGACAAAGGATGAACGCTTGCAACGTCTGCAGGCGCTTATTTCAGAGCAAAGCACGGCATTTAATCGCGCCTGCGTAGGCCGCGAAATGGACGTATTATTAGACCGGGACGGAAAATTTGATGGCCAGCTTATTGGCCGCTCGCCTTATATGCAATCCGTGCATATTCACGATGCGGAAGCATGGCGCGGTAAAATTGTAAAAGCGACAATTACCGATGCCTATGCTTATAGCTTAGGAGCTACAATCACTTCACCGTAACATTACCGGTGCGAAAAATAGTATAGTTATTCCACTTTAACATTATACGTAGGCGAAAATAGTGTTTCGAGAACCGGAGCGCAGCGTACAGGTGTACGTGAGCACCGGAAGCGCATGAGGATGCTGTTTGCAGCCATGCCTAATGATTAGGTGGAATGACTATAGTGTAAGTATATATGGAATAGCCGCTTAATTATTGAACTGCATAGGCGCGGTACGCTCATAATTACGCAGATAATTTTCCACTAATTGCGAAGCAATGCCATATTTGCGTTGAATCAGCAAAGCCAGTTCATGACGATTAGGCCCGATCTCATCCAATTCCCATGAAGCCAAGTGGCTCCATTGTAACAATAATTGAGCCCGAAGCGGCATCCAGCTGCAATGCATGCGGGCCTCGTCTTGAAAATCATCATTTGCTGGCAGTGCTGGCGGCTTCCACGGGTATAAATCCATATTCATACTATCCTCGTATGGTTGCAATTTATGTCATTTCCTTCTATACCTTCAGCTTAATGAAGGCTTGCTAAGACGACTATGTGATCTATCACGTAGGATATAAAAACAACGTAAGCGTAGTTAGAAACACCATATGCATCAGAAAAAAAATACCGTCTTGATCGTGGAAGACGAAGCACCTATTCGCAAATTACTCACTATCTCTCTGGAGGGGGCCGGACATAAAGTTGTAGAATGCGACAATGGCCGTGAAGGCGTGCGTTTGGCTGCCTCGGTGCGTCCTGAACTGATTTTGCTTGATCTGGGCCTGCCCGATATTGACGGCAAGGAAGTGATTCAGAACGTTCGCACATGGTCGCAAATCCCTATCATCGTATGTACGGTGCGTAATGATGACAGCGAGATTGTAGCAGCACTGGAGGCGGGTGCGGATGATTACATCACCAAACCATTTAACCCCAATGTATTGCTGGCGCGTATTCACGCCAACTTACGCAAAGCCGCAACCCAGGAAGCCGGCGAGCCGGAACTGGTCAATGGGCGTATCCGCATGGATCTTGTGCGTCATGAAGCGTTTCTGGATAACCAGAAAACGATGCTGACACCTAAAGAATATGATCTGCTGCGGTATTTCATGCGCCACCGAGGAAAGATGCTCACCCATAAACAAATCCTGCAGGACGTATGGGGACCGGCGCATGGCGATGATATGCAATATTTGCGCGTTTATGTCAGCCAGTTGCGCGAAAAAATTGAGCCGGACACGACCATGCCATCCTATATCATTACCGAGCCAGGCATTGGTTACCGCATGGAGCCGATCAGCTAGCTTGCAGATGGGCAACGATGGTGGCCAGCTCCTCATCGAGTGTAATGTGGAGTTTTTCGTGCATCACTTCGAGCAAATTTTCCATGCGAAAAGGCTTGGTGATATACGCATCTGCACCCAGTTCCTGAGCCATGTCTTTGTAGCGCTGCTCATTACGCACCGTAAGCACAATGACAATCGGCGATGCGGATTTTTTATCCATACGCTTTAGGCGCGGCAATATATTCATGCCTTCCTTATCAGGCAGCCCCAAATCCAGCACAATAAGATCAGGCTTAAGTTCTTCGCATAATGCAAGGCCATAGGATGCCGTTTGTGCCTCCCTGAATTCCGCACCAAGCGTTTCCAGCGAGACACGCAAAAACGTAAGAATAGCAGGCGTATCGTCAATGGCCAGAATCCGCTTACCTTTTAATGTCTGTTGCATAGGTTTTGCGCCGCCTTACGCCACATGTTTTTCATTTTCCATTTCACGCCAGCGCGGCAAACAAAGCGTAAATACTGCCCCGCCGTTGGGATGGTTTGCCGCAGTAACCCACCCCCCTTGTGCTGCCATAATCGCGCGGCAGATCGCAAGACCCAGGCCCGTTCCCGCCACTTGCGAGTCCTCCTTGTGCAACCGGGCATATTTGTCAAATACCTGCGCAAGCTTATCCGGTGGCAACCCTGCACCATGATCGCGTACTTCCAATAAAAATCCCTGCGCCTCGGTGCGGGCGCTGATTTCAATCGGCGTGCCGGCGGGTGTGTATTTGCAGGCATTGTCGATAAGATTTTGCACAACCTGCTCGGTCATCATGATGTCGATACACACTTCCACATTTTTAGGCATGGGGTGCACGGTAAGCGAATGACGGCGCAAGCGGTGCTGTAAGCGCTTTGCAACTTGCTGCACGATGCTTTGCATGTCATGCCAATCCTGATGGAATTCGATTTTCCCGCTTTCCAGGCGCGTCATATCAAGAATATTGCTGATAAAGCTATCCAGCCGGTGCGCTTCTTCCAGTGCAGTTTCCATTAAATCGCTGCGGCGTGCTACCGGCAAACGATCACCCAGGCTTTGATAAACGCTCAGCGCCCCAATAATGCCGGCAAGCGGTGTTTTTAAATCATGCGATACGCTGGAGAGCAGCATTGAGCGCAATTTTTCGCGCTCTTCACGAATGCGCGTGGCCTCCATGGAGCGCTCCAAATCAATATGCTCCAACACCGAGGCCGTTTGGTCGGCGATGGCAGTCAGTAAACGACCATACCAGGGGTCGAGCTTTTTGTTTTTATAAGGGCGGATGCCAATCACCCCCGCCTCACCTCCTGGCGATAACATCGGTTCGAAACGCCATTCCGTACCTGGATTTACCGGCGATCCAATGCCAGTGGTTTTGGTGCTTTTCCAGCAAATCTCCAGCGCGTTACGGTCAGCTTCCTTTAAAATTAAATCGGCGGGATATACTGCCTCGATTCGTTCCGGGTTCAAAACAGGCGAGATAAAAAAGGCGACCTCCATATCCAACATGCGGGTAAGCTTACGCTGCAATTTTTCTAATGCCTGTTGGCGGGTAAAAGCATTGGTAGCGATGCGGTATAAGGTAAAGAGCGCCTGTGTTCCCAACTCACGCCGTGCGGCGCGCTGCGCATAGCCGCGTGTTTGACTGGTAAATAATGAAATCAGTACAGCAGCGGAAAGGAACAGGATCATGTTCAGGCTATCGGTTATGCTCACGGCACGCGTGACGTGAAAGGCCGGCATGAAGAAGTGGTTTACTGTAAGGAAGCTCACGAGGGAGGCAATTAATCCCGGAATTAATCCGTAGCGGCCCGCCACGAAAGCGCAGGCGATCATAAATATGAGGGTAACATTTTGGATGTTTACGCGAAATAACGCAGGCGGAAGCAACCATTCCATTAAAGCCGCGCACCCATAAGCCACACCGACAGCGCCCAATGCATAGAGGATATTTCGCATATTGAACTCAGGTATCCGCTGTGCCCAGAAACCGCGTGAAAAATCCGGTCCGGCCAAAGGAATTTCTTCTACTTTGGTGTATTTTCTAGCCAGGCGCATAAGGCGCTGTGTCAGCGTGCGCGGCCACCAGCGGCTCCACCTGATATCAGACTCCATATTACCCAGAATAAACAAAACCGCCCGCGCCTTTTCAGATTCTAAATGCTTGCGCATGCCTTGCTCAACGCTCTCGCCTTCAATGTGCGCAACCTCGCCGCCCATTTGGGTGGCAAGCGTCATGAGCCGAAGCATACGCTCATGTGCTCCGTCTTCGCTGTTTCGAACCTGCGCAGGCGTTTCGATGTAAATAGCGCGCCATTTAGCGTCTAATTCCTGTGCACGCTGCTGCGCCCGGCGCAATAACATTACTGCCTTAGGATGATCCTCAATATAGGCCAGCACCAATGAAGATACTGGTTTTTTTTGGTTTTTTTCCATAACCGCTCCCTTATCCATGATCGGCCATAAGCGCATAAAGATTCCATAAGCTTTATGGTTTTTTGATGGTAAATTACCTGCATCACAGATATTTAACCATTCAATGAGACTATACGGCCTTCTCTTGTGCCGCGATTCACCACATCCTTGAGGGTTTGTTTATACCTATGAACGCGCCTATCTTTTATCGTCCATTACTTGTGTGTTTGCTGGCAGGCAGTCTGGCTGGCTGCTCATTATTTGCCCCTAAACCAGGCAAACATGCACACGGCCTGAAAAAACCGGCTGTAACTTCAAGCAAACCGCAATACAGCGCCGGAGAATTTGTGCAGCATCTTTCGCTGGCTTCCCTTACTTTATCCGATTCAACTTCAACACTTAAATCCGCTGAGGATGATTTGGAAGTGGTGCAGGCTTATACTGCATTTACACCGGATAAAATGGGTAAAAAATCTATAAAAACGGCCGATAAGCCTGTTTATCAGCAAGTTGCCGTAATAGAATGCAAAAGCAAAGCCAATGGCACAGTAAAGCGCCTTGCAACGGCTTTGGCAAAACCCGATGAAATGCAGGCAGTGATTAACCGGATGAATGCAAAAGCA
>CAZGVV010000037.1:0-1620 GCA_964529155.1 uncultured Rickettsiales bacterium
CCCCTTCCTAATACTCACACCTCTTGCTTGTAGAGGTTAAAGAAGAAAGGGGTGTGGGTGTTACGAAGGGGTGGAGTGAAGAATAACTCGCCTCTATTTTCTTCTGGCATACGGGGCCGGATAACGATATAACGCAGTCCTATGACACCACTTGCTGGAAATCGCCCTATCTCTCCGCACCTTAGCATCTATCGCTGGCGCGTGACGATGTTTAGCTCTATTGCGCACCGTGCGAGCGGGATTGCGCTTTTTACAGGTGCAATATTGCTGGTCGCATGGTTATGGACAGCAGCCTATAGCCCACGCGGGTATCAGGCAATTTATGGTATTATGAACGCCTGGTATGGCATTGTGATGCTTACCGGTTGGGCATTGGCTTTTTATTACCATTTTTGTAACGGACTTCGCCATTTGTGGTGGGATAGTGGACACGGCCTCACAATTCCACAAGCTACCCGTAGCGGTTGGCTGGTGATTGCTTTGAGCATCGCGTTTACAGCCTTTACCTGGTGGGCCGTTTATATGGGGGGAATATGAGTACACCGCTTGGACGCGTACGTGGACTCGGGGCTGCGAAAGCCGGCGTTTCTCATTGGATTACCCAACGCCTGACTGCCATTGCGCTGGCTCCGCTCAGCCTGTGGTTTGTAATATCCGTACTCAGCGTTCTCGGCTCGCCGGATCCGTTTCGTGTGGCCGATTGGTTAGCGTCGCCGTGGCATGCACTCTGCATGACGTTATTCCTGGTCGCAGCTTTTTGGCATGCCAGACTTGGCCTACAAGTGGTGATTGAAGATTATGTGCATGCACCCTGGCTGAAATATCCGCTCCTAGTTAGCAACACATTATTTTGTTTTTTAGCGACAGGCATGGGCTTGCTAGCTGTTTTAAAATTACACGTACTCGACATTGTATCAGGGTTTTAAAGTATCATGACCGCATATCCTATCACTGACCATTTTCATGATGTCGTTGTTATTGGCGCGGGTGGCGCGGGGTTGCGCGCTACGTTTGGCATGGCGGAAGCGGGTCTTTCCACGGCATGCATCACCAAAGTATTCCCCACGCGTTCACATACGGTGGCGGCGCAAGGCGGCATCTCCGCGGCGTTGGCCAATATGGGCGAGGATGATTGGCGGTTTCATATGTATGATACCATCAAAGGCTCGGACTGGCTGGGCGACCAGGATGCAATCGAATATATGTGTAAAAACGCCATGCAGGCGGTGATTGAGCTGGAGCATTACGGCGTACCCTTTTCACGCACCAATGACGGAAAAATTTATCAGCGGCCTTTCGGCGGCATGACCACGCATTACGGCAAAGGCACCGCGCAACGCACCTGCGCCGCTGCGGATCGTACAGGGCACGCTATTTTGCATACGCTCTACACACAGGCGCTTAAGCATGACGCACAATTCTTTATCGAATATTTTGCCCTTGATTTGATTATGGATGACGAAGGCGCATGCCGTGGCGTCATCGCGCTGAATATGGAAGATGGAACGATTCATCGTTTCAATGCGCATATCACCGTGCTGGCCACCGGCGGCTATGGCCGAGCCTATTTCTCCTGCACTTCTGCCCATACCTGCACCGGCGACGGTGGCGGGATGGCGA
>CAZGVV010000037.1:1630-20819 GCA_964529155.1 uncultured Rickettsiales bacterium
GTGCAATTCCACCCCACCGGCATTTATGGCGCAGGGTGCTTGATTACCGAAGGTGTACGCGGCGAAGGCGGTTATCTGGTGAATTCCGAAGGCGAACGCTTTATGGAGCGTTACGCCCCAAGCGCCAAGGATCTGGCATCCCGTGACGTAGTGAGCCGCGCCATGACGGTCGAAATTCGTGAAGGCCGCGGCGTTGGCCCGCATAAGGACCATATTTATCTGCACCTCGATCATCTGGACGCAGACATCATTCATGCCCGTCTTCCTGGCATTGCCGAAACGGCGAAGATTTTCGCCGGGGTGGATGTAACGCGTGAGCCGATTCCAGTGCTCCCTACAGTACATTACAATATGGGAGGCATTCCGACCAATTATCATGGCGAAGTAGTAACCAGTAAAAATGGTGATCCAGAAACCGTAGTACCAGGCTTAATGGCCATTGGTGAAGCCGCATGCGTGTCCGTACATGGGGCGAATCGATTGGGATCGAATTCCTTGCTGGATTTGGTGGTGTTTGGGCGTGCCGCAGCACTCCGCGCTGCTGAATTGCTCAAAGGCTGCACCACACCACGCGCTCCACTCACCGGCTCTGCGACCGATAAAATCCTAAGCCGACTGGATCGTATCCGCAATGCCAACGGCACATCTTCTACCGCCGCACTGCGTCGCGCCATGCAGCGCTGTATGCAGGACCATGCCGCTGTGTTCCGTGATGAAGCCCCCTTAGCCGAAGGCGTAAAGCAGATGAGCGACATCTGGCACAAATTTGATACCCTCCATATTACCGACCGCAGCCTGGTGTGGAACAGTGATTTGATCGAAGCACTGGAGCTGGACAACCTCCGCAGCCAGGCGCTGATCACCGTTGCCTGCGCTTACCAACGCCAAGAAAGCCGTGGCGCTCACGCCCGCGAAGATTTCCCTGATCGTGATGACCAGAAATGGATGAAACACAGCTATTGCTGGCTTGACGAACGCGGCAATATGAGTGTGGATTACCGGCCCGTGCATCTGCATACCCTATCAAACGAAGTGCAAGCAGTGCCTCCAAAAGCGCGGGTGTATTAAAGCGAACGCTGAGGTTTATTGCATTCTTGTTTTAAAAAATCTTCCCAGCGCTTGTCCGTTTCGTTTGGGTTTTTCTTAAGAAAAATCTCATAGTTCTTCGTTGCAATATCTGCCGCATTACCAAACTGCTCGGGATATAATCCATTTTTTTCAATCATAGATGAGAGCGAGGAGTCAGTAACCTGACTCAAATCCTCTAAATATCGCGGTGTAAACACCCCCACCAACTGATGGGTTTGCAACGCCGGATAAAACATATGCTGTTTCCACTTCCCTTTCCCGTCAAACCAGTTTTCAAGATGTAATCCTTCAACCAGAATTTCTTGGGTACTGGGCCTTTTTTCAATATATCCTGGATCTAATAATATTGGTGTTCCATCCAACAATTTACCTACATTACTTACATGTTTATCCATATTAGGAGCAAAACCCGACTGCACCAATGCGCTGCAAACCACTTCAACATCGTCTTTAGATATATCTTTAGTCTCTACCTCAGGTAATAGCTCGATTCGAATTCTCTTTTCATTCTCTCCCACATACTGCGTACATATAGGCTGCAAAATTGCGGGGTGCAGCGGGCGAGGATTCTCTTTTGCATCCAATGATATGCGAAGCAATTGGTGATTGGTGATTTTAAAAACAATAGCATTTGCGCCATTATTTAAAAAACTGATGCGCCGAACACCCAACCCAGCAAGATATTCAGAAATATCATCCGTTAAAGCAGGATTAGTTTTTAATACATCAAGTAATTTATTGGGGAAATAGGTTGCATTGCTTTTTAATGCGCTAATCTCTTTAAACGTCAGATATTGCCCCCTCACGGCCTGTAATGACCGCTTTCTGAATCGCTCAGCAAAGGGAAAAGGGGATAAAAACATTCCATCACCCTAATTGCGGAGTGGAATTGAAGCTAGTGCTGGTTCGCGTTTTCCAAGATATTGGTTCAGGAACAGTTTTTTCAATTACTGTGGTCTCAGGCACACAGGCCCATCTATTACTGCGCATATATTTCACCTGCTCACCAATCGATTCGGCAATGTCCTGAGTTGAGCCGCGCATTTCAGGGCGCGTAGAAAGGAATCCAGCCACCTGGTTTGTCAAGGCCCCCTGAATAGCTCCCGGCTGTGCGGCGATGGTTTCAGCGGCCAGGCCTTCAATGCGGCGCTGCTCATCGGGATCGAATTTACCCTCGCCTTCTTTACTGGAAATAGCGAACATCATATCTGCCATTAAATATGTGCCTGTGGTGAGGAATTTAAAAATATAAGCTTTTTGCTGCGGATTGGATTTATATTCGCGATATGCACTCATACCAAGCAATGCATCTGTGACCATGGAGCCATAGCCAAAAATACGCAGCGGTTTCTCCTGCACCCATTCAAATACTTTTCCAATGGGTGTTGTAGCCTTTTCATGGCTTTCAGTCGCAGCTGTTTTCTTTTTTTCAGGAACGACTAAGGAGGCAAGTTTAGTGGAAACAGAGCTGACGCCGTAGGCCGCGTCCCAAAACTTGCGATGCTTAATACCGGATTGGAGCATGGAAAATGCGCCAAGTGTGTAGATCCCCAGTGTAGCTTGCGAGGGATAGCGATAGAGGAAGTCTTCCATTTTTTGAAGGCCGTTATCACGCCGGTCTTTAAGAATGGAATACAATCCGCAATGCTCCGGCAACATACCGGCCTGCTGTTGCAGAAATCCGGCAAGTTGTTCACTCACCTGGCGTAAATGGTGTTCGGTTTTTACGTTGCCATAACGCGAAACGATTAAGCCACCCACTGTATAGAGTGCGCCAGTATTAATTTCCTTGCTGCGGCCACTCTTAAGACCTGATGCCAAAAGTGCGCCATCCCCCACCAGATTAGCCCAGCCGCCGTATTTCAAACTATTATCATTCAGCCAGTCTTGCCAGCTGCGGGTTGGATGGTCGCCGGCTTCGGCGTGGATAGCAGGTTTACCGCTAGTGAAATGCCGGACATGCAAGAGTGCTGTAAGCTGGCCTTCGTCTTTGAAGCCTTCGACCTGCAGGAAATTCCTCCCCTCGGTATGCACGGGTACACAGCCCCATTTTTCTGCCATTAAGCCACGGCGAATAGTGGAAATTTGGTCAGGATCGGCAGCGTCTCCAGCCGCAAGCAACGCCACAGGTGGGCGGTCTTTTGCATAACGAAACAGGATTTCCTGTACCGGGGAATCGCCGGCAAAGCGGTAAATGCTCATTGCACGGATTATACGAAAAAATGGCCCTAGCGTCTAGCGCAATTATTAATTTATATTCAAATACTAAGCACTTGCGCTCTGGCTTTCGGCGGCTTAAAAATAAGGCGAAGAATAATAAAGGAAACCAAAAATGTTCAAGGAATTCAAGCAATTCATCGCTCGCGGCAATGTGATTGATCTGGCGGTAGGGATCATTATCGGTGCGGCCTTTACTGGCGTGGTGAACTCGCTGGTCAATGATATTATCATGCCGCCGATTGGCAAATTGTCAGGCGGCCTGGATTTTTCCAATTATTTTATCAATTTGACACCGGTGCACTACGACACGCTCAAAGCCGCCAAAGACGCCGGGGCCGCTACCATTAATTATGGCCTTTTTCTCAATACTGTACTTAATTTCCTGATTGTTTCCACCGCCGTATTCGTGCTGGTAAAACAAGTAAACCGCGTCCACCGCAGCAACCCCGCGGCCCCACCCCGCACGGAAGTACTGCTGGAAGAAATCCGGGATGTATTGAAAAAGAAATAACTGTGTATGAAATTAAAATATCGTGGTAATTATTTTTCCGCTATGCATCAACCATTACCCATCATTCTACGCGCCTCAAAGGAATAGCCATGGCCGAATTCCGACTACCTAAAAACTCCCGCATCCGTAAAGGCACCACGCACAAAGCACCTGATGGTGCAAAGCGGGTTCGTGCATTTAATATTTATCGCTTTGATCCTGAGGACAAGGACACCACCACCGGTGAGCCGAAAAACCCGCGCATGGATCGCTACGAATTGGATATGACCACTTGCGCACCGATGGTATTGGACGCGCTGATTAAAATTAAAGACGAGATCGACCCCACCCTCACCTTCCGCCGCTCATGCCGCGAAGGAATTTGCGGTTCGTGCTCAATGAATATTGACGGCATGAATACGCTGGCATGCATTAAGCCGATTGAGGACGTCAAGGGTGACGTGAATATTTACCCACTTCCGCACATGCCGGTGATCAAAGATTTAGTGCCAGACCTGACGCATTTCTACGCACAATATGCTTCCGTGCAACCCTGGCTTAAAACGGCGACACCGCAACCCGCCAACCGTGAGCGGCTGCAATCTCCTGCGGAGCGCGCCAAGCTGGACGGATTGTATGAGTGCATTTTGTGCGCATGCTGCTCCGCCTCATGCCCGAGCTATTGGTGGAACGCGGAAAAATTCTTAGGGCCTGCTATTCTTCTCCATGCATATCGCTGGATTACTGATAGCCGCGATGAAGCGACCGGAGAGCGGTTGGATGATGTGGAAGATCCATTCAAACTCTACCGCTGTCACACCATCATGAACTGCGCGCAAACCTGCCCGAAGGGATTGAACCCGGCAAAGGCAATTGCCGAGATCAAGAAGCTGATGGTGGAGCGGGCGGCCTAAGGCAGCGGCCATTACGCACGCTGCGTTTTAACACCCGATACTTGCCTAATGCCATTAAGAGTAATGTTTTCATCTGGTTGTGTGCTGAGCATTTTCTCAGGCGGGTAGGTAATCACGAATGTTGCCGGATAAATGCCGGGAACTTTTTCTAATTGCATTCCCTCAGATGCTTCCATATCTTCCAGACGCCGATACAACGAGCCAAATAATTCCGGATTTTCGCGGGCTTTGGAAATCCAACCTCCACCAAAGCGCATTTCAAATGCATGATTCGCTAAAATATCATAGCCGCTTGCGGCTAAACGATGGGCTAAATCCGTACGCTGTATCGAGCTTACAGGTTCTTCTACCGAGATGAGGGTTGCACCCTCAATTTCTTGCTTAATCTGCGATGTGCTGCGTCCCATGTGATGCAATGCAAAGCGTTCCGTTGCCACTACCACCGGGTCTTCTATGCCACTTATTTTACGGGCTACGCTGAGGAATGTTTCCCCGGGCGTAAGCTCACGGTTGATTATGTGCCCACCTAATTCAGTTACGATATGGTTCTGTTGAGGATTCGTCTGAAAAGGATCAAACCCGATTGCATGCAATGGCACATTCGGCAATTGCGTCTTTAATGCTGAAATGATCGCCGCATCTGCACGTCCGTCACCACAGCCGATACTTAAGTAAATAATCGGTTTCCCGGGATTCTCACGCGACAATGTTTGTATCGTCCGTTTAAGGGCGGCAATGTGCGTAGGGTTTGTGTGTTGCTCTACATCTTTTATGATATGGTCAGTCACATCAGTACACATTTCAGATGTGATCTCGCCCTGTGTGATTGCTTCATTTAAGCCCCCCATAAGATGCCGGACAATCACTGCATTAAGGGATGAATCCAACAACTCGGCAAGCTCTCCTATCCCATTTGCATGAGGATTATATCGAAAGTGATGTGCTTTACTTTTTTCCTTAAGAATGTACTGGGCCATGGATTCAGGAACGCTCGAGGCAATTTCATAGGCTATGTCAAATATGGCCTCATGTTTAATAGGCGCGCTGTATTTTTTTAATTTTTGTGTAACCAGCATCTCACCAAAAAAATCTTTCAATAATTTGACGATATCTTCCGTTACCTTTTTGGGGTCCACTTTTTGCATCATCGCTTGCAAAGCAGTGTGACGCATCAAATCTTTTCTTAACGCTTCATCTGTTTCGGGATTTAATGTTTCCGCATGATAGCGCATTGGCTGAAGACGAGGATCTCCTAGTGTATCTAAAATGGCCTGGTGAATGGATTGTTGGTAAGGTGTTGCGCCTTCAAGGTTAAGAAAATGTGTATTCATATCGGCCCTTATAATAGTTTTTGTAAAAAATTTATTGTGTTGATTGATTTTGTAAAATTTAATGCGCACGCCCACCAACCAACACGGGATTGCGCTTTACACCAAATGCGTTTTGTAATTCTTTGATTATATGTTCATATTCTTCATAGGTAGCCTTAGTAAGGCTGTTGCATACTTCCATATAAGCCTGATTCCCTTTAGAAAGATGAGCATTCAACGATTTTCCCTTATTCTCAGGTTCATCAAAATTTGCACCTCGCAAAACCAGCGAGACATAATTCATTGAAAATTTTTTATCATCTTCCACGGTATCTTGTAATTTTGTGGCATTGTCCTTGCCCTCAAAACGCAAATAGTCTTGTTGAGATTGCATTTGCTCCAAGACTTTTACAACGTGACTGATGAAGGTATCTTTTTTTTCTATTTCATGAAATGCCGCCCCCAAATAGGCACATAATGAACTTTTTTTATCTGGCTTAATATCGACCATTTTCAGCACATCATTTAAGTGCCAAAAAAATGTCTTTTCTTCATCGGCTTTTCTTTCTTTATTAAATACTTCTCTTTGCTCGCTTGGGAGCAAGCTACGATCATTACCACAGCTTAATTCTCCGTCTATTTCACCCATATCATGCACCAAGGCCATAATCATGGCATGTTGGCGCAGCGTGACCCATTGCTCTCTGTACTTTGTTTGTTGAGACTCTCGGGGATGTTTAAAAGCAATATCCTGCCATGCATGGTGAAAAATTTTATCAATCAACGCCACCGTGTGAAGCGAATGAATAGCGGGGTTATGGCGCAATTTATATGCCTCACCCATAGTCGGGTTTGTTGCCCCGCGCTCATTAATGGAAAGACGGGAAAGTAACTGGGCAATGACTTTATGTTCCGCATTAGGCGAAATGAACTTATCCGCCTGCATAGGAGAAGTATGGTTTGGCGGCGTAAAAATGTGATAAGCGCTATCTGCTAAAGCAAGAATAAACTCCCATTTTGCATCTTGCACAGGCTTTGGGATAAGCGCGAGCTGATAGGCTCTGTCTTCTGAATTACGAAGCGAAATGGCATGTTCATTACCGATAGCGTACCAATAATCCATTGGTTCATAACGCCTTTTAGTTTCACCCCGACTTGCATCGTAATGTAATGACACCTCATGTTCTAAAGCAATCAACTCCTTTTCTTTGCCGCGACTAGGGGCATTGCGGAGCGCTTTTAGCGTTTGCTGGGCTGGGCCATGAAGTCTATGGATAACCTCATAACGCTCATTCTTGATCTTAGCTAATGCTCTATTAATGCTTGTTATACGTGCAGTGATAAGCATATTTTTTTTATCACATATGGCTGTATAACCGTCCGGTGAGTTAACTTCCTTAAGCAATTTTTTAAGCCGTTGATGCTCGGAATCTAATATGCCCGCACTACTTTCTATAAGGTCTCTGCCCTTAGTAGTAGTTACATCCCAATGTAATTTTAGAAGCTCTTTTTCATAATTCTTTAAAGCAGATTGCACACTGGGATCTTTGAAGTCCGGGGCACATTCGGCAGGAAAAGGAACGATTTTATGTTTACTCATGCATTGTTTTTACAGGCTATTGGCAGCAGTACAAATGAAACTTATGTTACAATTAAACAGCATCTCTATCCTTCTAAATAGATCACATCATCCGGTAATTAGGCCCGCCGCCGCCTTCGGGGGGAATCCAGACAATATTTTGGGTGGGGTCTTTGATGTCGCAGGTTTTGCAATGCACGCAGTTGGCGGCGTTGATCTGCAGGCGCGCACCGCCAGTGTCCTGGATGATTTCATACACACCTGCCGGGCAATAGCGTTGCTCAGGCGCGGCGTAAAGCGGCAGGTTTTGCTGGATGGGTATATCGGCATGGCGCAAGCGTAAGTGGCACGGCTGGTTTTCTTCGTGGTGTGTATTGGAGATAAAGACCGACGACATGCGGTCAAAGGTGACAACGCCGTCTGGCGCGGGATAAGCAATAGGCCTGCACTTTGCAGCAGGCTTTAGTGAAGCGTGGTCCGCCGTGCGGGTGCGCAATGTCCAGGGCGCACGGCCACGCAATACGTATTGGTCAAGCGCGCTGTAAGCCAACCCTCCCCATAATCCCCATTTATGGAACGCGGGGCGCAGGTTTCGGGCGGCGTGTAATTCTTTATATAAAGGTGAAGCACGAAGCCGCACCGGATATTGCGCTAAATCCCCCGCGGCAATGGCTTCGGCTGCCAGCATGCCGCTCTCCAACGCATTGTGGGAACCTTTGATGCGGGCCACGTTGAGGAATCCAGCCGAGCACCCGATCAATGCGCCGCCGGGGAAGGTCAGACCGGGAATAGACTGCAAGCCGCCTTCATTTAACGCCCTAGCTCCGTATTCCAGCCGTTTTCCACCTTCTAATAAGGGGCGTATGGAAGGATGGGTTTTGAAGCGTTGAAATTCCTGGTAGGGGTCTAAGTATGGGTTTTTATAATCAAGGCCAGTGATAAAGCCGATCGCTACCTGGCGGTTTTCCATGTGGTAGACAAATGCGCCACCATATGTTCCGGCATTCAGCGGCCAGCCGACGCTGTGCACCACTTCGCCGGGACGATGTTTAGCGGCTTCCACTTCCCAGATTTCCTTGATGCCGATGCCGTAAGTTTGTGGGTCAGCCTTCGCGCGCAAATTAAACGCCCGTATAATTTGCTCAGAGAGTGAGCCGCGGCAACCCTCCGCAAATAAAGTATGCGTGGCCCGGATAGCAACACCAGGCTGGAAGTTCGGTTTTTCGGCTCCGTCTTTGGCGCGCCCTAAATCTCCGGTGATAACGCCGCACACCTGCCCGGATTCAATAATGACTTCGGCGGCAGGAAAACCCGGAAAAACATCCACACCCAATGCTTCCGCCTGCGCGCCAAGCCAGCGGCAAAGCTCGGAGAGGCTAATGACATAGCAGCCCTTATTGTCCATGGACGGAGGTACAGGCAGGGAAACAGCGTGGCGTTTGGTAAGCCACAGAAAACGATCCTGCATAGCGGGTTGGCGTACGGGCGCGCCGCGTTCTTTCCAATCTGGAAACAAGTGGTTAAGGGCACGCGGATCAAAGGCAGAACCGGAAAGAACATGGGCACCTATACTTGCGCCTTTTTCCAATATGCATACCCGCAACTCAGGCTTCAACTGCTTGCAGCGAATCGCCGCAGCCAGGCCTGCCGGACCTGCGCCGATGATAGCGATATCGTATTCCATTGTTTCGCGGCTCATACGCCGCTACTATAGCGCGCTATGCAACCAACACAACTACTCGAATGGTATGTAGAGGCAGGGGTCGATGAAACCATCGGCGATACGCCAGTGAATCGCCTGACGGCTGCAGCTATTACGCCCTCGCCCCCCACACCTACGCCTATTTCCGCAGCGCCCCCATTTGCGCCCGCTGCTTCAGCCCGTATGGTTCCGCCCTCTGAAGCTGCCGCTGAGGCCCGGGCGTTGGCGGATCGCTGCACAACGCTTGCGGAATTGGAGGCGGCGGTACAGGCGTTTGATGGATGCGGGCTGAAGAAAACGGCCATGAAAACCGTGTTTTCCGACGGCAATCCCGCTGCCCGCGTGATGGTGATCGGCGAAGCGCCGGGGGCGCAGGAAGACATGCAGGGTATTCCCTTTTGCGGCCCCTCAGGGGCATTGCTAGACCGCATGTTTGCCGCAATTGGCCTTTCGAGGGCAAATCCAGACCCTCTACACTCTCTATATATAAGTAACACGGTATTCTGGCGCCCCCCCGGAAACCGTACACCAAACGCCATAGAGCTGGCGATCTGTGAGCCGTTTGTGGAGAAGCATATCGCCCTTATAAATCCCAAGCTGCTGGTATTGGCGGGTGGTGTGGCGATGTCGGCGGTACTGAAACGCGACCAGCCGCTGAGTCGTTTGCGGGGAAAATTCTATGAATATAGCAATCCCTACCTCGAACAACCGTTAACTGTTGCGGTGACGTTTCACCCCTCCTATTTGCTCCGAAGCCCCTCCCAAAAGCGATTAGCCTGGGCCGATCTGCTTCAAATTCAGTCGGTTGCCTTATAGCTAATCCATTGATTTAGCTAAAATTTGACATAAATTTGGCTTAAAGACTTGCCAAAACCTTTTTAATCAGTTAACATTTTCTTATGACTGTTAGAACATATAAGAAATTTTTAACGCTTAAGTGGTCCGGCATTTCATTCCTTATGATTGCCGTTGTGGCTACCACCCTGGCTACGGCATTTCACACCCGCCCCCGCCTTACCCCCAGCGCAACGCTTTATTCTTCCTCCCCTGCACTGACCGTTATTTCTGAAGCAGACGCAGCGCGCTATCGGTATATTTTCAATGCTCAGAAGGGTGGTGACTGGCGTGCCGCAAACACCAAAATTGCCCAGCTGGAAGATAAGCTTTTACTTGGTGAAGTGCTCGCCCAACGCTATTTGAGCGAAAGTTATACGGCTAACTACAAAGAATTACACGCCTGGCTCGCTGCATACCCCAATCATCGGCAAAGCTATGATATTTTCAAGCTCGCCGTAGCTCGCCATGAAAAAGAGGATGCTCAATTAATACAAGTGGCCCGCCGCCCTTATTTATCCGGTTATGGTGATGATAATGGCCTGGCTCGCCTCAATAGTGATCCCCAACTCGCAGAAGCCGCTTCTCTTTTATATGGCGGCAATCCACATGCAGCATATGTAGCCGCCAGCACAAGCCGCTTACCCAGCGCCCATTGGATTGCCGGAATCGCCGCATGGCAATTGCATGATATTGACGCCGCCGCCCGCCACTTTGCCACGATGGTCAGCGCCCGTGACGCCATTTCCCCTTGGCAAGAAGCCGCCGCCGCTTTCTGGGCATACCGCGCATATGATGCCAAAGGCGACGCGCGTGCCACCCGTTACTTAGAAATCGCCGCTTCGCATCCTCGTACTTTTTATGGCGTGATGGCTAATAAAGCACTGGGGCATACGCTTAACGTAAATTCCGCCCCGCCACCAGCATTGACGGATAGCTCGCTTGCAGCTTTATATGCAAATCCCGAAGTTAAACGCGCCGCCGCCTTTGTTCAGGCTGGCCAGACGGAAATGGCGGAGAGTGAATTACGCACACTGTTTCCAACCGTAGACCGTAATACACGTGCCCTGCTTTTGTCATTTGCCATGGCCATGGACTTACCTTCCGTGCAAATCGGGATGGCCCGCGCACTTAAAAAGCAAGGTTTGTCATATGACGTGGCACTCTACCCTACCCCTAAATGGCAGCCTGCCGGTGGTTTCGCAGTAGATCCAGCGCTTATCTTTGCCATGGCTCGCCAAGAATCGGGTTTCCGTACCAATGCAAAGAGTCACACCGGAGCGCTTGGCTTGATGCAGCTGATGCCGCAAACCGCCAGCCGTATGCAAACACTGGCCGCTCTTAGCATGTCCCGCGAAAATTTCTTTGAACCAGCCGCCAACCTGGCATTGGGACAGGCGTATCTTACGCATCTGATGCACAGCACCAATGCCAATAGCAACCTCATTTTCCTGACCGCATCATACAATGCCGGTCCTGGCAAATTGGCCGAATGGACCAAAACACTGAACTATGGCAATGACCCCTTATTGTTCATGGAAAGCATTCCTTACGCGGAAACCCGTAACTATGTTTCCCAGGTGCTTACAAGCTACTGGATTTACCGTGAGATGAACGGTAAAGTGGCCACTTCCGCTCTCTCACTTGCTGAAGGTAGCTGGCCAATTTATGACGAAACCCCACCCCTCGCCCTCGCGCCGCTCACAGCCGCTAAAACTGCCGGCTAAACCGAATTTTTCCATTGAACGACATTATAATGGCGCCATTGCCGGAATTGACGAAGCGGGGCGTGGCCCATGGGCCGGGCCAGTTACCGCCGCAGCAGTCATTTTAGATAGCAATCCCCGCCGCCTGCCGCGTGGTCTCAATGACTCCAAGCGCCTTAAACCTGAGCAAAGAGAAGCATTGTTTGAGGCATTATTGTCATGTGCACAGATTGGCATTGGGCATGCCAGTGTAGAGGAAATTGATTCTCTTAATATTTTAGCCGCTACCATGCTTGCCATGCAACGCGCCGTGGCTGCACTGCCAATTATGCCTGATGTGGCGTTGGTAGATGGCAATCGCGTACCCGCACTTCCCTGTCAGACACAATGGGTGGTGAGCGGCGATGCCCGCAGCCTTTCGATCGCCAGCGCCAGCATCATCGCTAAAGTCACCCGCGACCGTATCATGCGTGAATTGGCAAACGAATGGCCGGATTATGGCTTTGAGCGCCACGCGGGCTACGGGACTCCCTATCATCAGGAAGCCTTGGCTCGGCATGGCGTAACGCCGCATCACCGGCGCAGTTTCGCCCCCATTCGGGCGCTGCTGCAACGCCCGCAGGAGCAGGCCGCATGAAATATCGTTTCCCTAAACCACTGAGCGAATGCGTGGAAGCAGCCAGTAAAGTCGCATTAGACAAGCATGGCATGGTGGAAGCACGCCTGATTCGCCATTGGGACACCATTCTTGGCCGGGAAACAGCAGCAAAATGTTTGCCGCAAAGCCTGCGATTCGCACCGGGCAAGCGCGATGAAGGAGTACTAACCTTACTGGTAGAAAGCGCCTATGCACTGGATATACAACACTCTCAGCCGCTTATTCTGGAAAAGCTGGCGGTATATTTTGGGTATCGCGCGGTAACGCAATTGCGTATTAAGCAGGGCATTATCCCACCGCGCGCAAAGAAAGCCGCTTTTAAAGTGCCTGCTGTCACAACCACTCCGCCGCCCTTACCCGATACTGTTACGGACCCGGAATTGCGCAAAGCATTAGAAGGACTTGCACAAGCATTGCACTCGGCGCAAACGCACGCTACAATGGCCACATTCACACGAAAGGATATTGCATGATACGCCGCCTGCCTTTATTTCTCTTAGCATTGCTTTCCCTAAGCCTGAATGCGCCACTGGCACATGCACAGGAAGCAGCAAAAGAAGTACAACCTGCACCAAAATTTGAAGCCGTGGACGCCGCACTTTTAAAAGATGCTCCGCTGGACAACGATTTTGTGATGGGGAAAAAGTCAGCGCCTGTTACCATCGTGGAATACGCGTCTCTCTCCTGCCCGCATTGCGCGCATTTCCATAAAGAAGTGCTGCCGGTATTAGATAAAAAATATATTTCCACCGGGAAGGTACGTTATATTTTACGTCCTTATCCGCTTAATGAGCCTGCACTGAAAGCATCGGAGCTGGCTGATTGCGTGGGTGAAAAGGACGGTGCTGCACGTTATTACACGTTTGTGCGCGTGCTCTTTGATGCTCAGCAACAATGGGCATTTGATGCCAATTTCTTGAAATCACTGCAAACACTTGCGGGTGTAGGCGGCGTGAATGCTGCACAATTTAAAGAATGCACCACCAGCGTAGACCGCGAAACCAAAATACTCACCCTGCGCCAGCAAGCGGAAAAGGAATTAAAAGTCGATCATACGCCCTATTTTTTCATCAATGGTCATCGCTATGATGATGAAATGACCGCCCCAAAGATGACGGCCTATATTGACCTGATTTCCAGTGGTGGAAAAGCTGCACCAACCACTAAAACACCTGCCGCTGTGAAAGCAGAGGAGAAAAAAGAATAATGGAAGACGATTTTTCTTCGCTGAAGCGGCGCATTAAAGCCGCCAAGCCTATCGCATCACAGCAAGATTTTCTTCCCCAAGCGGAGGGAATAGGTCAAGCTATGCGTTTTGGTGTGGAATTGCTGGCAAGCCTGATTGCCGGATCCGGGCTAGGCTATTTATTGGACCGCGCGCTTGGCACACAACCCTGGCTCCTGGTAATTGGCTTTTTTATGGGGGCCGTTGGCGGTTTTATTAACTTAAAACGCGCCGCTGATCAGGTGGATGCCCCGTCAGAAGCCGCGATTAAGCAGGGCCAAGCCATACTCCGCGAAGACGAGGCCGAGCGCGATTAGGTAGGCTGGCGGCATTAAAAACCGCCGCTTCGCTAAATTTATGCATCTCCCCGTTGACAACGCCGTCCATTCCGCTAAAAAACACCGTCATTAAATTCTGTCGAAAGCGTAAGCTACCGTGGCTTCCCATCATAATCCACTCGCTCAGTTTGAAGTTTACCCGATTCTGCCATTGCATATCGGACATTTTGATGTGAGTTTTACTAATGCATCGCTGTGGATGCTGCTTACCACGCTTGCCACATTGATCTTGCTGGGTGCTGCCGCTAAGTCACGTGCATTAGTGCCTGGCCGTGTGCAAGGTGCTGGCGAAGCCCTGATTGAATGGGTTGCCGGCACGGTTAAAGACACAGCTGGCACCGATGCATTGAAATATTTTCCGGCGATTTTTACGCTATTTATTTTTATCTTATTCGCCAATTTATTTGGCATGTTGCCCTATTCCTTCACAGTCACCAGCCATATTATCGTAACCTTTGCCATGGCAGGGTGTGTATTTATCGGCGTAACGCTTCTTGCCATTGTAAAACACGGGCCGCTTAAATTTATCAAATTCTTCCTGCCGCATGGCGTACCGCTGGTTTTGTTGCCGTTGATGTTTCCAATTGAATTGATTTCTTATCTTGCCCGTCCGATCAGTCTGGCACTTCGTCTTGCCATCAACATGATGGTGGGACATACCCTGATGAAAGTGATCGCAGCGTTTGTATTTATGCTTGGTTTGTGGGGCATTGCGCCGCTGGCATTTCTGGTGCTGTTCACCGGTTTTGAACTTGGTATCGCAGTATTGCAAGCCTATGTATTCACCATTCTCACTTGCGTTTATCTGAACGATGCGCTTCATCTACACTAGGATCAAACACGTTTTTTACTTTTTTTAATTCACTTTGTCACATCACTCGAAAGGAATCACTACATGGAAATCGCAGCAGCAAAAATGATCGGCGCCGGCCTTCTCGCCCTTGGTATGTTGGGCGCAGCAGTAGGCATCGGCCTTATCTTCGCCGCATTGGTAAACGGCGTTGCCCGTAATCCTGCCATGCAGAAAACATTATTTACCTATGCCATTATCGGTGGTGCATTGGCTGAATTGATGGGTCTGGCTTCCATCGGTATCGCACTGATCTTCGTATTCGGCTAAACGGTACCCGCACATGCCTCAACTCAATCCCGCTTGGTTTGCCTCGCAGCTGTTCTGGCTGGTGGTGTGCATGGCACTGTTATATACCGTGCTTGCCCGCTTTATCCTGCCGCCGCTAATGGGCATTATCGAACAGCGCCGCGCCAAGCGGGAATGGGATTTGTCAAGTGCAGACCAGCTGAATATGGCGGCTGAACATAAGCGCAAAGAGTATGATCGCACGCTTATAGAAGCCCGTTCAAAAGCCCAGGGCGTACTCACTGAGGCAGAGCGCGTCATTAAGGAAACCACCGAGAAAGCACTTAGTGACCTTGGCCGCACCCTTGCCAGCCAGTCACATGAGGCAGAGCAACGTGTAAACGCACAAAAACAAAATCTTTTATCCAAACTTGAGCCAGCAGCGGCAGAATTAGCTGCGCAAGTAGTTACTCAGTTTGCTGGCATCAACGCCGACGTTGCGCGTGCACAACGCATCGTGCACGATTACACGAAACAGGAAAGCTAAACGCATGGAAGCTGAAGCCCTGCACGCCGAACCGTTTTATGCCGATCCCAGATTTTGGGTTGCGGTTGCGTTTGTCGCGTTTTTTATTATTTTCGGACGCATCCTTTGGCGCGCATTGGCTGGCGCCTTGGATGGCCGCGCCGTGCGTATTGGCGCAGAATTGGAAGAAGCCAGCCGCCTGCGTAATGAAGCGGAAGCTTTGCTTGTAGCCTACAAACAAAAATACGAAGCCAGCGTACAGGAAGCTGCTGCCATTCTTACCCATGCCCGTGAAGAAGCGGAATTACTGGTCAAACAAAGCCAGGAAGAAATTAAAACACTGATAAGCGCCCGTACTCGCCTGGCAGAAGAAAAAATCGCGCAGGCAGAAAAGAAAACGCTGGAGGACGCGCGTCAGCATGTCATTGACATTACCATTAATACCGCCCGCACCTTAATCTCCGAGAATATGGCCCATATTTCGGATGATGCCCCTCTCCGCGCCGCACTCGCGGATTTGGAGCGAAAGGTCCACTAAGGGTGCGGTGGCACCATATCCCCGCCACCTTCTTAGCCGCTTATCTCTCCCTCATTACATTCCCGCCAAATGCGTATGCAGGTGCATGGACTCAACCAAAGGGTGTATCACAACTTATTTTTTCGGTTAATACGTATGATAGCCATGCGCGATTCTCTCCCCATGGAACAAAAATCTCCCACCCCCGTTATTCACGTCAATCGGTAAATCCTTATTTTGAGTATGGGTGGTCTGATGCGCTCACACTTGGTGGCAGCGCATCGCTTGACCGAGCCTATAATGGGACACAAACCAATACCGGCCTCTCCGACAGCAGCTTCTTTTTTCGCCAACGCCTGTGGCACGATAAAATGACGGTGACATCCATTCAGCCGACCGTGGTGCTGCAAAGCTTCACCACAAACCAAAGCAAACGCCCAGCCCTTGGCAGCACTGCACCTTCCGCAGGAATAAATGCACAGCTTGGGCGAAGTTTTACGCTTTTTGATCAGTCGCATTATGCCGATACTTCGATTGCATATTACTACCGATTCGGCAACGCACATGATCAGGTGCGCGCATCACTTACAATAGGCTTGCGATTAACCGACCGGTTTACGCTGATGCCCCAGCTTTTCCAGACCTGGGCCATGCAATCGCCGTCTGGTAATGCCAGCTTCACCCAGTCCACACGTGATGATTATGATCTCACACAACTGCAACTTTCGTTGCTCTACGCACTTAATGCAGAAAATGCGATTCAATGCGGCGTTTATCACAGCGTATACGGCAAAAATGCAGGCGACGGCATAGGGGTAGTAGTTGCGTATTGGAGGAGTTTTTAAATGTATCAGCTTCCTGAACATACGTCTCTTACTGCTGGAAAATCTATGCTGACACATTACCAGCACGCAGCCCATCTACACGGCTTGCCTTTTGTCAATTTACTCGAAACACCACCGGATAAAGGTCTGCTTTGTGCAACGGATTTGAAGGATTATTTAGCGTTTTGTGCCATACCCTGGCGACGTGAAGGCGGTATTATTACCATTGTAACCTGCGAGCCTCATGACCAGATATGGCGCTGGGCAAAAACGTGTTACGGCGGCGAGGTACAAGTTGCCCTGACATCTCCTTATGACATACGCTGCATCATTGAAAAATATTTTTCACCCCAGCTATGCTGGCAAAGCCGCTTAAGCCTCTATCATGCCGAACCTAAGCTTTCTGCACGCATTACGCTGACCACGGGGCAAAAAACAGGAATTGCAGTATTAGGGGGAGCCGGTGTTGCGTGCAGCATAACATGGCCCGGTTCATCTGCATGCATCTCTATTTTATTTATGCATGGCATCTATGCCGTGCATATGCTGTTCAAGACTGCATTATTTCGCATCGGGCGCAATAATATTCCCTGCCTACCGGTTCTGCCACGGCATGATGATGTGCTGCCAGTCTACACAATTCTCGTGCCTATTTACCGCGAAGTTTCCAGCCTGCCGCGTTTACTGTCAGCATTGCTGCAATTAGATTATCCTCGCTCGCGGTTGGATATCAAGCTTGTGTTGGAAGAAGACGATTTAGAAACATATGGCGCGCTGCTTGCCCTGCGGCCTGATCGCATTTTTGATATTATTCGGGTTCCTGCCTCACATCCACGCACAAAACCTAAAGCGTTGAATTATGCACTACGTTTTGCACGCGGCACATTTGTGACCGTGTATGATGCCGAAGATTTGCCGCACCCACAGCAATTAAAAGCCGCGGTCGCCATGTTTCGCAATGCCCCTAATAATGTGGCCTGCCTGCAGGCGCGCCTGAATTATTACAATACAGATGCAACACTGCTTACCTATTGGTTCGCCTTTGAATACGCGATTTTATTTAACGCAGTGCTTTCCGGGCTGGAAACACTGAATGTGCCCATTCCCCTGGGAGGAACGAGTAATCACCTGGCATTAGACCGTTTACGCGCACTAGGTGAATGGGATCCGTTTAATGTAACAGAAGATGCCGATCTGGGGACGCGGCTGGCCGTTCGAGGGTATCGGACCATGGTATTGCCTTCTCTGACATTAGAAGAAGCCCCCATCCATTTCGGACCATGGATTCGCCAGCGCACCCGATGGATTAAAGGCTATATGCAGACCTGGTGCGTCCATATGCGCAAGCCTGTTCTGTTATACAAAGCACTTGGAATGAGGGGGTTTGTTTGCTTTCAATGCTTTATTGGCGTTCCGACGGTGGTGTTTCTGACCACACCGCTCATGTGGCTAATAAGTGTTATAACCTTGTTCAATCCCCGATTACTCCATCTAATTCATTTGCCTGACTGGTTTAATCTGTTGGCATATATGAACTTATTACTTTATTTTGGCGCTCATTGGTGGCAGGCCTGGCATATCCGCAAAGTATTGCCTGGGGCACATCCTGACAGGCTGGCGGGGGCATTGATGCTATTTCCCTTATATTGGGTCCTGCATTCCCTGGCCAGTTACCGCGCATTATGGCAGCTTGTCGTTAATCCACATTTCTGGGAAAAAACCCACCATGGGCAGTTGACAGCGAAAAGAAACGCCGCTAGGTTCTAGCGCCTTAAACCTAAAGGATATTCATATGAAAGTGCTAAGCTCTTTAAAATCCGCTAAAACGCGTGACAAAAACTGCCGCGTAGTGCGCCGCAAAGGCCGTATCTACGTTATTAATAAGAAAAATCCGCGCTTTAAAGCACGCCAAGGCTAGTTTCACCCTTTTTCATCATTATACCCATGCGACATATCGCTGTGCTAAAAGGTGGTTGGTCCGCCGAACGCGAAGTGTCACTGGTATCAGGCGCCGCCTGCGCAGCCGGTCTGCGTGAGGCAGGCTATACCGTCACGGAAATTGACGTCCAGCCGGACATTGCGGAAGTATTGGCCCGCCTAAAACCTGACGCAGTGTTTAATGCATTGCATGGTCGTTTCGGGGAAGATGGCTGCCTGCAGGGCGTACTCGAAATTTTAA
>CAZGVV010000038.1:0-12485 GCA_964529155.1 uncultured Rickettsiales bacterium
CATGGCGCGACGTGCGCCTTATCGTGATCATCGGGAGGACGCTACCCAGGCCGTAGCGTGGACCCACCAACATATTGAGGCTTATCAGGGCGACCCCCATAATATTTTTGTCGCCGGTCACTCTGCTGGTGCATATATTGCCCTCATGCTCAGTACCAACCCTGCCTATGTGCGGCAGGCACATGCGAATCCAACCTGGATTCGCGGCGCCATTGGCCTTGCAGGACCGTATGATTTCCTGCCTTTTACCGATGCCGACATCAAAGACATATTCAGTGCGTCACCAGCCCAAAATACGCAGCCCATCCATTTCGTACACCACAACGTACCGCCGATGTTTCTGGCCACCGGCGACAATGACCGCACCGTCCAACCGCGCAACACCCGCAAAATGGCCTCCAGATTACGCTCTGCTGATAACAGCGTAGTGGAGAAAATCTATCCCGGCATCAGCCATGTAGGCCTTGTGCTTTCACTCGCACACGGATTTCATCACAAAGCGCCTCTGCTTAATGACATTACGAAATTTATTGAAACCAATCGCCAGTAAGCTATTTGCCTAAATAAATATCCACCAGCTTACCAAGCAACTCCAATGCCTCCGCACGGGGACGCTGGAACGTATTACGGCCAATGATCGAACCATTGCCGCCACCGTCACGAATCGCGCGTGCCTCATTATAAATCTCATCATTATTCTTCGCCGCCCCGCCAGAAAACACCACGATGCGCCGTCCATTAAAACACGCCTGCGTGATATGCGCGATACGGGCGCTTGGAGTAGACACTGGAATACGCTCGGCTTCATATACCTTCTTGGCATCCCCCTGCTCCAGCACATCGGTCGGCGGCTTCACTTTAATGATGTGCGCACCCAGCAATGCCGCCATATGCGCCGCATATGCACATACATCCAGTGCCGTCTCGCCGTCTTTCGACACACTCCCGCGCGGGTAGGACCATATCACCACTGCCAGGCCGCAGGCTTTGGCTTCTTCCGCCATTTCGCTGATTTCTTCCATCATGGCAAAAGCGGACGGCGAGCCGGGGTAAATCGTGAACCCTACCGCCGAGCAACCCAGGCGTAGCGCATCCCGCACCGAACCGGTCACCGCCTGATCCGGCGCTTCGCCTTTAGGTGCGAGTGAATTGGAGCTGTTCACTTTAAGAATCAAAGGAATCTGCCCGGCAAATGTCCCTGCCCCTGCTTCCAGCATACCAAGCGGTGCTGCATAGGCTGAAAGCCCGGCATCAATCGCCAGTTGGAAATGGTAATGCGGGTCATATGCCGCCGGATTTTTGGCAAAACTTCTGGCCGGGCCATGTTCAAATCCCTGGTCCACCGGCAAGATCAATAATTTACCTGTCCCGCCCAAACGGCCTTGCAGCAAAATACGCGCAAGGTTCGCCTTCGTACCCGGACAATCGCTCTCATAATAATCCAGGATTTTTTTAACTTCAGGAGTAATGTTCATAACCGGCCTCATCTGTGAATATGCTAGCCTGTTAAATAAAAGCTTTTAAACCAAAATGCAATGCGTAATGGCGTTACTTCGCCAGTTGAACCCTGGCTTCATCCACCAACCAACTATGCCTGAACGCTATGCGACACTTTTGTGACATTGGTTTTTGCCCGAAGCGCAGTAATACCTGGCAATTCCTGGCCCTCAAGCCATTCAAGAAATGCTCCGCCTGCGGTCGATAAATAGGTAAACGTATCCGAAAGACCCGCTGCACTCAGTGCCGCCAGCGTATCACCACCACCGGCAATAGTACGAGTTTTTCCAGCATAAGTTAGGCCTGCAAGCATACGGGCAACGGTAATGGTGCTGGCATCAAAAGGCCGCGTTTCAAATGCACCCACTGGGCCATTCCACACCACCGTTTTACACTCGTTGAGCGCCTCACCAAACTGTGCGACCGATTGCGGGCCGATGTCGGTTGCCGTATGCGTAGGGGGAATCCCGTCCACCGGCACGATCAAACACGACGCATGCGGCCCGAATCGTTCCGTCACCACTAAATCCACCGGCAATACCACCCGGCATTTGTGTTTTTTCGCCGCCTGCAAAATTTCCTTCGCATGCCCAACCATTTCGCGCTCACACAAGGAGCGGCCAATGTCATGCCCTTGTGCCAGCAAAAACGTATTGGCCATCGCCCCGCCAATCGCCAGCACGTCCACTTGCTTAATCAAATTGGTCAGTAACGCTAATTTAGTTGAGACTTTTGATCCGCCAACCACCACCCCAAGCGGGCGTTGGACGTTGGTAAAAATACTCTCCAGCATTTCCACTTCCTGCTGGAACAACAACCCGGCAGCAGAAGGCAAATAATGTGTAATCGCCTCAATCGACGCATGCGCCCGGTGCGAACAGGAAAACGCGTCATTTACATACACATCCCCCAGCGCCGCTAAACCACGCGCAAACACAGGGTCATTGGCTTCTTCACCGGCATGAAAGCGTAAATTCTCAAACAATACCACACCCCCGTGGGGTATGTTATCCATCGCCTCTTGCGCCGCATGGCCCACGCAATCCACCCCGAATCGCATCGGCTTGCCCAGCGCTTCACTCAGTGCATCCACCAGCGGAGCCAATGACATCGCCGGATCAAATTTTCCCTTAGGCCGCCCGAAATGCGAGAAAATCCCTACCTTGGCATTTCGCGCCAGCAGCGCCTGTAATGTCGGAATAAACCGTATAATCCGTGTCGCGTCCGTCACGCGCCCACCTTCCATCGGCACATTCAAATCCGCGCGCACCAAGACAGTTTTACCCGCAAGATCCACATCATTCAGCGTAGGGAATGTTGGCGCCATTAAAGACTACCCCACACTTTAGCAACATCCCACATCCGCATGGAGAAGCCCCACTCATTGTCATACCAGCTGGCCACGCGCACTAAGCGCTTTCCAACCACTTTGGTTCCGCTCGCATCCACGATGCTGCTATGCGGATTACGACTAAAATCAATCGACACCAGCGGCTCATGGCACACGCCAAGCACATGCTCCAACGTGCTTTCTGAAGCCTGCTGCAGCGCTTCGTTGATCGTTTTCTTGTCCGTATCACGGCTTGCTTCAAACGTCAGATCCACCAGCGACACATTCGGCACCGGCACGCGAATGGCCACACCGTCCAAACGACCCGCCAGTTCCGGCAACACCAAGCCAATGGTTTTCGCCGCACCGGTGGATGTTGGAATCATCGAAAGCGGCGCAGAACGCGCCCGTTGCAAATCCTTATGGCTGCCATCCACCAGATTCTGATCTCCGGTGAAGGCATGGATCGTCGTCATAAACCCACGCTCAATCCCCACCGCCTCATGCAACACTTTCGCCAGCGGCGCCAAGCAATTCGTTGTGCACGACCCCACGGAAACCACCGTATGTTCAGCTTTCAACGCCTGGTTATTCACCCCATACACAATGGTTGCATCAGCATCCGGCGCTGGAGCGGAAATCAACACGCGCTTAGCACCTGCTTTTAAATGCGCGCTGGCTGCTTCTTTTGTATTAAATTTACCCGAACACTCCATGACAAAATCCACGCCGAGCTTGGCCCAATCCAATTTGGCCGGGTCTTTTTCATGCGTGATGCGAATACGCGCGTCATTGATGCGCATATATTCGCCTTCAATCCCCACATCCCCTGGGTAACGGCCATGCACGGAGTCATATTTCAACAAATGCACATGCGTTGCAATCGGCGCCGGTCCATTGATCGCCACCAATTCCACATCCATATTCGCACGCTGGGCCAAAGCGTGCACCAAACAACGGCCAATCCGCCCAAATCCATTTATGCCGATACGTAGCGTCATTTCGTCACTCGCTGCATCACTTGTTTTACAATATTCTCAACCGTAATTCCAAAATGCTTATACAATTCCGGTGCCGGGCCGGATGCGCCAAAGCCATGCATGCCGATGAAAATGCCATCTGCACCGATATAACGCTCCCAACCAAAACCCGTTGCCGCTTCAATCGCCACCTTTATACTCTTAGGCGCGATCACTTGATTGCGGTATTCGGCGTCTTCCCCATCAAACAGTTCCCAACACGGCATGGAAACCACACGCGCGGCGATTTTTTTCTCCGCCAGTGCCTTCTGTGCTTCCACCGCAAGAGCCACCTCAGATCCGCTCGCAATCAACGTCACCTGCGGCTCGCCCTGGCAATCGCGCAATACATATGCTCCGCGCAGCGACCTATTCGCCCGCACATGCTCTGTGCGCAGCACCGGTAGATTCTGGCGTGAAAGGCACAAGAGCGAGGGATTGTGCGGATGAATCAACGCCGACTCCCAGCACTCTGCCGTCTCCACCGCATCGGCAGGTCGGTACACATGCAAGCCCGGAATCGCCCGCAAACTCGCCAGATGTTCCACCGGTTGATGCGTCGGCCCGTCTTCACCCAGGCCAATGGAATCATGCGTCATCACGTACACCACCTGCTGGCCCATCAACGCACTCAGGCGAATGGACGGGCGGCAATAATCGCTAAATACCAGGAAGGTTCCGCCATACGGAATAAACCCGCCATGCAGCGCCAATCCATTCATAATGGCGGCCATGCCGTGCTCACGCACACCGTAATAAATATACTGACCACCAAAATGCTCCGCCGTCACCGGCTGCTGGCCTTTGGTTTTGGTGTTATTTGAACCGGTCAAATCCGCCGAACCACCCACCAGCGCCGGTATCAGAGGATTCAATACCTCCAGCACCCGCTCCGATGATTTCCGCGTCGCCTCGCTCGCACCAGAAACGGACGCCGCTTGTTTAAACTCCGCGAGTTTCTCGGCCAGATCAGCCGGCAATTCCCGGCTCAGCATACCCTCAAACAGCGCCTGCTTTTCGGGCGCAAGCGCCTCATACCGCGCCTGCCATTCCCGGTATTCGCGGTTGCCGCGCGCGCCTGCTGTGCGCCATGCTTTCAGCACTTCCGGCGGGAGTTCAAACGGAGCATGCGCCCAGTCCAGCTTCACGCGCGCGCCTTCAATTTCTGTCGCCCCAAGCGGGCTTCCATGCGTCTTTTCTGTACCGCCTTTGGTTGGCGCACCAAACCCAATCACGGTTTTACACGCGATCAGTGTTGGCCGGTCTGCTTTACGTGCCGCACTCAATGCCGCGTCAATCGCCGCTGCGTCATGCCCGTCCACCGCACTCGTATTCCAGCCATAGGCCCGGAACCGCGCCAGCGTATCTTCCGACACCGTCAGCTTCGTTGAGCCGTCAATCGTAATACCGTTATCATCAAACATCACAATCAGCTTGGAAAGGCGCAAATGCCCGGCCAGTGACGCCGCCTCATGCGTAATACCTTCCATCAAACAACCGTCCCCGGCGATAGCATAGGTATAATGCCCCACCGTCTCGTCACCGAAACGGGCGTTGAGCATACGCTCGGCCAACGCCATGCCGACTGCGTTAGCAAACCCCTGCCCCAGCGGTCCGGTGGTGGTTTCAATCCCCATCGCATGCCCGAATTCCGGGTGGCCTGCCGTTTTCGCACCGATTTGCCGAAAACGCTTCAGCTCTTCCAGCGTCATGTCGGCATAACCCGTCAGATGCAGCAATGCATACAGCAACATCGACCCATGCCCGGCGGAAAGCACGAACCGGTCACGGTCTGGCCACTCGGGGTGTGTGGGGTCGTATTTCAAGTGCCTGGCGAACAACACTGTTGCCACGTCGGCCATGCCCATCGGCATGCCAGGGTGACCGGAATTGGCTTGCTCCACGGCGTCCATAGCCAGGGCGCGGATGGCATTGGCCATGCGGGTGTGCTCAGCGGTGAGCGGGGAAATGGATGATGCGGGTACGGTCATAGGTGATTGCTGCATGAAAATTCGTTTCCGGTTCGTGTTCGAGAATGCTATATCTATGCAAAGCCCGTCATAAAACGGAAGCTTTTTGTAGCAAACCCCACCAAAGAGTCACGCATTATGTTGCAAGTAGCCGCCAAACCCCCGACTTCTTCGTCTGCCACCCCCCATTTCGCCCTTAACTCCTCAGTCCATGAAGCCGCACAACTGCTAAGGGAAGCGCTTAAAAGCGTTGAAAATTCATTAGAATCCTGGCGCGAACGCGGCGTGCGTGAAAAACACACCCTGCAGAATGAAGCTGAACGCGCTGAAAGCCGCAGCGCCGAGCTGGAGCAAGAACTGGCCGAAACCCGCCAGCAGCACGAAACCGTCACCCGTCAGGTAGACGATATCTCCAAACGCTTAGACGGCCTGATCGCCCATTTAGCCAAAGTTCTCGAAGAATAACCCGAAAATAACAGCCTCCCTTCACTTTCGGCTTGACTCACAAGCAGCAGCCTATATGTAGGGAGAAATACACACCCGTGTGTAAAGGGGGCTTAGCTCAGTTGGTAGAGCATCTGCTTTGCAAGCAGAATGTCAGCGGTTCGATTCCGCTAGCCTCCACCACCGCTTTTGCCCGCGCCTTCGGCGCGGAATTGCAAAAGCGAGTGTCCGGCGAAGCCCCTTGGCGTAGACGGACTGGCGCAGCGGTTCGCAAAAAATGCCCCCACTTATTCCCTCTTTTGCGCTCAAACAGTTTTCTGCTATAAATTCAAAAATTTAACTGGTGCGACTTAGTTAGGGTATTATAGCTGCACAAAAAAAGTAGAATACAGATTTCCAGATGTTGAAGATATAGTTAAAAATCGTACTTTGAAATAGCCTTTTCAACCTCGCATCCCACTCTAGAGTGATGTCAATTTCTAATCAGGGAAATAATCACAAAATCTGCAATCCCTCATACGTAGGTTTTATGTGTAAAACTCTAAACCTGTCTGACAGACGGTTCTGGAGTTTTACATATTAAGGGATTATTGACCGCCAACCCCAGAAGTAGGTAATTTGCCAGCTTTGCGCTGCCTCTCCTCATCGAGTATACGAACCACATATTCACCCAAATCCGGTCTTTCCGGCAGTTCTTTCTCACGATTTTCCAGAAATTTTATAGCCGTATCGTAATTGAGGTCTTCCCCCTCAGCTCCATAAATTCGCGCCATGCGTATGATGTCCCGTTCTAATTTTTTAACGCCAGGATCTGTGGGTGATGCTTTGGTGGCTTTTGCATGCATTTCTTTATACCACGGGAGATGAAACTTTATAAAGTCATTCCATTGCGTGTTATCACTGAATTTTTCATGCACTTTGAGAACATCTGTAGCAATCTCTGCTTCCCATTGAGCCATTTTATTTTTGTCAGCCGCCCCAGACGCTAACGCCTCTAGTTTACGCTTTATTTCTGGAAACTGTTTAAATTCTTCGACGTGGGTTTCAGGCCTGATTTTGTCGATCACTTGGAATTGTTCTACTATTCTATCGGCACATGGATCCGTAAAAGGTGGGTTTGCAGTATCCATCGGTAATTTGTAGTGGCGGTAAACACCATGAGTCGCATATTGCCCATATTCTTTGGCGAATTCTTCGTAAAATGCTTTTTTATAATCTGGATGCCACTCAAAATAGGCCCCAAGGCTTGGAAATTTAGTTTGTGCTTCTATACTTTCCCGATAACCTTTTGGCGAATCAGTTGAAAACAAATAAGGATTTTCCCTTACACGAGCCCCGCAATTTTTGCCGTATTCCCTTGCTTCATCGATAATAGCATTATGTGCGATATGGCCAGTATCTTCGCCTTTATCTATTTTTTCTTTCCATCCAATCAAATCTGTATCCAGCTTAGATTGCTTCGCAACCAGACTGATATGCGATGACATTCCAAGAGTTGCATAGGATCCGTCCTTCCACGTACACTCCTTCAGCAAATCTGGCAATTTTCGACAGGCGTTTACATAAGATAACAATTCCGGTTTTTGCTGGATATCTTCAGGTGCTACTTTTTCTACCCATGATGTCCATGCGGGACTTTCTTCTACCTTCTTAATAGATTCTGGCTTTTGAAAAGGCTCGCAAAATGCCGCATCATATACTTTGTTTGGCCTAACCGGCTTCTTACGCATTTGACCAACGTACAAACTCACTTTTCTGTACTCGACACCCATTTTTTTACAGCTATCTTTCTGCAATTCGACGATTTTATCAAGCATATCAACAAGTTTTACAAAACACGCCCTTCGTTCTTCTTGGTTATCCCAATGAACAACCGTTTTATATTTTTCCAATATTTCAAAATGCGCTCTGTTACCTCTCGGCACAGCTATTGGTGTACAATATACAGTGACGCCCTTCCCGTCATCGATAGGAATAGCGGCAGCGGCTATGCCATAAAGTTTATCCATACATGTACTTTGAGTTCTCTGATAATTCAGGATAGTTTAGTTAATAACTGTAAATATAATATTAATATCTCAATCATACCAATTCTGAACCTATAACAAAGTTAAAATCATCGACTATTTCAGAAAATTACTCAATATTAACAGAGCCTTGATTTTGTCTATTAACGTCGGCGAAATCATGATCTTTGATAAAAAATGATACGCTGAGGTGGTGAGGCGTGGTGACACTTTCGATACCCAAATATGTCCCCACGATTGACAGTGAAACAGCGAGCAAGATAGGTGGTATTGGCTAAGCACTCAGGTCATGAGTCGGGCGTGATTTACTCCTTCAGGAGAAAAATTACTCATCCCACACCCAAACACACCGGCGCATCTGAAAATTTAAAGCAACGCTTGATGGATCACAATTCCGGAAAAGCCGCATGTACAGTTAAATTTGCGCCATGGGAATTCATTTGATACTTTGCTTTTCTATATTATTAGAACCACCTGAATTTAAAAAATATACAAATTTTATTCCGACTGCACATGTGCAAAGAAACGATTATGACCCTAAAAATTTCCCACGATATACATCCTGATGCCGCGATCATTAATGAGATCGAAAAATCTTTAGAAGCATATAACTTCACTGCAGTCGGCGCGCATGATCGGGTAGTATTACTACTTTCCGCCCGCGATGATAATGGCATGCTGCAAGCAGGCCTTAAAGGATTAATGGGATGGAACTGGCTATCGGTAACTATGCTGTGGGTTTCCGAAGCTTATCGCGGCAAAGGGTATGGTTCCATGCTTTTGTGTCAAGCAGAAGAGATAGCAAAAACACATGGATGCACAAACGCCATATTAACTACTCACAGCTTTCACGCGCCCGATTTTTACAAAAAGCAAGGCTATAAGGAATTCGGTCGATTAGAAAATTTTCCACCTGGTCATTCAAAGAGTTTTTTTAGCAAAACCTTCTAATCAAATCCAAGCAATGGAGAAGGAAGAGTACCTCTAAAAGAACGAGCACAACACATCGCGCCCTATGCGGTATATTGCGTGTATATATTTCCCATTCATATTCATCCTATTTACGTGCCCTAAATAGAGCTTGGTTGCCACACAACCATTTTAATTCACACACAGCAAATCCTGCCTGCGTCAAAGCAGAGAAATGCTCGCTCAATGTGGCAGGGAAATAACCACTTTCTGATTCCTCAAACCATTTTTTTACAAAATCCTTGTCTGTATTATGCGCTTCCACGTAGCTGCGGTACATTGCCTCCAACTGCGTATCCACTTCCGGTGCCTCATGTCGGATAAAATCAGCATGGACAAACCATCCACCCGGGATCAATGCTGCGTATATTTTTTCATATATCGGCAAAAGATACTCACGCGGAATATTATTGATCGTGGCAACAGAAATAAACGCATGCGTATTATTCGGATACACCGTGTTTATAATATCCGACGTCAATAATTGCCACCGTGACGCATCAAAAATATCCAATCTTTTTTGAGCCTCATCCAGCATGGAAGGCGCACTATCTATTCCTGTCACGGCTACGTTCGGGAATGCTTTTAATATGGCCGCTACAGTTTTACCTGTTCCACACCCCAAATCTACAACGCTGGCCGCATCTGCGGGCAGAAAATCAAGGTTTTCAACAAGTTTAGCCTGAATTTCCTCATAATGAGGAATGACGCTATCAACAAAATCATCATATGATTTTATTAATCTAAAAAAATTTTTATCTTGCATTTCGCTCATGAGAAATGAATGATACAATTAATTAATAACGTTTGCATGTATGCCTTTATCCGAAAAATCCTTATTAGATGCAGGGTATTATCATATTAATACCACGAATGCACCCAGTGACATAGACAGAACGTATTTATCTTATGCGCCTGACACAGCATATCTTATCCCGCATAACCCGGCACACCAACGGGCAGAAGAAATACTCGCAGAATTAACTGCAAATGGCATATGCGCCGTCGTGCGGGGAGAACAAAAAAATTACATCCTCTATCGCCCTAAAAAGGATAGTATAAAAATATCGCTCCCAAATGTCCCAGACATACAGCAACTTTCATTTACCCCGAAAAAAACAGAAGCTGCCACCTTACAATTCGGCATCAACCATTTTCGTAATTCTATTGGTAACATAGCCATTATGGTGGATGATCTAGGATTACCTCGTGGAATTGCCGATCACTTAAACATGCTCATTCCTGAATCTTATCAAGCATGCCTAGATGCAGAAGGCTTTACCACGCCCCTTCTGATATCCGAAAGAATTTCCCGCAATCGCGGCGTACAAGCCGCCAGAGGGCAGAAAACCAAAGCATTAAAAGAACCACATAAAGCTGGAAGTAGTGAGTTAAAACTTGAAAAATCCGACTCCACAAATGGACGTCCCGCACTGACCTCTTCTTTCTTAGAAAATCACCCCTGGGCGCTAACAGGATGCACCGGCTTAGTAGGCGCTATAGGACTAACTAAACCGGATAAAACTGGTGAAAAAAATGTCCCTTCCTGTGGAATTATCGGTGCAGGTTACTTAAATGAAATTATCGACGCAGGGCATCACGGCCCGATTATCAGTGTTTATAATGTGGCAGATGATCAAGATATAGGCAGAAAACTCTTTGATGGCGCAGTTATTGCTGCTTGGGTTAACCCAGAAATCGATTTACCTATTACTACAATATTAATCTTGGGTGGCAATGCTCGCCCTGTAACCGAATATAAACGCGATGAATGGACATTATCTATGCTACGCACAGGCATAGAGCCTGAAAAAAATATGGCACTATAGCTTAATTAACGACCATCATCTAAAGATGATGATTTAGTGATCGGCCTAAAGACAAGCGTTGCGGCAACGATGCCGCCTGAAGATGGAACCGTCATCCCCGCCGAAGTGCGGGGATCTACAGCCCAACCCGTATACTGCATTATGCCCGCCCTGGATCCCCGCGCGCGGCGGGGATGACGATATAGGGTTAGCTAAAGGTTATTTCCGCCTAAAGGCGAAGGTTTATAACCGACCAGCTGGAAAATTAACTCCCGCCTCTTCCGGTGTGAGCGTTACCAAAGATGTCACTGCATGAATCTCTCTAATCTCATCGGCCACTGCGCCGTACACCATGCGGCTGCGCTCCACGCGGGATTTGCCGGTAAAGGCTGCCGCCACCACCCGCATCGCCACGTGGCTGATCTGGCCTGGCGTTGCGCCGTCATGGCCATAATGCGCGCCTGAATCGTCACGCAGTTGCACGCTCACCGGTGTGAGCGCTTGTTGAATTTTTTGTTCCATCGTAGCCAAAATCGTCATGCCGCCTCCTGCAATTGCATCATATGAATTTCTTTTCCCGCCGCCAGCGCCGATATTGCGGCCACCAAGCCAAACGCCCGGAAATGGCACGCCCGCACCGGTTGGCGGGCGTTGGTCTGCGTTTCGGTTTCATCACACATGCCGGTAAACGTCATGCCGGCAGCATTTAAATTGGTAAACTGGTCACGCTGAGCATTCGCCCGAAACATTCCCCCGGCGGGTATGCCGTCAATTAAATACATCATCGGCTCGGCAGAAGCGCCATTCACCGTATCAACCGTTGGCACACCTTCCTGAATGATCACCTCACTCACTCGCGCGCCCTCTTTCACCACTTGCATTTTATTGCGCTCTTTTTTGTTCAAATGCAGAATCTCTTCGCCGGAATGCACGACCATAATCCCCATGCCGTACGTTCCGCCATCGGCTTTCACGAACACATACGGCTCTTCTTTAATTCCATACTTGGCATATTTACTGCGGGTTGCCGCCAGAATCTCATCCACGCTTCTGGCCAGCATATCCAGCCCCTCCTGGGCTTTAAAATCAATCTCGCCGCATTGACGAAACCCAGCCGCAAGCAGCCACGGATCCAGCCCGAAATGGGCAGCAAAATCCTCTACCACTTTCCGGTAAATCTCAAAATGCGCGCTCTTGCGGCGTTGATACCAACCCATCCACATCGGCGGAAATACAGGTTGCGTAATACCTTCCAGCAACGACACCGGCCCGGACGTGCAATCATTATTCAGCAAAATCACATCCGGCGTGAATCCATTTTCTCCCGCCACGCGATTTCCACTACGCACCAGCGGCATTTCCTCAACCAGATGCCCGGAAAGTGACGTCAGTTGCAGCGAGCTTCCCGGCTCCGCTACCAA
>CAZGVV010000038.1:12495-14280 GCA_964529155.1 uncultured Rickettsiales bacterium
ACTTCCGACCTGCACCTCCATTCCAGCGCGAATCAGCAGCTGTTGCAACACCACTAAACTATCCAAATACGCCAGATTCCGCGTATGGTTTTCCGGCACAATCAGCACACGCTTCGCCTGCGGGTAATGCTCCTGCATAAAACCTTGAAAAAATCGCGCGGCGCGCATGCTTGCTGCAGCAGAGAGATTATTAAATCCTGCCGGGTATAAATTATTGTCCACCGGCACCAGCCGCACACCTGAATGACGTAAATCCACCGAACAGGTCACTGGCGGCGCAGCAGCAGCGCGATGGTGGGAAAGCCAGCGCTCCACCTCTTCTTCGCGCATAAGATAGAGTTTCTCTAATTGGTCTAAAATCGCACTCATGCCGTCTCCATCGCTTCAAAATGTGGGCGCTTATCCCCATCGCCCACCCAGGCTTGCATGTGTGCAAGTGCGGTCAATGCCGCTGTCTCGGCCCGCAAAATCCGCGGCCCCATGTGTACCGCGCGAGCATATGGCAATCCACGAATCCATTGACGCTCCTCATCAGAAAATCCACCTTCCGGCCCGATCAGCACCCCATACGCGCCCTCTTTCAATACCGGCATCAACGCCCGCACGGAAGGCGCATCGCCTGCCTCATCGCAATGAATTAGCACCCGGTCTTTCGGCCATTCACTTAGCACTGTCACCAGCTTTTGTGGTTCATGAATGTGCGGAACGTCCATCCGCCCGCATTGCTCCGCGGCTTCAATCGCGTTGGCGTGCAATCGCTCCTCATTCACCCGCGTCACAATGGTTCGCTGCGTCATTACGGGAATCAACGCTGAAACACCCAGCTCGACGGCGCGCCGCGCCAAAAAATCAATCTTTTCATTTTTCACCGGCGCAAAGACCAGCCATATATCCGGTGTTGCATATTGCTCCGCGCGCCGCGTTTTAACGGCGAGCATTACATCTCGCTTGCCTTCCACCTGCAGCTGAGCAATCCATTCCCCGTCTTTGCCATTAAATAACGCCACGCACTCACCGCCCCGGCAACGTAATGTCTGACGCAAAAATGCCGCCTGCGCCGCACTGGCCGCAAGGGAGGCGTCCTCATACAAAGGCTGCGTTACATAAAGTCGTGTTTTAAGCTTGTCTGTCATAGCATGGCAATTGTACATAGGAGTGATATGACGTTTATACAAGACTTTATAAAATCGCCGTATGGACGATTAATGCGCCTCCACCAACCGGCGGGGATATGGCTGCTGTTGTGGCCATGCTGGTGGTCGCTCAGCCTGGCACAGAACGGCCGACCATCCATTATATTATTGATTTTGTTCACAATCGGCGCTGTCGTCATGCGTGCAGCGGGGTGTATTATCAATGATCTGTGGGATCGAAAAATCGACGCCCAAGTCGCCCGCACCCGCACCCGCCCCCTTGCCAGCGGGGAAATTAACACACAGCAAGCCGCTGCGTTGCTTGCCATCTTACTGTTTATCGCGCTCATTATCGCTGCGTTATTGGGGAAAAACGTTATCGCCTGGAGCGTTCTGTCCTTGCCCTTGATCATCACCTACCCCTTGATGAAGCGCATCACCTGGTGGCCGCAAGCCATACTCGGCCTCACTTTTAACTGGGGCGCGCTCTTAGGGGCCGTGTCCGTTTATGGCACACCTGACGCCGCCGCCTGGTTCTTATACGCCGCCGGTTTCTTCTGGACCCTGGGCTATGACACCATTTACGCCTATCAGGACATCCAGGATGACACAGCCATCGGCATCAAATCTACCGCCCGCAGGCTTGTGGACA
>CAZGVV010000038.1:14290-19836 GCA_964529155.1 uncultured Rickettsiales bacterium
TTACAGCATCGCGTTGTTCTTATTTCTTACTGCCGGATTTAAAGGCGGGGCCAGCGGTGTATTATTCCTGGCGCTTCTTCCCGCCGCCACCCATTTCGCCTGGCAGGTCAAAACCCTCGATCTCCACAACGCCCCCCAATGCGGCCGTTATTTCCGCAGCAATATCTGGGCCGGTGGCTTGGTGTTTCTGGCATATTTAGCCAGCTGACTCTTACGCCACCAACCGCGCCTTAATCGCCTCATAGCTCGGCATTTTTGTTACCGGACCAATGGCAGCCAATGTTGGTTTTTGTGTGGTGAGCACTGTTTCGGCCAGGCGGCGAATATCCGCTTCGCTTACCGCGTCAATACGCTTAATAATATCCGCAATCTCCCGGTAATGGCCAAACATCAGGAGATGCTTGCCCAGTGCCCCCGCTACCGTTCCCGGCTGCTCACGTGCCATCAGCAATTCTGCCTTATGCTGGTTTTTCACCCGGTCCAGCTCTTTCGCCTGTACGCCCTCGGCCATACGCTTTAATTCATCGGCCAGCAGTAATGGCAACTCGGCTGCCTGCGTATCACTGGTTGCCGAATAAAGCACCAGCGTCCCGGCATCTGACAACGCGGAAATATGGCTATGCACCGAATACGCCATGCCGCGTTTTTCGCGAATCTCCTGGAACAAGCGTGACGACATGCCGCCGCCCAGAATCGCGCTGTAAAGCTGCATCGCGTAATAATCATCATCATGCACGGAAACCGCCGGAAACCCGAGCAGCATATGCACCTGCTCCAGATCATCCTCACGCCGGTAATCACCCCCCACATACGTTGCCGGAATCGGCAGGAATTTCTCATGCGTCACCGACAGCGTGAATTTTTCCGCCAGCGCTACTAAGGCTTCATGATCCACCTTCCCTGCTGCTGACACGGTCATGCGCATGGGCGTGTAATGCCGCTGCATATATCCCATCACCTCCTCGCGCGAATAGCTGGACACCCGCTCCGGCGTACCAAGAATACTGCGGCCCAGGGGTTGATCGGGGTAGGCTTGCGTATCAAACAGATCAAAAATCAGATCATCCGGCGTGTCGCGCTGCATGGCGATTTCTTGCAGTACCACGCCCTGCTCACGCTTTAATTCATTGGCATCAAATACTGAATTGAGCAAAATATCCGACAAAATTTCTACCGCCACCGGCAAATGCTGCGCCAGGACCTTAGCATAATACACCGTATATTCATTCGACGTATAAGCATTAAACTGCCCGCCAATCGCGTCAAAGCTCTCGGCAATGTCGCGCGCGCTGCGCGTTTTTGTGCCTTTAAACGCCATATGTTCCAGCAAATGCGAGATACCATTTTCGCACTCCGCCTCATGCCGCGCACCTACCGCCACCGACACCGCAACTGCCACACTTTCCACGCCCGGCAACCGCTCAGACGCAACACGCAGACCATTTTTTAATGTACTTACAGAGTGAGCCATCCATTACAACCTTATCTATGAGGGAATACGCAACAAGCGCAATCAATCCCCAAGGACATAGGAAAGATCACACGAATATACAAGCGTTTTACTAACACCAATCAAAATCATAACGTCATTTTTATGCCAGCCCATCCGCCTGAATAATGCATTGCTTCACGCTCTCTATATCATTATCCAGCACTTGAAAACGCTCAGTTTTTTGCATCAAATCCGCCATATGAATGGGCAGTGGCGGTGAAATGCCAATCGCCTGCTTAATCGCATCCGGGAATTTCGCCGGATGTGCGGTCGCCAACGTCACCACCGGATGGTTTGGCGCATGACCAAACAACGCCTGTGCGCTGGCAATACCGACGGCCGTATGCGGATCCGCCATATAACCTGCACGCTTGTAAAGCTCGGCAATCATCGCCACGGTCTGTGCATCATTCACTGCATGCGCATCAAATTCCCCCCGCAACCGGCTAAGTGCCATGGACGGCAACGCCATCACTCCCTTTGCCCGGAATTCATGCATTAGCAGCGCCAAACGCTTACTGTCGCGGTTGCAGAGCACATACAATAACCGCTCGAAATTGCTGGAAATCTGAATATCCATGCTCGGACTTAAACTCGGCGTCACACCGTTAGCCTTATATACGCCGGTGCTGAGGGTACGCGCCAAAATGTCATTCTGGTTTGTTGCAATCACCAGACGATTCACCGGCAGCCCCATGCGCTTGGCCAAATAACCAGCGAAAATATCACCAAAATTCCCGGTTGGAACAACAAAACTTACTTCTTTGGCCGGCGCGCCCAGGCGGAATGCAGCATAAAAATAATACACCGTCTGCGCCAAAATCCGCACCCAGTTGATGGAGTTTACCGCCACCAACTTATGCCTTGCCCGAAACTCCGCGTCGGTAAACAAGGTTTTGACCATGTCCTGGCAGTCATCAAAATTGCCGCGAATCGCCAGATTGTGTACATTATCCGACAGAATTGTCGTCATCTGCCGCCGTTGCACTTCCGATGTACGCTCATGCGGGTGCAAAATCACGACCTTCAAACGCTCACACCCACTGCACCCCGCAATCGCCGCCGATCCGGTATCCCCTGATGTTGCCCCAAGCACCATGGCGTGCGTATCCCGCTTCCGCAGGATATGGTCTAGCAACCGGCCCAAAAACTGCAGCGCAAAATCTTTAAACGCCAGCGTCGGCCCGTGGAACAATTCCAACACAAAATGATTATGCCCGATCTGCATCACCGGCGCGACTGCCGGATGTGCAAACTCATTATAAGAATCATGCACCAACTGCGCCAATTCATGCGGGCTCAGCACACCTATCGTAAACGGCGCCAACAGCTTGCAGGCCAGTTGGGGATATGGCAACTCCGCCATCGCCGCCAATTGCAACGGCGTATAAAACGGCAATGAATCAGGCACATACAGCCCGCCATCCGGGGCAAGGCCCGTAAGCACCACCTCTTCAAAACCAAGAGACGCCGCCGCACTGCGCGTCGAAATATAGCGTATCGTCATGCTTTCTTCCTATGTCCCCATAAAAACATCCCCACACACATCAGCGCCAGCGTAAACCAGGTCAGCGCGTAACCCAAATGGTTATTGCGCAGTGCAGGAATGGCTTTAGTTTCAATGATAACTGGCTGCAATGGTTTATTCACCGCCTGTGACATGGCGGCAATATCTTCGGCAAACCATATGTTTTTCTCCGGCAGATTCTGCGGCGCAAACATACGCTTCGGCCTTGGCAAACGTAAGTAACCCTTCACTGGCAACACAGGAAGATCTATCTTTACATGCTCAGGAAACCACCCCAACGACACCAGCACCACCTGGTCACTGTCTTCCAGCTGCAACGGCGCATACATTACAAATCCACCATTTTGCTGGCCAATCATATGCAGTGGTGGCAGCGGAAGCCAGTTTCCTTCCAACATAACCTTACGGTATTCAAGCTCCTTTAATTGCCCATCATCCACCGGAAGCGTTCCCAGCACTGGGGCGCTGCCCGCGCTTTCTATGCTTGCGATCATCTGCTCTTTTTGGCTTAACCGTTGTAACTGCCACAAGCCAAGCCCCGCCAGAAATACCGTGGTACACAGCATAGCGATTAAGGGTAATAAGTGCGGCTTTTTGAATTTCATCATAAATTATGCATAGCGCAACTTGCAGAGGCTTGAAAGCGCAAACCGCACGCGCTATATGTATAGTTCAATGTTGCAACTTTAAGGAGCTAAAGACCATGAGCGTTCTCGTAGGAAAACCCGCCCCCGACTTCACTGCCAAAGCCGTCATGCCAGACAACTCGATTGATGAAAACTTCAATCTGACCAAATTCATCAAAGGCAAATTTGGCGTATTGTTCTTCTGGCCGTTGGATTTTACCTTCGTCTGCCCATCGGAAATCATTGCGTTCCACAACCGCATTAAAGAATTCAAACTCCGCAAAACAGAAGTCATCGGCGTATCCGTAGACTCCCATTTCACCCACCTCGCCTGGAAAAACACCCCGGTGGAAAAAGGCGGCATCGGCAACGTACAATTCCCCATCGTGGCGGATTTAACCAAACAAATCGCCCGTGATTATGACGTCCTCCTCGGCGACTCCGTGGCCCTGCGCGGTACCTTCCTGATCGACGAAAAAGGCATCGTGCGCCACCAGATCGTCAATGATCTGCCACTCGGCCGCAACGTGGACGAGGCCATCCGCATGGTAGACGCCCTTCATTTCCACAATGAACACGGCGAAGTCTGCCCCGCCGGCTGGACCAAAGGCGACGACGGCATGAAGCCCACCGGTGAAGGCGTAGCTGGTTACCTCAAAAAGCATGCTGGCGAGTTGTAGGAAAAAGGTTCCAGGTTTCAGGTTTTAGCTGTTAGGTTTTAGCTTTTAGCAAAATAAAGATGCAGCTAACACCTGAAACCTGGAACCTAACACCTAACACCTAACACCTAAAACCTAACAACTAACACCTATCCCCCCATATGAACCATCACACCAAAACCCTCATTATTGGCTCCGGGGCTGCGGGCTGCACAGCGGCTATCTACGCAGCGCGCGCCATGCTGGAGCCTGTGCTTGTCCGCGGCATGCAGCCCGGCGGCCAGCTTACCATCACCGCAGATGTGGAAAACTTCCCCGGCTTTGAACATGCTGTGCAAGGGCCATGGCTCATGGAGCAAATGGAAAAACAAGCTGCGCATGTTGGCACCAAAATTTTAGACGACACCATCATCAGCGTGGCAGGCAACATCGAGTGGAAACCACTGGTGGACAGCGAGAAAAAATTCTCCGGTTACGGGGTTTCCGCCTGCGCCACATGCGATGGGTTTTTCTTTAAAAACAAAGAAGTAGTTGTGATCGGAGGCGGCAACAGCGCGGTAGAAGAAGCGCTTTACCTCGCCAATATCGCCTCCAAAATCACCCTCATCCACCGCCGCGACAGCCTGCGCGCCGAAAAAATCGCCCAGGAACGCCTGTTCAAAAACCCAAAAATCACAGTGATATGGGACAGCGTAGTAGAAGAATTCTGCGGCACGGAAAACCCTAATTCGCTCACCCACGTCCGCATCAAAAACGTCAAAACCGGCACCCTGTCGGATATAAAATGTGATGGCGCGTTCGTTTCCATCGGCCACAAACCGAATACGGAGATTTTTACCGGTCAACTGGATATGGACGCCGAGCATTACCTTATCACCACTCCCGGCAGCACCAAAACCAACATTGAAGGTGTGTTTGCCGCAGGTGACGTGCAGGACAAAATCTACCGTCAGGCCGTAACCGCCGCTGGCACCGGCTGCATGGCCGCGCTGGAAGCGGAACGCTGGCTCGCTGCACACGAATAATTGCCTATTACCAAAGGTTTCAAGGCCCTGTCTTCTTCTATAGCACAGTCCGCGCGACACTTGGCAGGCTAGATGTCATTTTCGCTTTGACATTCGTGCTGAATTCGCTACAAACCACCATCATCTTTGTCTAAACTCATTGCTAACTAAAGGATAATTCTATGACGAAAGAAAAATTCGAGCGTACGAAGCCTCATTGTAACATTGGCACGATTG
>CAZGVV010000039.1:0-19484 GCA_964529155.1 uncultured Rickettsiales bacterium
CGGATCAGAAAACCCCGCCGACCCAAAGGTCACCACCCGCGTGCTGACCATCATGCTCGCGAGTGAGTATTAACCACTAACCTTGAATGAACGAAGGGGGCTTCGCGCCCCCTTTATGCTGCCCGTATCAAAAGCTCGGGCTTGATAGGCATCTGTAAAACAAGTAATCTCATTTCCTGACAGGTTCGCATAGCGTCTACAACCCCCCGCCATTTGTTCGAACAAGTAAGATATTGATTCATATGAACGTAAACGAGAAGATTGATGATTGCAAATATCTATATCTTCGCGAATTAAGTGAGCCGGAAGATAATTGCCTGCGCATTATTATTGAAGAAGCAAAATCTGATAGGCCAGCAGGAGATATCAAAGTTGGTGATCATGTTATTAGTGGATCGCGAGCAATAGAATCAGATAATTCATGCTGTCTATTTGAAATAGTTTGGCCAACTTATGTTGCATATTCAGTTAGAAATGAATCGTTCGTTTCTAATGATGAAACAGAAAAGTGGGATGGCCGATTATTCTGCTTATATTCAGAATCTCATTTTTTTAATTATGTCCAAAAAGGAACTTTTGCGGATGAGAAATATCCTGGGCCATTAAAGCACTGGGGAATTAATTGCCTAAACCATATCATAGATATCATTTCCCATGCTGATCCTGAAATAAAAGTATTGCCGCGTTAGATGAATTTAACGGCGCTTTTTCTTAAACCATTTCGTGATATAGGACTTCAAATCAAAGCATTCCCAAAAATCGACAATAAATGCCCGCTTGATTTTATCCTGTCGAAAATCGTCAACTAACTCCCGACAATTGAAACGAAAGCGGCCTCAACCCGCTGAGTTCGAATCTCAGTCAAGGCTTCATTAGGTTCGAAAATGCAAAGTCTGGCTCAGTTAAAATTATAGAGCGGTTCGAACTTATTCAAAGAACGCGGGATGATAATTAACAGTTCCATTGGGTAGGGACTGATGATAGCGAGTATTTAAATTTTAGAGCAGATAAAAATATACTTCCTAAGCGTTTTTCTACACACAACCCTGATGGCCTTGGCTGGGTAAATTATGTAGATAATGGATTAGAAATCGAAGTTCCTGATTTGCTCAAGAATGAATATATTGAATTGCGGTTTTCTATCGCTTGGAAAGAAAAAGAACAAAGTGAAAATGATGTATCTACATGGTTCGCTGTGGACTTAGCATTACATTAGCCTCTCCAAATAAAATCAGATATATACATTATTGGATTACATAATATTAAGCAAAAACATGATATGAAGAAACATTTGATATGGTGGATTATGGGTGGTGTAGCCGTGATTGGCGCAACCGCATGGGGGCCGATAGTGAGTAATGTTGAGCAGGCAAAGTATGAAGTGGTGGAATCGCAAGGCGCGATTGAAATACGCGACTATGCGCCAATGATAGTGGCCGAGGCGGAAGTATCCGGTGAGCGCAAGGAAGCGATCAATCAAGGTTTCCGTATTATTGCTGATTATATTTTTGGCAATAATGCACCGAAGCAAAAGGTAGCGATGACGGCTCCGGTTATTCAGCAACCCACCGAGAAAATCGCCATGACCGCGCCGGTTACGCAAGAAGGCGCTGGCAATAGCTGGAAAGTACGTTTCGTGATGCCCTCAAACTATACGATAGATACGTTGCCAAAGCCTAATAATGACGCAGTTAAGTTGCACAAAATCACGGGCAAGCGTTTCGCTGTCATCCAGTTTTCTGGCATGGCAGGCGAAGATAGCCTTAAAAAACATACCGACGTATTAAACGCTTTTATCACGCAAAAGAAACTGAACGCTCTGTCGCAAGGCACTTATGCATTCTTCAACCCGCCTTGGACACTACCCTTCCTGCGCCGCAATGAAGTGATGGTGGAAATCGCTAAATAGTCACGCTTTCCACGCGATGGACGATTGGTCTACACATATTGTTTTTATGTCGTAGACTCACATAACATAAGTCGCATAGTTTGCAAATTCGCACGTTACCACCGCCAATTATTTGTATACTAAAGGATTATTACCTGCTAGCTCTGATTGCTAAACATACAGGAAATAATTTATGAAATTAATTCTTACAACTGCGCTTTTGATCGCAATAACGGGCTGCTCCTCTATCATTGAAGGCACTTCGCAGCAGATCACCATCAACACCACACCGGACAATGCGGATTGCACATTAAAGCGCCAAGAAGAAATTTTAGGCCATGTCAACCCTACTCCCGGCTCCATACTTATCAAAAAAACCAAATATGATATTATGGTAACCTGTAAAAAGCCTGGCTACCAGAACGCCACATTCCTAAATCATTCGGGGGCAGCGGGCGCAACCGTTGGCAATGTATTGCTTGGCGGTGGAATAGGCTGGGCAATAGATTCTGCCGCAGGCGCAGACAATAAATACGATACCCCCCTCAACATAACCCTCATTCCAAATGAGAAAAATACTAAAGAAAAAAAGCAAGAATAACAGCCTAGTGACTTCATATGCTATAGAATATGGGCATCCTCAAACGCCCATGCCATCATTTCACCCCCCCCTTGACCAAAATCAAATTCCCCACCCCCGTCCTCCCCTATAAACAAACCACGTGATCTCAGGCGAACGCAGGCGTAGCATGCGGGGGCGGGCTGTTATACTATAGGCCTGCATTTTATTTTCCAAGGACATCACCATGCACGGATTAATTAATCTTCATCAGAAAAAAGGCCTCGTTGTCGGCATCGCCAATGAACATAGCGTTGCCTATGGCTGCGCGCGCTTGTTTCGGCAGGCGGGGGCGGAATTGGCCATCACCTATGCTAATGACCACGCAAAACCGTTTGTCGCCCCGCTAGCCGCACAACTGGGCGCGCCTATTTTTCTGCCGTGCGATGTGCAGCAGCCGGAGCAGATGGACGCGCTGTTTGCCGCCATCACCCAACACTGGGGCATGCTGGATTTTGTGCTCCACTCCATCGCTTACGCACCGAAAAAAGATTTGCAGGGTCGGGTGGTAGATTGCTCACTCGCCGGTTTTCTCACTGCCATGGACATCTCCTGCCACTCCTTCCTTCGCTTGGCGCATCTCGCTGAACCACTCATGAAAAACGGCGGCAGCCTGATGACGGTGTCTTACATGGGTAGTCATGAAGTCGTTTCGCATTACAATATCATGGGCCCGGTAAAAGCGGCGCTGGAATCGGCGACGCGCTACATGGCTGCGGAACTGGGCGCGCAGGGCATTCGCGTCAACGCCCTCTCCCCCGGCGCCATCCGCACCCGCGCTGCAGGCGGCATCGAAGACTTTGACGCCATCCTCACCGACACCCGCACCAAAGCTCCCATGCGCCGCGTGATCGATTTAGACGACATTGGCTACATGGCCGCCTTCCTTGCCAGCGACGCAGCAAAAAACATCACCGGCGGCATTCACGCCATCGACGCCGGTTACGAAATCATGGACTAAACTATAGAAAGCATAAGCCCCAATGAATAACGCACAACCCTGCATTACCAACAAAACATACGAGGAAATCAAGGTCGGCGACTCCGCCACCCTCACCCGCACCCTTACCAAGCAAGACATTCAGCTATTCGCCATCGTCACCGGCGACATGAACCCGGCGCATTTGGATGAAGCCTACGCAAAAACTGACATGTTCCGCCAAATCATTGGGCACGGCATGTGGACGGGCTCTATGTTCTCGGTATTGCTTGGCATGCACCTCCCCGGCCCCGGCACGGTCTATCTCAACCAAACCCTCAACTTTCTTCGACCTGTGCATTTAAATGACATCATCACCGCATCGGTCAAAGTGTTGAAAAAAGACGACACCACACGCCATGTCACTTTCCAAACCCTCTGCGTAAATGAGCGGGGCGAGCATGTGCTCGAAGGCGAAGCCATCGTGCTGGCTCCCAATGAAAAAATCTGCTGGAATGCGGTTCCGTTACCGGAAGTGCAAATGAAAACCACCGCCCATAATTATGAGCAATGGCTGCTCAATAAAATATCCGGCATGAAACCGCTGAAAGTCGCCGTGGTGCACCCGGTTGATATTTTCTCCCTGGCCGGTGCAGTGGAAGCCGCCAAAGCAGGCATCATCGAACCCATCTTGGTTGGCCCAGAACATAAAATCCGTAAAGTCGCGGAAGACGCGCATATTGACCTGGATTCCTATCCCATCTTCTCCACCCAACACAGCCACGCCGCCGCCGCTGCCGCCGTTGACATGGCCAGGCAAGGCACGGTTGAAGCACTGATGAAAGGCAAGCTCTCCACCGAAGAACTTATGGAAGCCGTGCTCAACAAAGAACAGGGCTTACGCACCGGCAGACGCATGAGCCACGTCTTCGTGCTCGATGTCCCAAGTTACCCCAAACCCCTTTTCCTCACCGACTCCGCCATCAATATCAAGCCCACTTTAATGGAGAAAAAGGACATCATCCAAAACGCCATTGACCTCTTCCAAGCTCTCAAACTCGGCATACCAAAAGTCGCCATCCTCTCCGCCGTTGAAACCGTCAATGAAAAACTCCCCTCCACGCTGGATGCCACCGCCTTGTGCAAAATGTCCGAACGTGGGCAAATCACCGGCGGCATGTTAGACGGCCCGCTTGCGTTTGATAATGCCGTCTCGCGCGAAGCTTCCGCCATTAAAGGCATTCATTCCGCCGTGGCAGGCGACGCTGACATTCTGGTCGTTCCAGACATTGAATCCGGCAACATGCTGTACAAGGAATTGCGTTATTTTTCCGGAGTTCAGGGCGCTGGCATTGTGCTTGGCGCGAAAGTACCCATCATCCTCACCAGCCGTGCCAGCGACGCCAGCAACCGCGTTATTTCCTGCGCGCTCAGTCTGCTTTACGCCCGAACGAGGGATCAATGAGCATCATTCTTACTTGCAACGCCGGCTCCACCAATACCAAACTTGCTGCTTATGATACCAAGACATTGGAGCGCAAAGCCCATACCATTACTCACAATAATGCTGAAACCACGGAATGGATATGTTCCATCGGCGCGTTAGGTTTGCAAGCCGTTGGCCACCGCGTTGTGCATGGCGGACGTGATTTTATTGAACCTACCCGCATTGATTCCAGTACCTTAGCCAAATTAAAAACATACACGACTCTCGCCCCACTTCACCAGCCAGCCGCAATTCGCTTGATCGAGGAATTACTGTGCTATTACCCTACTATTCCGCAAATCGCCTGCTTTGACACCGCCTTCCACCACACCATGCCCGACCTTGAGCGCAGATTGCCGCTGCCCGTCTGGTATCACAACGAAGGCATCCAGCGTTACGGCTTTCACGGCTTATCTTATCAACATATCGCTGAGGTTTTGCCCCAATACGCAGGCTCCACCGCACAAGGCCGCATTATCGTAGCACATCTTGGCGGCGGCTCCAGCGCCTGCGCTATGCAAAACCGGCAAAGCGTGGGCAGCACCATGGGTTTTTCTACTATGGATGGCATGATGATGGGTACGCGCTGTGGCGCACTGGATCCCGGCGTAGTTCTGCATCTGCTTACAGAAATGGATATGAAACCTGAAGAAGTGCATCGCCTGCTATACTTGCAATCCGGCCTGCAAGGCGTGTCCGCTATAAGCTCTAACATGCAGCATTTATTGGAAAGCGACGCTCCGCAAGCGCATGAAGCCGTCACACTCTACTGCTACTGCGCCGCCAAACAAATCGCAGGATTACTGCCCGTACTTGGTGGGCTGGATGCATTAGTATTTACCGGCGGCATCGGCGAGAATGCCGCACCCGTAAGGGATAAAATCATCACTGCATTACGCTGGATCAACGACTTCCCGGTTTATGTTATTCCGACCGATGAAGAAAATATTATCGCCAAATCATGCATACCCTTTACGCCTATATAAATAGAAAAATAAGCACAATACTAACGCGTATTTGATTATTATCAAATCAACTGAGAATGACACCCGGTATTGTAGATGAGTTATCTTACTCAGATGCATGAGGAAGTCTATGGAACAAGCCATACCATTTATCGCAGGCGTAAGTTTCCTAGTCCTTGGCTTGTCCTATTTTTTTAATTCCGGCGATTGGCTCGCATGGATTTCGCACTTACAGAAACAAGAGCGGCGCGGGTCACTTAGCATTGGGATGATTAATCTTCTGATCGGCACGTCCATACTCGGGTTCCATTGGCAATGGCACGGCTTGGCTCTTGTATTAACCATCACAGGGGTCATGGCCACTCTGGCAGGCACGCTCTATATGCTCATCCCAAGCTTACTGCCTGGTGTTTTAAAAAGCCTGGAGCAGCATTGCCTTTTCTTGCTCTTCGTCGCAAGCTTAGTCCTTATTATTATTGCCGCTTCCGCATTATATGAATGGTGGCAACTCATGCACTATTCGCCGGTATTTACCGTTTAGTGCCCCCTCATATGCAACGCCTCCGTTGAAAATCCATGAATATTAATTCATTGATTATTCAATGAATACGGTTATATTCGCCTCAATTATACGTATCATTGAGGCGAATTATGGCAGCAACCATTGCTCCTGACACTCTCAGGAATTTAAGATTATTTTCCGGACTTACCGAACAAGAGCGAGAAAATTTAATCAGAGACGGCCAAATTCAGCAATGCCCCAAAGGAAAACTGCTATTCACATATGGTGACCCGATAAAGCATTTCTACATCATCCTTAATGGCACGTTTCAGCTCTTTCGGACCAACCCGGATGGTCATGAGAAAACCATTGAATTACTAAAAAATGGCCAACCCATGTGTGAAGGCGAAATTCTGGATTCCTGTCGCACCCATCGCATCAATGCAATGCCCGTGGAGGATTCCGCGGTGTTGGAATTTCCCGCCTCCTGGCTAAAGGAATCCGCCAAAAAATATGCTACTTTTGCCCTTAATCTCTTATCCTTAATCTCCCAGCAAGCGCATTTAGCCAAGGTAGAGGCCGAGCATCAGGCCACCATGTCTGCCGCACAATTAGTCGCCTGCTTTATGCAACGCCTGTGCGTGCTTTATAATTTCAATCCCAGCAGCTTTGAATTACCTTATAGCAAAACTCTTATTGCGTCACGCCTGGGCATGGAGCTGGAGACTTTCTCTCGCACCTTAGCTAAACTCCGCAAACAAGGACTTGTCGTTGACGGCTCAACTGTTCGCATACATGATTTAAAGCGCATTGAGCATTATGTTTGCAGCTTCTGCTCCGTTGCCGAAGACTGCATGACTCATAACGAAATACAAAAAAAATACAAAGCGCTCCACTAGCTGCTTCACTAATTAAATGCATTCACACCCGCCTGCGCATCGTCAAATATTTATCACTTACGTTATCCAATATGTCGCCTGTATCCCGCACACACTATCTTGCGAAATCTGAAAAATGCAGGAAGTATATATGCATTATCGTGCATGAAGCGCCCTTTCACGTAGGGCAGCATTTTCAAGCCGTATCCGCCAGGCCAGCAACAAAGCATTAGCTATTGACCAGATAATTGCAATCCACCATTCACCGAACATTCCTGGCAAAAGGATAAATTCACCGACAACCACCAGGTAATTAGGATGCCTGATATAACGATAAATACCCGTCTTTACTAAAGGCCGATCAGGCAGGGTAATAATACGCGTCGTCCAATACCGTCCCAGATTTACCACCACCGCCACGCGGCAAAACTGCAGCACAATAAACGCCGCCAACATCCCCATATTAGGCGCCGCATTTACAGGCGCAGCAACCAGAATGGCTATCAGCCAGCTCACATGCAGGAAAATAAACAATGGGTAATGCTTGGCTCCCACTTCCATCGCCCCCTCTGCTTTAAGGCGACGTGTATTATATGCAGACAGCATAAGTTCGCCTATACGCTGCAACACCACCAAAAAGACAATAATAAAAAGCGGGATCATGGCAGGTGTACCAATAACAAAGCCGCTGTAAATCCCGGGCCAAAAGCCGTCATCACATATTCACCTGGTTTTGCTTCCTTTAAAGCCTCCTCTAAAACAAACATCACCGTAGCGGCCGACATATTCCCATAATCACGCAAGATCTGCCGCGATTGCACTAGGCTTCCCGGCACCATATCCAATGCCTGTTCAATTGCGTCCATTACTTTTGCGCCGCCCGGGTGGCACAAAAATCCTTCAATCGATTCCATATTGCGTCCATGATTGCTCAAAAATTCATTAACAATCTGGCGCATATCACTACGCACTATAGAGGGAATATCTTGCGAAAAAACCGTTTTCAACCCTGCATTTGTTACGTCCCATCCCATTACATTTAGTGAATCAGAGCGTGTATACTCACCCCATCCCCGTATTTCCAATCCTTCTCCCTCACAGCTTACCACTGCGGCACTGGCTCCGTCGGCGAACAAAGCCGTGGCGATAATATTGCTTTTTGAGCGGTCAGAATGCAGAAAATTCAATCCGCATAATTCAACCACCATATAAAGATACCGCTTCTTCGGCGCACCTTTGGCCATTTGTGCTGCCCGTGACAGCCCCATTACTCCACCGGCGCATCCCAAGCCAAAAATAGGCAATCGCTCCATATCGCGCTTCAGTTTCAAACGCTCCATCAGCAATGCATCCAGCGATGGCGTTGCAATTCCTGAGCTGGACACCACAATCAGTCCATCTATATCGGAAAAGCTCAATCCCGCAGCCATCACGGCCTTGACCGCTACTTCTTCTAATAATTGCAATGCATTGGAAATATACAGTGCATTGCGCTCTGCCAAGCTGGCCGGATGCTCATACCACTCCAATGGCACACATGAATAACGCTGGTGAATGGCGGCATTTTGATATACCGGCAAAAAACGGGAAAAATCGCCCATCTCATCGCCAAAAATCTTCCTTGCAACCGCGCTGATGTCCTTTTGTTCTAAAATATAAGGTGGAACTGCCGTAGAAAGAGAAAGAATTTTTGGCATTTCAAAAGCGTACATAGCGCATTGCCTTCATAAGACTTATTTTATCAGTCCTATGATTAATGCCGCAACTTAACATCAATTTCCTATAGGTAAGTCCCGTAAAATACGAATTGCCCCTTTATAAAAAAATAATGTACTTATCTTATAACTATCTTTGATGATGTAGAGTTTCCCATGAGCAGACGCAGGTACCAAAAAGACCCCGCCAAAATTCAGGATCTGGCCCCTCTCCAGCATGAAGTCACCCAAGCCTGTGGCACTGAACCGCCGTTTCAAAATGCGTTTTGGAACAATAAGCGAGAAGGTATTTATGTAGATATTGTCTCGGGCGAGCCGCTATTTTCCTCTCAGGACAAATACGATTCCGGTACTGGCTGGCCGAGCTTTTCCCGCCCGCTGGAACAAGCCCATATCACCGAACACAGTGACACGGCCCATGGTATGCGTCGCACAGAAGTGCGCTCAAAACACGCAGACTCCCACCTTGGCCACGTATTCCCTGACGGTCCAAAAGAAACCGGCACCCGCTATTGCATTAATTCCGCCTCATTGCGCTTTATTCCTAAGGAAGAGTTAGAAACCGAAGGCTACGGCGAATATTCCGCATTATTTATGAAAAACGCATTATGACCACGGAAAAAGCCATTCTTGCTGGCGGCTGTTTTTGGGGCATGGAGGAGTTATTCCGTCATTTGCCGGGCGTGATAGATACCCGGGTTGGGTATACCGGCGGCCATAGCCAAAACCCAACCTACGGCGACATAAAAACCGGACAGACCAATCACGCCGAAGCCTTGGAAATTCAGTTTGACTCCACGCAGCTTACCTACCGTACCTTGCTGGAATTTTTCTTCCGTATCCATGACCCATCCACCGAAAACCGCCAGGGCAATGACCGCGGCACGCAATACCGCTCGGCCATTTTCACCTTAAATAAAGAACAACAACGCATTGCCCTCGACACCATTGCTGCGGTCAATGCTTCCGGCAAATGGCCAGGCAACGTTGTTACCGAAGTCGTAGACGCCGGGCCTTTTTACGAAGCAGAAGCCTACCACCAAAATTACCTGCAAAACGAGCCAAACGGCTATACCTGCCATTTCATTAGGCCCAATTGGCTATTATAAAATGCCATGCCGGACTTGATCCGGCACGACATCTTACGCCGCATCCCATTGTGGTGCGAATTCCGGGTTAATCAGCCGGTTATTGCCTCCTATTCCGGCAATCTTCCGCTTATCTTCCTCACTTAATTCAAAATCAAAAATCGCGAAATTCGCCCGCGCGTTTTTCTCGTGCTTGGCTTTGGGAATCGCCGCCACGCCCGGCTGTTCAATCAACCAGCGCAACGCCACTTGCCCCGACGTTTTTCCATATTGCTCACCAATCGCCGCAAGCACTGGGTGATTTGCCAACTTCCCACGCGCCAGCGGGCTATAGGCTGTCACGATCATACCATGCGCCTGCGCATAATCCAGCACTGCACGTTGCGACAGCATGGCATGGTATTCCACCTGGTTACACACCACCGGCGCTTTGCACACGTCTACTGCCTCACGCATTAAACTCACCGGGAAATTACTCACCCCGATCGCTTTTGTTTTCCCCTGCGCCATCAGCTTCTGCATCGCGTCTAACGTTGGCGCCAGCGGCATGGCAGGATTGGGCCAATGCATCAGCAGCAAATCCACATAGTCCATACGCAATTTCTTGAGTGATTCCTCCATGGAGGCCGCCACCCGTGCCGGGGCATAATTGCTGGTCCAGATTTTGGTCGTAATAAACAGATCCGCGCGCGCAACGCCGGCCTGTGCAATAGCCGCCCCAACCTCCGCCTCATTTTCATAAATCTGCGCCGTATCAATATGCCGATACCCAATATCCAATGCCGCAACCACCCCCTGCACACAATCCGCATCCTGTAACTGCCAGGTCCCAAACCCCAGTGCAGGCATCTTAGCATTTTGAATCGTAAGGAATTTCATAACAACCTCCCAATTGAGAAATACCTTTGTAGGTATTTTTTATATAAAAATGCAATCCTCTAGTTCAGCATGACAGATGGATTTAAACACGATATATTGCGGACCCATGACCCAAACTATCGGTGAATTTCTCTTCGAATACCTCTACAGCAAAGGCGTCCATGCTGCCTTCGGCATCCCCGGCGACTTTGCGCTTCCCACCTTCCGCTGGCTAGAGCAATCGAAGATTGATCTCTACACCCTCACCCACGAACCCTCGGTCGGCTTTGCCGCAGACGGTTACGCCCGCACGCAAGGCTTGGGGCTTGCTATTGTCACCTACTGCGTTGGTGGCCTCAACATGCTCAACTCCATCGCCTGCGCCTATGCTGAAAAAAGCCCCGTCATCGTCATCTCCGGCGGTCCTTCGCATAATGACCGCAAGCTGGACCCGCTGCTGCACCATAAGGTGCGCACCTTTGATACCCAGCGCCGCATCTTTGAAGAAGTCACCTGTGCCAATACCGTATTATTGGAGCCTGATCGCGCAGCCGATGAAATTGTTCGCGTGGTGGAAGCTGTTATTGCCCAATGCCGCCCCGGTTATATTGAAATTCCCTATGACGTGGTGGACATGCCCTGCCGTCCGCCAACCCTGCGCAATCTACCAGCACCGGAAAGTGACCGCGAAAATCTGGAAGCGGCGCTCGCCGAAGCCATTGAACGCCTCACCCGCGCCGAACGCCCGGTAATCGTGGCTGATATCGAACTGCATCGCCACGGACTGACTGATATCGCGGTAGATATTGCACGAAAATTCAATATCCCCATTGCCGCTACGCTCCTTTCCAAAAGCGTCATTTCGGAAACCAATCCGCTTTACATCGGCGTCTACAGTGGCGGCCTGTCCGAAGCGCCGGTACAAGAATACATCGAAAAAAGCGATTGCGTTATCCTGCTCGGCGCATTTATTACCGATGTGTTCCTCGGGCTCAATACCGCCACACTTCACCGCAAAAACACTATCCTTGCCACCACCGAAGAAACGCGCATCGGCTTGCATAGCTACGACCGCGTCCTGTTCAAAGATTTTCTGGAAGGCCTCTGCCAGGCTACCATCGCCCCCAAACAATTCACCAATCCAAACCCACGCATCGCCCTCAAACCACTTACCGACATTGAGCGCGGTGAAATGCTGGATGCGGAAACGTTCTTCCGCGTATTCGGCCTGAAATTACCCGAGGATGCCACCGTCATCTGTGACACCGGCGACTCGCTTCTTGGTGCCATGAGCCTGCGCACCACCAAACGCAATCGCTTTCTGTCTGATGCCTATTATCTTTCCATGGGTTTTGCCGTGCCTGCCGCCATCGGCGCCATGGCTGCGCTTCCCGATAGCCGCACCTATGTAATCGTCGGTGATGGTGCATTCCAAATGACCGGCATCGAACTTTCTACCGCTTCCAAATACGGCATGAAACCGGTAGTATGCATCCTCAACAATGATGGTTACGGCACACAACGCCATATTGTAGACGGCCCATTCAACAATATCCGCCGCTGGAATTACACCAAAATCACCGACCTCATCGGCTATGGTCGCTCCGTGCGCGTTGAAACCAAAGGCCAACTCGAAGCCGCCCTCACCGAAGCAGCAGCAACCGATGACATGTTTATCATCGAAGTCATCATACCCCGCGACGACTGCAGCCAAAGTTTGCGCCGCATGGGTGAAGCACTCGGAAAATTACGGAATAAACAGCAGTAATTACTGCCCAGATACCACAAAACGCACTAATCGACCCGCGCCTTCTTCCACGCCTTCGTCAAAAGCAATTTCTGCTAATGTACAAGGCGGAAAATGTATATGTAATTCATCCAGCAATCGTGGCTCGCCACTTCCAGCAAGCGCCGCTGCCAATTGGTGCAAGGTCGGGTTATGCGCAACCACCATCAGGGACTCAACATCGGTTTCCTGAATTAAATCCAGCATCCCAGCCTGTGTCACCGAATACAGCGCATCACGGTATTCAACGGCAGGTGGAGAAGCAAATGCACCACTCAGCCCTTCCCATGTTTGACGGGTTCTGCGGGCGGTGGAACACCACACGCGCGAAGGCATAACCCCCCATTCCACCAGCATTTTCCCAAGCGCCACCGCCTGCGCCACCCCGCGTTCAGCCAAAGGGCGCTCAATATCAGCCATTTCCGCGCCGGTTATAGCTTTCGCATGCCGAAGTAGTAAGAGAGTTTTAACGCCCATGGGCCTATGCTATAATGAAACATTCCTCTTGTCATCCAGCTCATGGCCGATTTGTCACCCAACCTCCCGCCTGACCGCTACCTTAACCGTGAGCTTTCCTGGCTTGCGTTCAATTTTCGTGTGCTCGATGAAGCATCCAATATTGCCAACCCACTTTTGGAGCGCCTAAACTTCCTCGCCATATCCGCATCCAATCTGGATGAGTTCTACATGGTGCGCGTCGCCGGACTTAAAGATTACGTCACACGCGGCGTTGCACAAACCAGCCTGGATGGTTTCCTGCCACAGGAAGAACTTAAAATTGTTCACAACCGCACCATTCAACTGATCGAGCGACAAAATCGCTGCTGGAATGAATTGAAAGAAGCACTGCAAAAAGCACATATAGATCTTTATAGCCCACGTGACCTAACACCGCGTGACCGCGCATGGCTTGCCACTTATTTCCTCGACAACATGTTCCCGGCACTGACCCCCATCGCCATAGACCCCGCGCATCCGTTTCCATTTTTACCCAACCTGGGTATGGCATTGGTGCTTCGCCTGCATGAACAATCCGGCGGGCCGGAGCACACAGCCATTGTACCACTTCCGCCCACCTTGCCACGCTTCATACCCATACCGGGTAAAACATTGCGCTTCGTGTTGATGGAAGAAGTCATCATCTTTTTCCTCGACGCCTTATTCCCTGGCTTTACCCTCACCGCGCAAGCGATGTTTCGCATTGTGCGCGACAGTGAACTGGATTTAGAAGATGACGCCGACGATTTCGTCCGCGACTTTGAACGCGCGGTAAAACAACGCCGCCGTGGCCGTGTTATTCGCATCCGCTTCATGTCTCCTGCTCCCGAAGAGTTAGTGCGTTTAGTTGCAGAGCAAATGCATGTGGAAGAAGATGACGTGTTGATCCTGCCGGGCTTACTTGGCCTCACCCATTTGCGCGAAATATGTGAGCAAGGTCCGGCGGCACTCAAATACCCTCCTTTCTCCCCACGCTTCCCGGAGCGTATCAATGATTTTGGTGGCGATTGCTTCGCCGCTATCGCATCCAAAGACATTGTTGTTCACCATCCCTTTGAAACATTTGACGTGGTACTGCAATTCCTCCGTCAGGCTGCCGCTGACCCGCATGTAGTGTCGATCAAACAAACTTTATATCGCACCAGCCGCGATTCTCCCATTGTTCGCGCACTCATCGAAGCAGCAGAGGCCGGCAAATCCGTCACCGCACTGGTAGAACTCAAAGCCCGTTTTGATGAGGAAGCCAACATCAAATGGGCACGCGATCTGGAACGCGCCGGCGCGCAAGTGGTCTACGGCTTCGTCTCGCTCAAAACCCACGCCAAAGTCACCCTCGTCACCCGACGGGAAAACGGCCAATTGGTGTCTTACGTCCATTTCGGCACCGGCAATTACCACCCCGCCACCGCGCAAATCTACACCGATTTATCCTTCTTTACGTCCGACCCCGCTTTGTGCCGTGACGCCGCTTATCTCTTTAATTTCGTCACCGGCTACGCCGCACCGCGTGCCTTTCGTAAACTCGCCGCAGCACCGCGCACCATGCGTCAGAAATTGTTGCAACTCATCGAACAGGAAACCGAAAATGCCCGCGCCGGAAAACCAGCTGGTGTGTGGGCCAAAATGAATGCATTGGTTGATTCCGTCATCATCGACGCGCTTTATGAGGCTTCGCAAGCAGGCGTAGTCATCGAACTCGTAGTGCGCGGCATTTGCTGTTTAAAACCTGGCATCGCCGGACTCTCAGAAAACATCCGTGTCAAAAGTATTGTGGGCCGCTTCTTGGAGCACGCGCGCATTTACTGCTTCGCCAATGGCCACCCCATGCCCTCACCGGAAGCAAAAATTTATATCGGCTCCGCCGACTGGATGCCCCGCAATTTCGACTGGCGCGTAGAAGTCATGGTCCCGATCGAAAATCCCACCGTCCATGAGCAAATCCTCGGCCAGATCATGATGGCGAATCTAAAAGACGAAACCAACAGCTGGATCATGCAACCCGATGGCAGCTATAAACGCCTGACCGTCAGCGAAAACGGCTTCTCCGCCCACGCCTATTTCATCACCAATCCCAGCCTTTCCGGCCGCGGCAAAGCCTTGGAAAAAATGAAATCCACTCAGATGTTGCGCTATAAACCAGATCGTAAAATAGAAAAAAACTAAGTTTGTTCCCTAAACCCCCCACTCCTGCTATAGAATCGCCATGCCCCGCCCCTCTTCATTAGATCCCACCACCGACAGCTTTAACGACACCCGCATCGCCATTTTGGACATTGGGTCCAATTCATTGCGCTTGGTGGTATACGATCAGCTAAAACGCGCCGCCGTGCCGCTTTATAATGAAAAGGTCATGTGCCAGCTCGGCAAAGGCCTGGCCACCAGCGGTGTATTGAACCCAAACGGGGTGGGCGCTGCCGCCGAAGCAGTCCGCCGTTTTTTAGCGCTGGCAAAAGCCATGGGCGCAGGCGAAGTGCATGTCATGGCCACCGCCGCCGTCCGCGATGCCACTGACGGCAAGAATTTTGCCCGTGCACTGGAAAAAGAACACGGCATTCGTGTAGACATCATTTCCGGTGAACGCGAAGCGAAACTAGGCGCATATGGTATCTGCGCTGCTATTTACCAGCCCTCCGGTATTTCAGCGGATCTGGGCGGTGGCAGCATGGAAGTAGTGCGGCTGGACGGCCCCAGACTCATGGAGCAAAACACCCTGCCCCTTGGCCCGCTGCGCTTGCTGGATCAATGCGGTGGTTCGCGCGGAGAAATGCGGAAAACCATTGAGCGTGAATTAAAAAACGCCGATTGGCTCGCGGGCCATTCACCAAAACATTTTTATGCTATTGGCGGTTCGTTCCGTGCCATCGCAAAACTCCATATGCACACCACTACCTACCCACTACGTATTCTGCACGAATATGCCGTGGGCGCCAAAACCATGGCCGAATTCGCTCATACCCTCGCAGAGATGGATCTCGACAAGTTGGAGAAACTCAACGGATTACCCACCCGCCGCGCAAATGCTATTCCTCCCGCCGCTATGTTGCTGGCACGTTTACTGGATATGATTGCGCCGGAAAAAATAGTATTCAGCGGTAGCGGCATCCGCGAGGGTTATTTATATGAAATGCTGCCCCCCGATTTACGTATGCAGGACCCGCTGCTTTCCGCCTGCCTGGACATGGCAGGGCGCAAATCACGCATGATGAATTATGCCGATGAACTCATGGCCTGGACGGCCCCGCTTTTTACCAATGAGCAACCGGGCGAACATCGCCTCCGCCGTGCCTTTTCGCTGTTATGCGAACTCGCCCATCACATCCACCCGGAATACCGCGCGGAATGGGCCATGGAGCGCGTGCTGTTCTCCTCCTTCACCGGCATCACTCACCGCGAACGCGCGCAACTAGGCCTCGCTCTCTACCACCGTTACCAATATAAGCTGCGCGACGAAACGCCGGTGCTGAAGCTGGTAAATGAACGCGGCCGCCATTGGGCACGACTGGTCGGCACCTGCGGCAATTTATCTTACCACGTCACCGGCGGGCTCCCTGGCATATTGCCTCGCACCGCACTCATTCTGGAGAAAAAAGCCCTAAGCCTGACCTTGTCTGGCAACACCATTGCGCTGGCTGGCGATGCCGTAGACCGCCGGGTATCCGGGGTGGCAGAAGCATATGCAAAATGGATGGAATAGCTTAAAATAAATTACAAATACAATTGTAATAAATATGTAATATCCGCAAAAGATTACAAATTTTGATTGCCCACCCAATGATCTGGGCAACCTATTTAAAAATCAATCTAATTTCGTTATGAAAAAACCAAGCGCTGACTGGGTATACGTCAATTTACCGACAAAAAACACGATAGAATTAAGCCATCGATTAAATATATCTTTTGAAGGAAAGCAATGCTCGGGCACTGAATTATGCGCTAAAGACGAAACGGGAAAAATCATTACCTCAGCATTTATTTTAGGGCACCCACCAGAGAATATTAAGGATAGTATTGCCAGGGTAAAATTTAAAAACAATGTCTATGAGTCGTTTCCGCTATCTAGCGATAAGGACTCAGAGCCAGTTATCACACTTCCAAATTATCTTCCTCTTAAGCTTCCCTCACCTAAGAGTGCCCGCCGATAGAAGCGTCATACCATACAGATTCTAAAAAAAGGGGAGCCAGCCGGCTCCCCTTTTTCGTATTGTCAAACAAGCAAAGCTTATGCTTTGTTGCTTTTCTTGAATTGCGACGCGGCACTTTGAGCAGCGTTGACGGCTTGGCCACCGGCGCGGGTGATTTCTTCCAGCGATTCGCTGGCGCGTTTGTTAAGCAGGTCAAACGCTTCGAAGCTGGATTTGGTGACCATTTCCGTTACTTCGCGTACGTTGGACAAGGCGTTTTCAAACATGGATTTTGCAAATTCAGCTTGTTTGCTGATGTTTGCTTCTGGTGCACCACCGGTCATCATATCACGGGAGGCTTTCAAGCCTTGTTCCACCTGTTCGCGCAGCACTTCAGCCTGGCGACGGGAAATTGCTTGTGCGCCTTCTACTACGGCCTGGTTGGCAGCGGTAAAGGCTTCGATGTTGCGGCGCTGAGTGTTGATCAGCTGGCTCAGATCAAATGAATTCTTGAAAATGTCGGCAAAAGCATAAGGCGAGTTCATGGCAGGTCTCCTGAATGCGTGTTAATAAAAAAATGTATGCGCAAGCGGGAATATGTCACAGCCACTGCGGGCAGTCAAGCATTTTTGTGCAGTGCAATAAAAGAGGGATTAGGGGCTAGAAATTGGGGATTAGAGTAGAAGTTTTCAGCCCTAAACGCCTCACTTCCCTCCCAGCGCTTCCGACCGCACTGTCGCCTGGGTCATGGCTTGCTGCAATAAATTTTTTAGGGCGTTACCCTCCATCAGCAGGCTCAACGCCGCCTCTGTTGTTCCGCCAGGACTGGTTACGTTTTGCCGAAGCTGCACAAAATCTTTATCCACTCTCGCCAATGCACCCGCGCCGGCAACTGTTTCAATCGCCAGCTGCGTTGCCACCTCGGAAGACAATCCGAGTTGCACGCCTGCATCATGCAGCGCTTCCATAAATAAAAATACATAGGCCGGTCCACTGCCTGAAAGCGCCGTCACCGCATGCATTGTTACTTCATCCTCAAGCCACAATGTTTTTCCCACGGCATTAAATAAGCGCTCACTAAGCGCGCGGTCGGCCACGCTTGCCTGCTCATTGGCCACCAACACAGTCATACCCGCTCCTACCATTGCCGGTGTATTGGGCATCGCCCGGATAATCCTCGCTCGTTTCCCTAACTGATCGGCATAATACTCCAAGGTTTTTCCGGCAGCGATGGAAACATACAACGACCGCGTGCCAAACCGCGCCAGATATTCCGGTAGCAGCTCATCCAATGACTGGGGTTTCACGGCAAATAAAATCAGATCCGGCACATAATGCGCCGACACCCCGGCAAGCGCTGTGTAATGACCGCCATTAGGTTCAATGGTAGAGAGGGAAATATCGGCAAGCTCAGCCCAGCGCGCCCGAAGGGCACCCCCCATTTTCCCGCAGCCAACTAACAATACATTGATCATAGCAATGGGTTACGCCATATCGTGTGGGGAGTAAAGCTGGATAAGTAGAGTAGCACAAGAAGTGTGAACAGTGATGCGTGAAGGGTGAAGTACTAAAAAGAATTTCACCCTTGACGCATCATTTCATTACTCACTTACGCTTCCGCAATCGTCTCAAACAGGGCAATCTCAATCGCCTCTGCGGGAGATTTTCCTCCCCAGATCACGGCCTGGAAGGCCGGATAAAACCGTTCACACTCTTGGACTGCAATATCAAGCAACGCCTGGATCTGTTCTGCGTTAGTGCCTGCACCGTCACGAATCAACAACGAGTGGCGGAACGCGATCGATGCATCATCACCGGACATGGCGAAGTGCCCAAGCCACATTTTATCGTTCACCAAGGAAAGCAATGCGTGCGCTTTTGGCAATGCGTGGCGCTGCAACTTTGCACCAAATGAACATGCCAGCGATAAGCCGCCCAGATCTTCCTGCCATGCAAACCACAATCGGTACGAACACCATGTGCCAGAAATTTCCGCGACGAGTTCGCCGTCATCAAGACGATCGAATGCCCAATCGCGATCCATTACGACAAGTTCTGCAACATCGATAGGATTATGCAGAGGTGTTTGCGAAAAGTGTACGGCGGTCATGTAGCAAGCTCCTGCTTTTCACGAGAGTGGAAAATAATTGGATGATGAAGC